>DASPTB010000143.1:0-13169 GCA_035623615.1 Actinomycetota bacterium
CGCGGCGGTCGACGAGAACCTGACGGGGTTCGAGAACATCGAGATGGTCGGGCGCCTGTACGGCCTCGCGAAGGCCGACGCGCGCCGGCGCAGCCGGGAGATCCTCGAGCGGTTCGGGCTCGCGGAGGCGGCCGACCGACAGGCGAAAACCTACTCCGGCGGCATGCGGCGGCGGCTCGATGTCGCCGCGAGCCTCGTCGGCCGGCCCGAGGTGCTGTTCCTCGACGAGCCGACCACGGGACTCGACCCGCGCAGCCGTATCGACGTGTGGGAGTTCATCCGCGAGCTGCAGCAGGAGGGGACGACGATCCTGCTCACCACGCAGTACCTGGAGGAGGCGGACATGCTCGCCGACCAGATCACCGTGATCGACCTTGGGAGGGTGATCGCCGAGGGAACCTCGGACCAGCTGAAGGACCGAATCGGCGGCGAGGTCCTCGAGATCGACGTCGGTGCGGTCGCCGACACGCCTCGGGCCGCGCAGGCGCTCGCCGGCCTGGGGACCGGAGAGGCGAACGTGAACGTCGACGAGGGACGCATCCGGGTGCCGGTGGGAACGGAGGGCGCCGCCGCGCTGCGCGACGCGACCCGCCGGCTCGACGAGGCGAACGTCGTCCTGTCGGGCTTCGCGGTGCACCGCCCGACGCTCGACGACGTGTTCATGTCGCTCACCGGCCACGGCGCGGAGGGGGCGTCGGGCGAGAATGGCGACTCGCCGCCGTCGGGTCGAAGGCGTCGGCGCGGACGAAAGGGAGCAGAGTGAGCGCCGCGATCTCACCTCCGAGGACGCGGCGCGCGCCTGCGAGCGTGACCGCAAAGATCGCGCGCGCCGCGTCGAACGGGCGCCTGGTGGCGAGGCGGAACCTCTTGACCCTGACACGTGTCCCGACCGTGTTCATCTTCGAGCTCGTCCAGCCCATCATGTTCGTGCTGCTGTTCCGGTTCATCTACGCGAACAACATCGCGAACCTCCCGCCGGGGCTGAACTACGTCGAGTTCCTGATGCCGGGGATCTTCGTGCAGAACGCCATCTTCGGCGCGGCGACCACGGCGGTCGGGCTGGCGGAGGACATGAAGAAGGGAATCATCGACCGGTTCCGATCGCTGCCGATGGCGCGCTCGGCCGTCCTGATCGGGCGAACCACGTTCGACCTGTCGAAGAACCTCATCCTGGTCGCGATCGTCCTGGTGATCGGCTACCTCGTCGGCTTCCGCTTCCACAACGGGCTCGGCAACGCGCTGTTGATGATCCTGCTGGTGATGGCGGTCGGGTTCACGTTCTCATGGATGTTCGCGTGCATCGGCCTCGCGCTGAAGCAGGTGGAGGCGGTGCAGGCCGCGTCGTTCACGACGATCTTCCCCATCGTGTTCATCAGCTCGGCATTCGTGCCGGTCGTCGGGATGGCGCCGTTCATGCAGGTCATCGCGCGGCACAACCCGGTGACGTACTGGTGCAACCTCGCGCGCTATCTGGCGATCGGGTTCCCGGCGATCACCGACCCCATCACGCACGTGCCCGTCGACTCGTTCCACGGGCTCCTCTTCAAGTCGGTGGCCTGGATCATCGGCCTGCTGCTCGTGTTCATCCCGCTCGCCAATCGTTTGTACCGCCGGCTCACCTGACCCCGCGCTCGTCAGCGTGTCGTGCCGGGCTCGGCACGCATGCCTTCGAGCAGCAAGGCCACCACCTGCGAGCGCGCCCGCTGAGCCGACCATCCGTGCCGCCGGCGAAGGTGCACGTAGCCCCAGCAGGCGGTGTTGAAGACCACGTCGGCCGCGTCGGCCGGCCGTCCCGGGAACGTCATCGAGCCGTCGGCCGCCCCCTGCCGCAGGGCGCCGACGAACGGGGTGAGGAAGCCGTTCCATCCTTCGGGAAAAGAGCATCGCTCGGCTGCCCAGTGAAAGGCCTCGTCCGAGACCGCCAGCAGGTCGAGGTGCCGGTCCGCGACGGCGAGGAGCGCCTCGACGCAGGCGGACAGGCGCTCGAGCCCGGTTTCCGCGGAGTGGAGGATCGGCCAGAATTCCGCCCGGTAGTCGTCGGCGAGCCGCTGGAGCAGGCCGGTGACCAGCGCTTCCGTCGTCACACCGCGCCGCCACAGCGTCACCCGCGAGAGCCCCGCGCGGTCGGCGACGCGCTCGAGAGACACGCCGTCGAAGCCGTGTTCCATCAGCACGGCATCCGCCGCGTCCAGGAGCCCGTCGTCCACGAGTGTGCATCATACAGGTTGCAGGAATGAAACATATATGTTTCACTGGCAGGCATGAACAGCGAACACCGAGACTTCTGCGCGAGCGAGGAGTGGGGCGAGTACCTCCGCGACGAGCTCCTGCCCTGGGTGCTCGGCGACCGGTCGCTCGGGGACGCGGCGCTCGAGATCGGGCCCGGCCCCGGGCTGACCACCGAGCTCCTCCGGCCGAAGACCCACCGGCTGACGACCGTCGAGGCGGATCCGGAGACCGTCGACGCACTGACGGAGCGCTTCGCCGGCACGAACGTGACCGTGGTGCACGCCGACGCTGCCGACATGCCGTTCCCATCGGAGACGTTCTCCTCCGGCGTCGCGCTCACCATGCTCCACCACGTGCCCGGCGAGGCGGCACAGGACGCCGTGCTGACCGAGATCCGACGCGTGCTTCGACCCGGCTGCTGGTTGCTCGGAGAGGATTCCACGGACGACCCGGACTTCCGCGAGTTTCATCGAGGAGACGTGTGCGTGCCGGTCGACCCCGCAACACTCGGCGACCGGCTGACCGCGGCGGGATTCGTCGACCCGGAGATCGAGCTCGGAGACCACGTCGTCCGCTTCGCCGCGAAACGCCTGTGAGGCGCCTGGAGAGAGGAGGGCCGAAGAGATGACGCAACCACGACTGCCCTACGAGGAGCCGCTGGTGCCGCGCGCGCCGGCCGAACGGACGATTCCCGAACCGCCCCGCCGGGGTGAGCCCGGCGGCGAGCCCTGCGGGATCTGCGAGGGCGCGGGAGGCAGCGCGGTCTGGTCCGACGAGCGCTGGACGCTGCACCCCCCGATCGGGTGCAGCCTGCCCGGCACGGTGTGGCTCGCGAGCCGCGAGCACGTCGATTCGTTCAGCGACCTCCCCGACGAGCTCGCCGCCGACTTCGGCCGGGTCGCGGGAAGAGTCGAGCGCGCGATCCTGAGCCTCGGAGACGTGGGGCGCGTCCACCTCTACCGATGGGGAGACGGCGGGGCACACTTCCACGTGTGGTTCCTGCCGCGCCCCCTTGGGATGGTCGAAGCGGGAGGCATGATGCTGCCGCTGTGGGAGGACGTGCTCCCCAACGTGCCCGACGAGGAGACCGCGGAAGCCGCGCGCCGGGTCGCGTCCGCGATGGACGAGGCGACGTAGCGCGCGGACGCCTCGGGCGTCAGCCTCGGAGGAGACGGGCGTGGTCAGGGACGGGGGCGGCGGTACCCGAGCGTTTCGTGACGCTTCTCGAAGCCGAGCGACCGGTACAGTCGAGTGGCCGGCGTGTTCTCCGCGTCGTGGCCGACTGTGGCGGTCCGCATTCCCTCGTCGCGCATGCGGTGCATCGCCGTAACCATGAGGACGCTCGCGAGCCCCCGGCGACGAAATGCGGAGTGCGTGCCGACGGGCGAGAACTGGCCGATCTCATTTCTGGCGTCGATCCAGTACTGGGTGAATGCCGCCACCCTGCCGTCGGACGTGACGGCGACGAGCTCGCGCATCGGATCGTAGCCGGGCTTGTCCATCACCTGCGTTCGGTAGAGCACCCCCGTCCAGCGACCTTCGTCGTCGAACGCGTCGTTGCGCGCCTCGGCGAGCTGATCCGCGTCGCCCGGGACGGCGACGCGGACGATGAAGCCGGCCGGAGGGTCCGCGAGCGGCGGCGGGGACGCGAGTGATCGCTCCTCGATCTCGTCCCAGATCCGGAACCGCTCGAAGCCCATGTCGGTCAGGAGCGCCGCCCGCACGTCGTCGCAATCGAAGACGTCGGTCAGGACGAAGTCCTCACCCGCTTCGATCATGTGGCCCATCGTGCGATAGGTCTCCTCGACCATCTCGCGCTCGAGCGGGGTGCCGCGAAGGGCCGGCGCGGCAAAGACGTCGAATGCGACGCCGAAGCGGAGGTTGATGCAAAGACCGACGACGCGGTCCCCCTCTTCCCACACCTGCACCCGTTCGCCGATCGACGCTTCCCGCCGCGGCGTCCCGTAGATCCTTCGCGGAACCTGTCCGACGTGGTCGTAGGGACATCTGCCCGCCTCGGCGATCCACTCGGAGACGGCGTCCTGGAGGCGGGGCAGGTCCTCGTCGGCGTACGGACGCGGGCGGACGGTCGACGCGGTCACCGGGACCGCGCGATCAGGTGACGTGCACCGGCTTCCAGGCCGACCATCCCGACCCGACGGTCTTCGTCCGCCAGGTCATGGCCCGGAAGTAGTACGTCACCTTGCTGCGGCCCGGGGAGAACGTCGCCGAGCGAGCGCTCACCTTGGAGCGCCACGTCGCGACCGACCCTGCGGAGCCGACCTTGTACTGGACGCTGTAGGTGTAGCCGGCGTAGGCGGCCGAGTTCGCCCAGGTCAGCTTGAAGGGTCTCTTGGAGGTCGAGGCGGGCGCCCCGACCTTGACGCCGATGGGCGCCGCGCTGTCCGGGTTCCCGTCGCAGAGCCACGTGTACGTCCCCGCGTGGTTCATCTGTCGGTTGGGGTGCTCCTGGTTCCCGACCTTGAAACTCCAGAACCCGGCCGTGTCGCTCACGGTGTGCGCGCTGCCCGTCACGTTGGGGAAGCTGAGAGCCTGCCCCAGCACCATCTGCGACGACTTCAGCGTGAACACGCACTGGCTGTCGATCACTTCCAGCCCTAGAACGTCGGGTGGCGGGACGATCGCCTCCGCGACCCCCGCGGCGAGCACGATCGTCGCCAGCACCGCTCCGACCGAGACGAGCAACCGGGCACCGGTCCTTGGCATGTCGCGCAATGGTAGGAGGAACGGTCGAATCCGTCTCGCCGGCGACAGGGTCGTTCGGTCCTTCCAGGGACCGACGAGAGCCCCTTGGGTAGCGGTCCCCGGGGGCTACCTTCGAGACGTGGAGACGGCGACCAGGCTGGCGAGGCGACCGAAGCCCTTCATCTTTCCCGAGTACTGCAAGGGCTGTGGGCGCTGCATCGAATCGTGCCCCAAGGAGTGCTTCACGAAGGGGACCGAGATCAACCCGCTGACCGGGCTGGTCCCGATCAGCCTCGACCTTACCAATTGCAACGGGTGCGGGCTCTGCATCAGCGCTTGCCCAGAGCCGTTCGGGCTCCGGCCGCAGGGCGAGGAAACCGCCTTCCTGCCGGCCGATCCCGCCGCGCTGTTCGGGCCTCGCCCGTTCGACGCCCCGGAACCCGAGCGCCGACCGGATCGCATGATCCCCCTCGCCGAGCGCGAACCGATCGTCGTCAAGGGCACGTACGCCGCGGCGATCGGCGCCATCCTCGCCGGCTGCCGGCACGTCTACGGCTACCCGATCACGCCGTCCACGGAGGGCGCGGAGCTGATGGCGAAGGTTCTCCCGCAGCTCGACGGCGTGTTCGTCCAGGCAGTGAGCGAGGTCGCGACCGTCAACATGATGTACGGCGCCGGGGGAGCCGGGAAGCGATGCATGACGTTCACGAGCTCCCCGGGCTTCAGCCTCATGCTCGAGGGAGTCTCGTACATGATCGGCTCGGAGGTTCCGGCCGTGTTCGTCGACGTGATGCGAGGAGGTCCGGGTCTCGGCAACATCGGGCCCGAGCAGTCGGATATCAAGCTCGCATGCCGCGGCCTCGGCCACGGGAACACGCACGCGATCGTGCTGGCCCCGGCGACGCCGCAGGAGATGCTCGACCTCGCGATGCTTTCGTTCGATCTCGCGTTTACCTACAGGAACCCGGTCGTCATCCTCGGCGACGGCTACCTGGGGCAGATGACCGGGAAGGTCGCACTCCCGCGTCACATGGTGGAGCCGGGCATGCCCGAGTGGGCCGTGTTCGGTGACCGCTCGCACCGCGGGAACCTGATCTGCTCGATCGACCTCTCCGAGGTGGACCTCGAACGGCACAACGAGCACCTGAACGAGAAATACGGCCGAATGACGGCCGACGAGCAACGAGCCGATCTCCACCGCTGCGAGGATGCCGAGATCCTGGTGGTCGCGTGCAACACGCCTTCGCAGCTCGCCAAGGGCGCGATCAAGGAGCTCCGCGACCGTGGACTGAAGGTCGGGCTCTTCCGACCGATTACGTTGTGGCCCTTCCCGATCGAGGCGATCATGCGCGTGCTCCCCCGGATCACGCAGGTCGTGGTCGTGGAGGCGAGCAGCGGACAGCTGGAGGACGAGCTTCGCCTTGCGCTGAGCCACGCGGGAGTGCACGCGCCTCCACCGATCGGCCACGTGCAGCGCATGGGCGGCATCCTCCCGTCCCAGGCAGAGATCGTCGAGCACGTGCTGGCGCTGCAGAAGGAGGCCGCCTGATGCCGACCTCGGTCTTCTACCGGCAGTTCGAGCGCCACGACCACGGCGAGGGCATCAAGACGCACACGACCACGTATTGCCCAGGCTGCGGCCACGGCCTCGCGCAGAAATACCTCGCCGAGGCGATCGACGAGCTCGGCGTCCAGGATCGCACGGTGCTGATCTCGCCCGTGGGCTGCGCGGTGTTCTCCTATTACTACTTCGACGTCGGAAACTCGCAGGCCGCGCACGGACGCGCGCCGGCAGTCGCCATCGGCCACAAGACGGCGAATCCCGACTCGATCGTGATCTCCTACCAGGGCGACGGTGACCTGGCGGCCATCGGCCTGGCCGAGATCGTCAGCGCCGCGCAGATGGGCATCCCGATTACGGTCGTCTTCGCCAACAACGCCATCTACGGGATGACCGGAGGGCAGATGGCTCCCACCACGCTCATGGGCCAGCGAACGACGACGACGCCTGAAGGAAGAACGGCGCTCGCGGGCAGCCCGATCAAGATGGCGGAGCTCATCGCGGGACTCGACGGTCCGGTGTACGTCGAGCGCGTCGCCCTGTACGACAACAAGCGGCGGACGCGGGCGAAGCGAGCGATCAGGAATGCGCTCGAAACACAGGTGAGCGGTGCCGGTTTCGGGTTCGTCGAAGTGCTGGCCGAATGCCCCCTGCATCTCGGCCTCGATCCCGAGGACGCTGAGAACTGGGTGCGGGACAACATGGAGCCGGTCTTCCCGCTCGGGATCAAGAAGGACACGCGGGACGGCCCCGGGTATCCCGAGATCCCGACTCCCGGCTTCGCGCCCGACCTGGTGCTCGAGGTCGTGGGAGCGACGGGCGAGCGGCCGCCCCGGTTTGCGGTGGGGTTCCCGGTGCACCTCGACCGCGAGGACGTCAGCCTCAAACTGGCCGGCGCGGGCGGCGACGGAGCGCAGACCGCGGCGATGCTCATCGCCCGCTCGGCGGTCAACGAGGGCTTCGACGCGAGCCACATTCCGAGCTACGGGCCGGAGTCGAGGGGCGGGACCTCCTACGCCGACGTCCACGTCGCGGCGAAGGAGGTGCTGTCCCCGGCGTCGCCGAGCCCCCATGTACTGGTGGCGTTCAACGCCCCCAGCCTCGCGAAGTTCGGCCCCTCGGTGCGAGCCGGAGGCACGATCGTCTACGACGCCTCGGTCATCACCGAGACCCCGAGCGATCTGGCCACAGGCGTACGGACCATCGGTGTTCCGTTCACCGCCGTCGCCCAGGACCTCGGCAACGTCCTGGTCAAGAACGTGGTCGCGCTCGGAGCGTTCCAAGCCGCGACGGGCATCTTCCCCGAGGACACGTTCCTCACCGCCATCCGCGAGGCGCTGCAGGACCGCTGCGCGATGATCCCCCTGAACGAGGAGGCATTCGCGTGGGGCGTCAAGCTGGCGAAGGAGCGGGCCTCGGCGCCCGCGGCCGAAACCTGAACCTCACCGGCCACTTCCGGCACGGGGCGCGCGACTCACGATCATCGTTCCCACCGATCGACGTAGAGTCGATGGCTCATGGGCAATCCCGACATGGAATCGCGCGAACAGCCCACGCTCGCCGCGAAACCCGCGGCACCCGCGCCAGGCGCCGCGGCCGAACGGCCGGTTCTCGCATCCCGGCTCCGGCCGCTCTGGGGGCCGCTGTTCCTCTGTATGGCCGTGCTGCTGGCGGTGTGGACGACCTGGCTCACCGTTCGGCTACCGACCCACCACCTCGTGCGGTCGTGGGATGTCGCCTGGAGCGGATTCGACGTCCTGCTCACGACCATGCTCGTCGCGACCGGGGTCGCGCTCCTGCGCAGATCGTCCTGGGTACGAGCCTGCGCGCTGGCAACCGCCGCGCTGCTCGTCGTCGATGCCTGGTTCGACGTGACGACGGCGCTGCCGGGCAAGCAACTCACGCAGGCGATCCTGCAGGCGGTCCTCGTCGAGGGCCCCGTCGCGGTCCTGTGCCTCTACCTGGCCTGGCGCTCGGATCGGCCACTCCGGCGTGACATGAGGTGAAGCTCCTTCGCGGGGTCGGGAATCGGCGATCCCGAGTCCTCCGTCGAGGTGTCGACGGTCGGGCCCGCACGCTCCGGTAGCTGGTCGCGCAGCCGCCCCCGCATCCCGATCAGCGGGAGTCGCAGGAACGCCTCGGCCTCGAGGTAGGCGAGCGCCACCCGAGGGAACGAGAGCGGCGCTTCGTAGTAGATGTAGCGCGGTTGCCACTCGGGGAAGAACTTCGCGTTGAAGTGGTGGAGGCTCTCGATCTGGAAGTAGGGGTTGAGCCGGCGAGCGACGGCGACCTCCATGTGCTGCAGCGGAGAGAGGCCCGAGCGTCCACGAAAGAGCCCACCGAGGAACGCGAAGTTGAGCGAGAACCGGGTCTTCCCCATGCGCGCGAGCTCCTCCGTCGTCCGCGCGATCATCCATTCCGTGAGCCCGTTCGGCGTGTCGGGACGCCGGCGCATCTGATCCAGGCTCATGCCGGGACGGGATCCGTAGCACGGCACGAGATGAAGGTAGCCCTGCGCGCGACCGTCGCCGTCGCGGGCCACCACCGTGAGGCAGTCGGGATCGGCGAATCGCGGCTCGCCGAGCGCCATGGTGAAGCCGCGCTCCGGTGCCCGCCCTCGCCAGGCCCTCGTCACCGACGCGAGCGCCTCGCGAAGGTCGGGGCGGACGTCGGGATCCGGCACGAAATCCAGACGATAGCCGTCGCGCTCGAGTCGGTGGCAGGACTGCCGAACCTTCCGGATCCGCCGCCCTTCCAACGAGAACGTGCCCGGGTCGATGATCGCCTCGTCCCCGAGGTAGAACCCGCGGAGTCCGAGGCTCGCGTACACCTCGCCCAGCTCGAAGCCGCCCGCCAGGACGGCGACGCCCCATCCGAGACTCCGGCTGCGCCGCACGAACGCCTCGACCGCCGAAGCGATCTCGTCCGGCGGACCGATCGGATCGCCGGAGACGAGTGCCAGGTTCCACAGGTACCGGTAGCTGATCACGGTGTCGCCATAGAAGAACCAGCTCTTGTCGCTGCGCAGGGTGAAGTAGGAAAGCGTGTCTGCACCGTAGGTCTGAACCAGGCGCTGCGCCTGCAAGGCGTCCGCCGGACTGCGGCGGAGGCCTTCGACCACCGGCCGGAAGACGACCATGATCGCCGTCACGAGCACCCCGACACCAAGGAGCGGGAGCAGGCCGGCGATCCAGTCGTTGCTCTCGCCGCTCAGCGAAACGCCCAACGGAAGCCCGACGAGTCCGCGCAGCGAGCCGAGCGCTGCGTCTCCCACCGCCGGGGTCCGGCCTCCGAGGTGGGCCATGATCGCGAGGAACCCGAAGGCCCAGGCGCCGGCCGCCAGCAGCGGAAGCGCGAGAAGGGCGCGCCGGACCGAACCCGGCCCCGCCTGAGCATCGAACTCCCGGCGGTACGCGATCAGCACGCAGGCCATGCCGAGGTTCACCCCCGCGCCCAGCACGTCGACGTCCTTGATCAGGTGGCTGACGCCCGCGACCAGCAGGAGGATGACCGCCACGACCCACGCCCTGCGCTGCCGGCGAGCGAGGGCCCCGGCGATGATGAGGAGCCCGAACCCGGCGATTGCCGCAGCCGAGGTCGCGCCGACGCGGGCGGCGAGCGGGATGGTGTTGGACAGCAGCTCAACCTTCCCCCGGATCGTCGAGAAGGCCGCCGAGAGCAGGGTGATCACCCCGGCCGCCGCCACCGCCGCAGCGACGGTGCGAGGAAGCCTCGCGCCCCGTGGAGGCCGTGCCGCGGCGAGCGGGGGGAGACGGCGGAGCGTTCGAGGGGTCCGCTGAACGTTTCTCACGCGGTTACCGTATCGGCACGGCGCCCCCGGCGGGATCAGTTTCGCCGCTGGCGGATCCTCTTCGCAGGATCGCAACCACGCCGGGATCGGGCCCCGCCGGACCGTTGCCCATCAGACCTGGTGGACCTGGGTCAGACTCTCCTTCGACAGCGGGCTGAACAGGCTCTGGTTGGACTCGACGAACCCGGTCCACCGCTTGCTCCACGCGTCGATGATGTCCTGATAGTTGATGACGATGTACGGGCGGTCGTCGTAGAGCTTGCGCTGCATCGCATAGACGATCCGCTGTCGCTGCGCCGGATTCACCGCCGCTGCCTGCTGCATGTACATCTGGTCGTAGGTCTTGTCGCAGTACCCACTGTCGCTCCACGCGCCGTACTGGTTGCACTGCATCACGGAGAGGATGAAGTCCGGGTCCTCCAGCGGCACCCAGTCCCACATGGCGAGGTCGAAGTCGAGGTAGCCCGTGCTGCCCGGGGCGGTGATCGCGGCGAACGCCGCGGAATCGTCCATGACCCGCTGGATCAGCTTGACGCCGATCTGCCGGAAGTCGCTCTGGATGATCGTGAACGCGCGGCTCCCCGCGCCGGTCTCACCCTGCGGGAAGATCACCGTGTACTGCATCTGGTGTCCGTTCGCCGATCGGATCCCGTTCGATCCCATCGGACATCCGGCCTGGTCGAGCAGCTTGTTCGCCTTCGAGAGATCGAAGGGTAGCGCCTTGACGGCCGCGTCGTGCCACCGGCCCGTTCCGGGCGGAACCACCGTGGTCCCGAGCTGCGAGTAGCCGAGCCATGCCGTCCTCACGATGGTCTCGCGATCGATCGCGTACTCGAACGCCTCTCGGACCAGCGGGTTCTGCAACTCGGGATTGGTCTTCTTCTTAGGATTGCTGTTGATGATGAAGTCGTGGAACTCGAGGCCGGGGCCGACGTACACGGTCAGCCCGGCGCTGCGCAGTGCGGCCACGCTGGTCGTTGGAACGCTCTCGATGGCGTCCAGCTGGCCCGTCTTGAGCGCGATGATCATCGCGTCGTCGTTCGTGAAGTACTCGAGCCCGAACCCGTCGATGTGCGGCTTCGACCCGTAGTAGTACGGATTCGCGTCGAACAGTGCAATTTCGTTCTTCTTGTACTGATCCATGAAGAAGGGGCCGCCGCCGACCAGGGGATGCCCGTTCGTGGGGACGTTCGGCGTGGTCTTCAGCTGCATGCCGTTGCCGGTGGCGTACGCGCTCCAGACGTGCTCGGGCAGGATCGGCACCTGCTGTAGGTTGGAGAGCACCACGGCGACGGGCGTCTTGTAGGTCAGGACCAATGTAGTCGCATCGGGCGCGGCGACCGAACGGATGTGCGTGAAGTCCTGGATGAAGTTCGTGGTCGGGCCCTTCCCGAACCGCACGATGGTCTGGAACGTCCAAGCGGCATCGCGCGCGGTCAAAGGCAGTCCGTCCGACCAGTGGGCACCGGGACGCGTGTGAAAGGTCCACGTCAACCCGTCGGGCGAGGTTTCCCACCTCGTCGCGAAGTCGCCGACGAAAGCCAGCGTCTTGGTGTCGTACTGGACGAGGAAGGGATAGATGTACTCGAACGTGCTGTACGCGTCCTGGTTGAAGGCCACGAACGGGTTCATCGAGTCGATGCCGGAGGCGGTCCCCAGCCGGAGCACGCCACCGTGTTTCGTCGTGCCTCCGACGCCGGTACCCTCGGTGTTCGCGGCGCACGCCGCCGTCAGCAACAACAGCGCCAGGACGCCCGCTGCGAGACCCCACCGTCTCGTCATGACTCGTCGCCCCCTTCGCCCTTCTCTGGACATTCGGGGGCGGGCCGCTCGGGCGAGACGCGAGAGCGACCCACCCAAGAGAAATAGTCCGACAGCGCGCGGGCAGCGCGCAGGGTCAATGGTCACTCGCGCCTCGGGACCGCCTGCGCGACGACTCGCGTGTCGGCGAGTGGCTCGCCGAACGGCGGTTCCGGCTTACAGGCTGAACGCGTACATCGAGTCGTCGGCGGATCCCGTGTCGACCTTGCCGTCGACCACGACCGGCGACGTCCACGCCGAGAAGCCGTCGTCAAAGTCTTGAGCCGCGGCCGGCTCATCACATCGTCAGCGATCGGTCGGGGTCAACCGGTCGGAATCTCATCTCGCCCGAGGCCTCAACCCCCGCCGGGGATGCCCGTCAGGCCGCCTTCGGCAGTGTCTCGTGCTCGACCCGGACTTCCGTCTTCTGCGGCGGCCACGTCCGGAGCGAGCGAATCAGCCCGTAGACGAAACAGCCGATCGTGACGGCAAGGACCGCCGCGACCACGACCCATCCTGTCGCGTCCAGTGAAGCCGGAACCGGAAGCGGGTGCGGAGGAATTCCTGCGCCGATCATCTCTCTCACCTCCGGTTGCCAGCTTCCTTCCCCCCGCGACCGTCGTCCGGTGCCGCCCGACCCTCGTTCGATGGGACCCTCGGGCCGGGGAAGCGTCGGCGGCACGACCTTGCCCGGACGACCGTGTGCTGCCTTGGATGCGCGTGGTCGCTCGCCGTGGTGGCCGCGATCCTGGCGGGCTCGCGGTCGCGATGAGGCGGCCGACCGGCTCGATTGTCCATCCGATTCCGGTGGCATAGGCTCCGCCGCGTGGACAAGCTCACTCCGGATGAAGCACGCACGCGTGTCTCCACGTCGATGCCCGACGTTCGATCGGAACTCGAACAGCTCGTCCGCATTCCGTCGATCAGCGCGGACGGGTTCGACCCCGCCGAAGTCCGCAGGTCGGCGGAGCTGACGGCCCGCCTGCTCGAGGAGCGAGGGCTGCAGACGCGGCTGCTCGAGATCAAGGGCGCACATCCCGCCGTGCTCGCGACCCGGCCGGC
>DASPTB010000293.1:0-4247 GCA_035623615.1 Actinomycetota bacterium
ACCCCTTCAGCCTCGAAAGGGACTCCGGGCATCCCGGACGCTCCTTGCCCGGCGCGGGGCGCCTGCCTAGGATGACGGCGGCAGTCGAGGGGGGACCGGCACGTGCGAGAAGAGCGGCTTCGCATCGACCGAACCGCCGACCCCCGAAGCGTCCGGCTCGTCGGCGACCTCGACCTCGCCACCGTGGAGGACGCGGCCGACGCATTGTCGGGCGACGTCATCGAGGACGGCGACCTCACCCTGGACCTCTCCGAGCTGCGGTTCGTCGACAGTTCGGGCGTCCACCTGCTGATCCAGATCGCCAGGACGCTTTCCGGGCGGGGGCGCCTCATCCTCGCCTTCCCGCGGGATCCGGTCGATCGGATCCTCGACCTGAGTGGCCTGGCCAAGCTCGACGACCTTGTGATCATCGACGACCCGGGCTAGAGCGGCATCTCGTCCGCGTTCTCGTCGATGATGCGAGCGATCGGCGTGGGCTCCCGTCCGGTGAGCGCCCGGAAGTCGTCGGACACGACGTCGAACTCGCCCGCGCGCAGCGCCGCGTACGAGGAGAGCCCGGCTTCGATCTGCCACTCGAGACGTCCGCGGGCGCGCCAACCCGCCTCCCACTCCTCGTCGGTGCGCGGCGCGTACCGGTACGGGCGCCCCGTCGCCGTGGACGCGATCGCGGCGAGCTCGGCCATGCTGACCGACTCGGGCGTTGTCACATCGTAGACGGTTCGATCGTTGTATGGGTCCGTGAGGACGGCCACGGCAGCCTCAGCGAGCTCGCGTCGCAGCGCGAAGCTCATGCGCCCGTCTCCTCCTGGAACCGTGGCGACGCCGTCCTTGTCGAACCACCCCGGGATCTCGTCCGCGTACATGCCGCCCCGGATCGCCGTGTACGACAGACCCGCGTCGGCGAGCATCCGCTCGGTCGCGCCGTGCGAGCGAGCGTGCAGGAACACGGCGTCGGGGCCGGCAGCGAGGAACGAGAGATAGACCACGCGACCGACCCCGCGGCGGGCGGCGGCCTCGACGAACGAGCGATGCAGCGCGACGCGTCGCTGCGGACCCTCGTGCAGCGACACCATGAAGACGCGGTCGCCTTCGTTCAGCCCGCGGTCGAGCGACGCGCCGTCGGCGTACTCGGCGACGACGACGTCCGCCGTCGGCAGATCCGGGGCCCGCGACGGATCCCGCACCAGCAGGCGCATCGAAACGTCGCGGCGGGCGAGCTCCCGGGCGACCAGCCCCCCGACGTGGCCGGTCGAGCCGGTGACGACGATCGTCGGCTGCCGCTCACTCACCGGAGGAGTGTCCGTCGTGGGGCTCGCGCTCGTACGCTGCGGCGACCTGGACGATGGAGTCGTAGAAGGCGCTCGGTCCGAACCGTTCCGTGAGCCCGTAGCGGTCGAGCTCGGCGCGCACGTCATCGGACACCTCCGAGAACACGATCTTCGTCCCTCCGCCGGTCAGCTCCTCGTGCAGTCCGGCGAGCGTCTCTCCGGCGGAGAAGTCCACGTCGCCGACGGCGCTCCCGTCGATGCACAGCCAGACGGGCGGCTTGTCCCCGCCGTGGAAGATGTGCCGGACCTCGTCGGTGAAACGGTTGGCGTTGGCGTAGTACAGGCTGGCGGCAAACCGGTACACGACCAGACCAGGCAGCAGCTCGGGAACAGGCGCTTTCGCGTCGAACGATACTGATTGGAAGGTGCTGCCCTCCTTGCGAGCGACCACCGTGTTGTGCGGGTGATAGCTCCGACGGAGGTGGTCGATGATCGAGAGGATAATCGCAAGCACGATGCCCTGCTCCACACCGAAGACCACGACGGTCGCGGTCGTGGCCACCGCGACCACGAACTCGTCCAGCCGCCACCTCAGGATCTTTCGCATCCCTTTGACGTCGACGAGCTCGACCCCGATCAGGAACACGACGGCGGACAGCACCGCCTCGGGCATGTACTGCAGGGGCTTCGTCAGGAACAGCAACACGACCAGGATGATCACGGCGGTCGTCAGCGTGGAGATCTGACTGCGGCCGCCGGCACTGTCCACGATCTGGGTCTTGGTGGGACTCCCGTTGACGACGAACGTGCCGGACACGCCCGCCGCGGCGTTCCCGAGCGACAGTCCGATGAGGTCGACGTTCTCGTCGAAGGACTCCGAGTACTTCGCGGCATAGGCCCGGGAGGTCGCCGCGCTCTGCGCGAGGATGACGAGGAAGATGGAGGCGGCCATGGGAAGGAGCTTGGACCACGCGTCCCAGCCGCTCGTGGGAACCCCGAAGTTTGGCAGGCCCCCGGGGACGGGACCCAGCGTCGCGACGCCATGCGAGGCGAGGTCGGCCGCCCAGCTCACGATGATGGCGCCGATGACGGCGATGAGCGCGCCAGGGATCCTGTCGTTGATCGCTCTCAACCCGAGGATCACGACCAGGACCGACAGCGAGACCGCCAGCGTCGTCAGGCTCGTCTGCGGGATCTGCTGAAGCGTTCCCCAGAACTTCGACAGTGTGCGCCCGGTGCCGCCGGGCACGCCGAGCATGCCCGGCACCTGGCCCATCGCGACCTGGATGCCCACGCCGGTGAGGAAGCCGATCAGCACGCTCCGCGAAAGGAAGTCGGCCAGGAATCCCAGGCGAACGATCCTGGCCAGCAGCAGGATCCCCGCAACCAGGATCGCCATGATCCCCGCGTACTGAACGTACTGCGTGGAGCCCTCCGCGGCGAGTCCGGCGAGCCCCGCGGCCAGGATCGCCGCGGTCGCCGAGTCGGCCCCGACGACGAGGTGCCGCGAAGAGCCGAAGATCGCGAACGCCGCGATGGGGATCAGAATCGTGTAGAGGCCGGTGATCACCGGCATGCCGGCGATCTTCGCGTACCCCATGACCTCGGGGATCCCGAGCGCCGCGAGTGTGATGCCGGCGACGACGTCCGGTGAGACGCGCGCGCGGTCGATCGGCAGGATGCCCTCGAACATCGGCAGGGGGAACGAGCGCCTCCCCTTGGTCTTGGCTACGGCCACATCGACCCCTCCCGTCAAGAGACCGCCTCGCCCGCGTGTCGACAGCTGCTTCGTGAGGCACGACCTCCCTCCGAGGAGTCGCGCTCCGGGCGACGCCGCCAGAGCGGAGGCTAGTACCGCACGGACTCGAACGCCATCACGTTCGACGGCGGACCGGCCTGCCGGTGCGACGAACGGCGGCGCGCGCGGGTGATGCGAATGCGCCGCGTCACGTGGCGTCGGGGCGGCTGACCTGGGTGTCGATCGCCCCCTGTGCGGCTCCCGACCCGGACCTTCCGCCACCGGCACCTCGCAGCGCGTACGAGGCCGCCACGGCGAGCACCATTCCGCAAAGAGGTCCCGCAACGTACACCCAATAGTCGCTGAAGTTCGCGCCCACGAGGTCCGGTCCGAACGTCCTCGCCGGGTTCATCGACGCGCCCGAGATCGGACTCCCCCACAGACCCGCCAGGATGATGTAGCTCCCGACTCCGAGCGCCCCGAACACACCGATGTTCTGGGCACCGGACGCGGTGCCGAGGATGACGCTCAGGAGGCCGAAGGTGAGGATCGTCTCCATCCAGAACGCGTCCAGCGAGGAGTAGTTCGACGCCGGATAGTTGGATCCGTAGACGGCCGACACGTGAACCACCGACTGGAGGAACCACGCGGCGAGGCTCGCGCCGATGAGCTGGACGACAATGTAGCCGGGCACGCGCGTCCACGGGAAGTCTCCGCGGAGCGAGAAGCCGATGCTGACCGCTGGGTTGAGGTGCGCCCCGGAGACCTTGCCCATGAACAGGATGATGGCCAGGACCATCAGCCCGGGGGCCGTCACGGCCGCCGCTCGAGCGATCGTGTCGGGGAACGCCTTGCCCATCATCCCGCCGCCCGCGGCCACCAAGACCAGGAAGAACGTGCCGAGGAGCTCGGAGAAGAGCCGGCGCCACTCCTGCCGTGGATCCTGGAAGTCGTCCAGCGGGCGAAGGATGTCCTGCTCCACCCATCGCTCGACGCGCGAAACGGTCCCCGCGTCCCCTGCTTGCGACATGTCGCCTCCTCCTCCCTCACCGAAAGAACCCCGGGGGCCGATGAGTCCGGCGCCGCGCCTGGCACGGGCGACGGCCACGATCCCCCTCCCGCCGGAAAGTCCGACCCCTCGACCCGCACAGAACCTAGCCGCCCGAGTCGGCCAGGCCATCACCCACTTGGCATGAAACGGACGCTCCCCGGCACCTGCTGCTCTCGGCCAAGGTGCTCAG
>DASPTB010000148.1:0-13221 GCA_035623615.1 Actinomycetota bacterium
GTCTGCAGGACGCGGCCGTCCTCGACGAGCGCGACGTCGAGCCCTCGGCCCAGCGAGACGTCGACCCCCATGACCGCGCCCACGCGCGAAGCCTACCCGAGGACCGTGGGAGCCACCTCCGAGGCGCGGGGGCCGCCGCGGGGCCGGAAGAGCGCAGCCTACGCGCGGGTGGCGTCGACGAACCGGCCGCCGAGGGCGGTACCGAGGACGCGGGCCACCTCGTCGGGCGACTGCTGCTTGGGGCCGAACTTGATGGTGCGCGGCCTCCCGTTCGTGAACGTGAAGATCAGCTTGCGCGTGCCGAGGATCGCCTTCTCCATCCGCGCGCCGGCGATCTCGCCCAGGGGGAACAGCGTCGCTCCATCCACGGCCGCGGCGATGGCCTGGGCCGTGTCCGACTCCGCGGAAGTCACTTGCGCGTGACGCTTCTTCGCCTGCGCGTTCGCGGTGAGGACGGACGTCATGCCGCCGATCGCCCCGAACGCGTAGCCCGCGCGGTGCGCCTTGCTCGCGCCGATGGCCACGATTGCGTCGTCGAAGACGTGCAGGTCGAGAGGGCTTCCCGACTCTCCCGTCATGTGGAGCGTGCCGATGCGATTGCTCATCGTGTCTCTCCCTCCGGGCTACGCGTGCGCGTCGCGCCGGTGCGCCAGGAACTCGAGCAGGTCCGACCGGGTCAGCACGCCGAGCGCTTCCCCCGCCTTCGTCACCACCACGGCCGGGCTCGACTGCAGCTCGGAGAACGCGGTCTGGATCGGCTCGTCCTGCTCGACCATCGGGAACGGCGGCGCCATGACCTCGGCGACGTCGGCCTGCAGCGAGTCCGGGTCGCGGAACAGCCGGTCGAGCAGCGTCGCTTCGCGCACCGACCCGACGAACGCCGAAACCGCCGTCGACCCGTCGCGCACGACCGGCGCCTGCGAGATGTCGTGCTCGTGCAGCGCGTCGATCGCCTGGCGCACCTTCTCGTGCGCGCCGACGGTGACGATCGGCGGCATGTCGCTGTGCTCGCCGCCCTCGCCGTGACCACCGTGCTTCGCGGCCATCACCTCGTCGACGCGGACGACCTCCGACGTCTCGAGGAACCCGTACTGCAGCATCCACGTGTCGGAGTAGAGCTTCGACAGATAGTTGCGCCCCGTGTCGGGCAGGATCACGACGACGAGCGCGTCCGCGGGGAGCTCGCGCGCCACCAGCAACGCCGCCCACACCGCGGTCCCCGCCGAGCCGCCGACGAGGATCCCCTCCTGCCGGGTGATGGCCCGCGCCGTGAGAAACGCGTCGCGGTCGCTCACCCGCACCCAGCGGTCGACGATGGACGGGTCGAACGTCTCGGGGAAGAAGTCCTCGCCGATGCCTTCGGTGAGGTACGGATGCGCCTCGCCGCCGGACAGCAGCGACCCCTCCGGGTCGGCGCCCACGACGGTGATGGCGGGATTCCGTTCCTTCAGGTAGCGCGCCGTGCCGGTGATCGTTCCGCCCGTCCCGACGCCGGCGACCAGCACGTCGACCTTTCCGTCGGTGTCGCGCCAGATCTCCGGCCCGGTCGTGTCGTAGTGCGCGCGCGGGTTCTCCTGGTTGAAGTACTGGTTCGGCTGGAACGCGCCGGGGATCTCCTCGGTGAGCCGGTCGGCCACGCGGTAGTACGACTCCGGGGACGCGGGAGGGACGGCCGTCGGCGTGATGACCACCTCGGCGCCGTACGCGCGGAGCAGCGCGACCTTCTCCTGGCTCATCTTGTCCGGCATCACGAAGATGCACTTGTATCCCTTGATCGCGGCGGCGATGGCGAGCCCGTGGCCGGTGTTGCCCGACGTCGGTTCCACGATCGTCCCGCCAGGCCGCAGCAGGCCCTCGCGCTCGGCCGCCTCGATCATCCGCAGGCCGATCCGGTCCTTGACGCTGCCGCCCGGGTTCAACATCTCGAGCTTGGCGAGGATCGTCGCCGCGATCCCGCGCGTGACTCCCCGCAGGCGGACGAGCGGCGTGTCGCCGACGGCGTCGAGGAACGAGTCGTGCACCCTCATGGCTGATCCGATCGTACGCCGGTGCCCGCGGTCAGGCCCCGACCAGCTCGTAGATCCCGGTCTGGGTGCTGAAGTACAGGTGCTGGTTCACGGGGTTGCGCTCCATCGACAGGATCCCGAACGTGCGGGTCACGACCACCCCGATGCTCGAGACGCCGAGACGGTTGCTCGTCAGCGTGACGGCCCGGATGTCGTGCTGGTTGTACGAGCCGAAGAACAGCTGCCCGGCGTGGCCGGGCAGGCCGCACCCGGCCTTCGGGCAGAACGTGATGCCCGTCGGAGCGATCGTCGGCGTCCACCAACGCAGCGGCCCGGTCCGCGGCGTCGGCCCGCTGTTGTTGGTGTCCCCCGGAGAGGTGCCGTCGCAGTTCTCGCTCGCGCCCCACCCCCCGTTCGCGCCGCCCGCGAACTGGTTCAGCTCGTCGTTGCAGTCGGGTCCGTTCTCCGTCTCCCAGAAGTTGCCCGTGTCGGGATCGAAGGCGAAGCCGAAGGAATTCCTGATGCCCCGCGCGAAATAGATGCCACCGAGCGGGTTGTCGCCCGGGGCCGAGCCGTCGGCGTTCATGCGCAGCAGCTTGCCGGCGGCGGTCGTCATGTCCTGGGCGTTGGCGTCGACGTGCGCGTCGCCGACGATCGCGTACAGCTTTCCGTCCGGCCCGAACTCGATGCGCCCGCCGTCGTGATACTGACCCGCCACGGTGGGGCTCGAGAAGATGACCGTGAACGACGTGCCGACCATGTCGGCGACGGTGATCCGAAGGATCTGGTTGCGAAGCGTTCCGCCGATGTTGCGCGTGGCGTACGCGTACATGTAGGGAGTGGTCGGCCAGTTCGGGTCGAGCGCCAAACCCAGCAGCCCCTGCTCGCCGTTCTTCACCACGTTGGGAACGGTGAAAACCGTGTGGAACACGCCCTTTCCGTCCCGGTACCGGATCTGCCCGGTCAGACGGTTGGCGAAGTACAGGACGCCGTGCCGCCCGAACGTGAACGCCGCCGGCCACGTCCGGTGGGTCATCACGGCGACGACCCGAATGCCGGTCTGCGGGGCGACGTCTGTCGACGGGCCCGCGCCGGCGGCCTTTGCCGGCGGCGCGGGGAGCGCGATTGCCGCGGCGACCACCGTGAGCAGCGCGGCGCGGCTCGTCGCGAGCAGGGCGGGACGAACGAAGCGAGTCATGGCTCCTCCTGAGTGGTCGAGTGGGACATGGTCCATCGATCGATGGAGCACGCGGCTACGGCGCAAGCGTACCCGCCCGGAAACCCGGCTCCGGTATCCGGCCGGGGGCCGCCAGGTACAGGCCCTGCCCGTAGGTGACGCCGAGGCCGCGCAGGGCCTCGACCTCGGTCTGCGTCTCGATCCCCTCCGCGACGATCTGCGCGTCGATCTCCGAGGCGAATGCGATCAAGCCGGCCGCGAGCGCCCGGTTCGCGCGCTCGCGGTCGATGTTCTGCGTGAGGCTCATGTCGACCTTGATCAGGTCGGGTTCCAGCTGAAGGATGTGACGGAGGCTCGCGAAGCCGGCGCCGGCGTCGTCGACGGCGAGGCGCACGCCCATGCGCCGCATCTCGCGGAGCGCCGTTCGCAGGCCGGCGTAGTCCTCCACGCGCGCGTGTTCGGTGACCTCGAGGACGATCCGTTCGGCCGGGTGCGGCTCGAGGAGCTTCGCGAACCCGGGCGACGCCGCCGTCCCCGGCGACATGTTGATCGAGAGGTAGGCATCCTGGGGAATCAGGTGGAGATCGGCAAGCGCGAGGCGGACGGCCGACAGCTCGAGCTCGACCAGGAGCCCCGTCTCGGCCGCCTCGGCGAACCAGAGGTCGGGATCGCGCACCGGCTCCACGTCGAAGCGGGCGAGCGCCTCGACGCCGGCCATGGCGCCGTCGTGCAGGGCCACGATGGGCTGGTAGACCATCGACAGGCGGGTCGGGTCGTCGAGGACGTGCTGGATGCGCTCCAGGCGGTCGCGTCGCTCGGCCACCTCCCGCTCCTGGCGCGCGAGCTGCCCGGCGAGCTCGTGCACGACGTGGCCGGTCACGTCCGCCGAGAGGCTCGCCTGTCCGAGCACCGACCGCCGCACCGTCTCGAGGATCTCGTCGGCGGAGGCGCCCTTCACGACGTAGGCGACGACGCCGGCGCGCAGCATCTCGAGGACGCTCGCGCGGTCCTCGTGCGCCGAGAGGGCGACGATGCGCGTGTGCGGCGTCAGCGACCGGATCACGCGCGCGGCCCGCGGTCCTCCTCCGCCGGGCATCTTCACGTCGAGGAGCGCCACGTCGGGGAGCGTCCTGCCCGCGAGCTCGATCGCCTCGTCGGCGTCGGCCGCGACGCCGACGAGCTCGAGCGACTCCTGGCCGCCGAACAGGTCGGCAAGTGCGTCGCGAATGGTGGGTTCGTCGTCGGCGACGATCACGCGAATGGGCCGATCGTCGCCCTCAGCGGGGCGGCCGGACGGCGTCGCGCGCACCTCGCCCGCAGGACGGTTCATTCGTCCTCACCCCGCCGGTCGGCGACGTCCGGGAGCCAGAACTCCACGGTCGCGCCGTGTCCCGGATAGCTCTCCACACGCCACCATCCCCCGAGGGCTTCGGCACGCTCCCGCATCGACTGAAGGCCGAGGTGGCCCGGGCGCGACCGGCCGGCCTCTGCTTTGGGAACGAAGCCCGCTCCGTCGTCGCGCACTCGCGCGAGCACGCCCCCCTCCTGTCGCGCGAGCGTGACCTCGATGGTGCGGGCCTCGGCGTGCTTGCGGACGTTGGTGAGTGCCTCCTGCACGATGCGGTAGAGCGCCGTCCTCGTCTCGCGCGCCGGCTCCTCGTCGAGGTCGGCGTGCAGCCCGGCCTCGACGCCGGTGTCCTCGACCAACCGGTCGAGGTACTGGCGGATGGCGACGACGAGCCCCTCCCGGTCGAGCGCGGGCGGACGGAGCTCGAACACCAGGTGGCGGAGCCGGCCGATCGCCTGTTGCACCGTGTCGGCCGCCTTGTCCACCGTCTGCTGTTCGGACGTGCCGAGCACGGCGCGCTCCACCATGTCGAGGCGCACCGCGGCGGCCGCCATCACCTGGATCGGGTCGTCGTGGATGTCGCCGGCGATTCGCTGCCGTTCCTCTTCCTGCGCCACGACGAGCCGTCCCAGCAGGCGCTGACGCTCCTCGTTCAGCTCCCGGAGCTGCCGGAGCGTGCGCCGCAGGTCGTCCTCCGCGCGTTTGCGCTGGATCACCTCGCCGAGCGTGTTCGCGAGCGCGGAGAGGAACGAGAGGTCGTCGGGCGTGAACGCCCGCGGCTCGCGCGAGCTCGCCGACAGCACGCCGTACAGCTCGTCCTTCCCGTGGATCGCGACGAGCGCCATGCTGACGATGCCGGCCGCGACCATCACCGGGTGCGGCGTGAACCGCTTCTCGGTGGCGAGGTCCTGGACGACGATCGGGCCGGCCGCGTCGGCCGTCAGCCCGGCCGCCGAGCCGCCGCGCGCGACGCGGGTCGTCCCGACGATTCCCGCCGGCCACCCCACCCCCGCGCGCAGGAGCAGCGTCTCCTGACCCGGCAGCAGCTCGAGGACGCTCACGATCTCGGTGCCCAGGGCACCGGCGACGCACCGGCAGGCGATCTCGAGGATCGTCGAGAGCGGCCCCTCGCGCAGCGCGGCGCGGCCGAGCTCGGCGATGGCCGCCTGCCGGCGCGTGCGGTCTTCGCTCTCCGACTCGAAGCGCCCGCGGTCGGAGACGTCGCGCAGGACGGCCTGCGACGCCGCCGCGCCTTCGTACACGACCGGAACGCCCGAGACCTCGACGTCGACCTCCGACCCGTCGACGCGGATGAGCCGTTCCTGGATCAGCGGAGCCGGCTTCCCTTCCTCCTGCTGCTGACGGAGCCGCGCGCGGACCAGATCTCGGTAGTCGGGGTGGACGAAGTCGAGGACCTCCTTGCCCACCACCTCCTGCGGCACGGCCGCCCCGAGCAGCTGCAACATCGCCGAGTTCGCGAAGATCATGCGACCGTCGCGGACGACGACGATGCCGTCGGGGGACAGCTCGACGAGGCTCCGGTAGCGCTCCTCCCCGTCGCGGAGCGCCCGCTCGACGCCGGCGCGCTCCGTCACATCGCGGGCGTTGAGGATCAACCCGTGGATGGCCGGGTCGGCGACGCGATTGGTGAGAACGCCCTCGAAATCGCGCCACGTCCCGTCATGGTGCCGAAGCCGGATGGAGACGGTGGCGCGACCCGCGCCCTGCCGCGTCATCGCCAGCCGCCCGGTGAGCTCTCTCCGGTCGTCGGGGTGGACGAGCTCGGCCAGCTGCGTGCCGACGAGATCTGCCGGCTCGTACCCCAGGCTGCGCGTGATCGAGGGACTCGCGTACTCGATGTCACCGCCTTCCTGGAGGACGAAGATGAGATCCGAGCTGTGCTCGACGAGCGCGCGGAAGCGAGCCTCCGCCTCCTCCATCTCGCGTCGGGCCTCCCGCGAGCGCGTCACGTCCTCGATGACCCCCTCGAACCACATCGGCTCGCCGGTGTCGTCGCGCACCAGCCTCGCGCTGTGCCGGATCCAAGCGACGTCGCCGCTCAGCCGCCGGATTCGGTACTCGAACCCGACGACGTGTTCGTTCTGCCAGATCGCCGCGCGCCACGCCGCCCGGTCCGCGGGGTCGACGTACGTGCTCCGCGGGAACCCGTGGCGCCGCACCTCGTCGATGTCGGCCGCGCGCAGGATGTCGAGCAGCGCCTGGTTGCACTCGATGAGCGTGCCGGCCGGGTCGTAGCGGTACAGCCCGACGGGAACGCGCTCGAACAGGGCCCGGTAGCGTTGCTCCGCCGCCGCGGACGCGAGCCGGTCGATGGCGCGGTCGAGGATCTCCCGCACGGCCGGGCCGAGCCTCGACGTTCCCTCCGGCGGCGACTTCTGGACGATGTCGTCGAGCCCGCGCCGCATCGCGCCGACGGCGAACGCGCCGTCGATCGTCCCGGTGTGCATGATCACAGGAGTGCCGGGCCGGAGCCGCCGGACCTCGTCGAGCACCTCCAGACCGTCGGTCCACGCCAGCACGCGCTCGGTGAGGACGACGTCGGCGCCTTCCTTCATGGCCTCCACGAGCTGTTCCTCACTCGAGATCTCGAGGATGTCCACCTCACCGAGGTGGCGCTCCAGTTCCCACCGGACGAACGCCCGGACCTCGGGGTCGTCCTCCATCACGAGCACGCGGATGGGCGCGTTCACGTCCGCCCCGCCCGCCGGGCGGACGTCGGCCGGTCGTGTGATCGGCGGAGTGCTTCGCGCTCGTTCATGTCCCAATTCGTGGCGCGGCGGAACGAACCCCGGACGGGGCTCCGATTGGGATATCGGAATTCGCCGGAAGGCCCTTGAAGCGGGCCACCCGGCGCCGCCGCGCGAGGCCGTCCGGGCAGGGCGGGCGGCCCGGGCGGCCGCCTCCGGCGGTTGCGAAGCGCGGGTTCGGGCCGTCATGCTGGCCTCGTGAGCGCGTCGGCGGTGTCGAGTGGCCCCCGGGAGGTGCGCGCCCCGCGCGGGCGGAAGCTGTCTTGCAAGGGCTGGCCGCAGGAGGCCGCCCTGCGGATGCTCATGAACAACCTCGACCCCGACGTCGCCGAGCGGCCCGACGACCTGGTCGTCTACGGCGGCACCGGCAGGGCCGCGCGGTCGTGGGAGGCCTTCGACGCGATCGTGCGGACGCTCCGGTCGCTTGAGGCCGACGAGACGCTGCTCGTCCAGTCGGGAAAGCCCGTCGCGGTGTTTCGCACGCACGAGTCGGCGCCCCGGGTGCTGATCTCCAACGCGATGCTGGTGCCGAAGTGGGCCGACTGGGACACGTTCCGCGACCTCGAGCGACGAGGGCTCACGATGTACGGCCAGATGACGGCCGGCTCGTGGATCTACATCGGAACCCAGGGGATCCTGCAGGGGACGTACGAGACGCTCGCGGAGTGCGGGCACCAGCGGTTCGGCGGAACGCTCGCCGGCACGGTGACGCTGACCGCGGGCCTCGGCGGGATGGGCGGGGCGCAGCCGCTCGCCGTGACGATGAACGGCGGCGTGGCGCTCTGCGTCGAGGTCGACCCGTCGAGGATCGAGCGCCGCATCAAGACCCGCTACCTCGACCGCGAGACGACGGACATCGACGAGGCCGTTCGCTGGGCGAGCGAGGCCAGGAACTCCCGCGAGGCGCTCTCGATCGGGTTGCTGGGCAACGCGGCCGAGGTATTGCCCGAGCTGCTGCGCCGAGAGTTCGAGGCCGACGTCGTCACCGACCAGACGAGCGCGCATGATCCCCTCGGCGGCTACATCCCGAAAGGGTTGTCGCTCGAGGAAGCGGCCGAGCTTCGAGGCCGCGACCCCGCGGAGTACGAGCGCCGCGCGTTCTCCTCGATGGCCGAGCACGTGGAGGCGATGGTCGGGTTCCTCGAACGCGGCGCGGTGGTCTTCGACTACGGCAACAACCTCCGGGCGGGCGCCGAGCAGGGCGGGCTGACGCACGAGCGCGCGTACTCGTATCCGGGGTTCGTTCCGGCGTTCATTCGTCCTCTGTTCTGCGAGGGCAAGGGCCCGTTCCGATGGGCCGCGCTGTCGGGGGATCCGGCTGACATCCTGGCGACCGACCGGGCGGTCGCGAATCTGTTCCCCGAGAACGAGCGCCTGCAGCGATGGATCCGGATGGCCGAGGAACGCGTTGCCTACCAAGGACTTCCGGCGCGGATCTGCTGGCTCGGCTACGGCGAGCGAGACCAGGCGGGGCTCGCGTTCAACGAGCTGGTCGCGAGCGGCGAGGTGTCGGCACCGATCGTGATCGGACGCGACCACCTCGACAGCGGCAGCGTGGCGTCGCCGTACCGGGAGACCGAGGGAATGAAGGACGGGTCGGACGCGATCGCCGACTGGCCGATCCTGAACGCGCTGGTGAACACCGCGGCGGGCGCGCACTGGGTGAGCGTCCACCACGGCGGCGGGGTCGGGATCGGCTACTCGATCCACGCAGGCATGGTCGTGGTGGCCGACGGTTCCGAGGACTCGGCCGACCGGCTGGAGCGGGTGCTGACGACCGATCCGGGAATGGGCGTCGTCCGGCACGCCGACGCCGGCTACGAGCGGGCCCTCGAGGTCGCCGAGGAACGGCACGTGCGGCTCCCGTGGCAGGGGTGACGCAGCGCTTCGCGCTGCGGTATTCGTGGGTGATCCGGTGGCTGCTTTCGCCGCTGTGCGTGGGACCGGCGTTCTCGTCGGTTGACCTCGACGACGCCACGCTACGTGTCCACATGGGGTGGGCGTTCGACGCGAGGGTTCCGCGCGCCACCATCCGGTCGGCGCGACGGTACCCGCGCACGATTCGCTGGACGGCGGGCGCCCATACCGACCTGCACGGATCGTGGCTGGTGAACGGCGCCGGCTCGGGCGTCGTCGAGATGACCATCGATCCGGCGGCGCAGGGTCGCAGCGGCGGCTTTCGCATCCATCCCGTCCGGATCCTCGTGTCGCTGGAGGATCCCGACGGGTTCCTGCGGGCGCTCGCTGCGCCGGCGGTGGCGGCGGGGCCGTGGTCGTGACCGCGGCGTCGTTCCGTGTGCGTCGGGCGTCGGAGGAGGACGACGGCGCCATCCGCGAGATCTCCGCCGCGTACGACAACCTCCATTCGTGGCCGTCCCGGCCCGACTTCATCGACCACGAGCTCGCGACGGGGCGGATCTACGTCGCCGAGGGGACGGACGGCGTGGTGGGGTTCGGCGGGTCCTTCGACAGGGGCGAGGTCGTCTACCTCGCCGATCTGTTCGTTCGCCCGGACTTCGTGGGACGGGGCGTGGGTGCGGCCCTGCTCGAGCCGATCTTCGACCGTGGGACGGTTCGGATGACGTCGGCGTCGTCGGACCCGCGCGCGCTTCCTCTGTACGCGCGCTTCGGCATGGTGCCCTTGATGCCCGCGCTCTACTTGCGGGGATCGTGCGAGGTGGCGACCACCGCGGCCCTCGCCCTAGGGGCGGGCGGCCGCGGCGAGGTGCGCCCCGGCAGCGCCAGCGAGATCGCCGAGATCGACGCCGAGGTGTCGGGCCGCCCGCGTCACCAGGAGCATGAATTCCTGGCGTCGTGTCCGGGCGCGGAGGGGCTGCTGCTCGAACGCGGCGAGCCGGTCGCGTACGGGTGGATGCGGGTGGTGACCCTCGCGGGCGGCGGCACCTTCGAGACGCACGCGTACATCGCGCCGGCCGGGGCCCGGACGCCCGAGGCGATGACCCGGATGACCGGCGAGCTGCTGCGACGGGCCGCGGAGGTGGTGGAGGGGTCGGCGGCTGCCGCGGGTGCGGCAGTCGCCGACGTCGCGTTGCTGGTGCTCGGGCCACATCCCGGTCTGCCCGGGATGCTCGAGGCCGGGTTCCGCGTGGTCGACCGTGACACGTTCATGTGCTCGCGGCTCGACCTGATCGACGGGCGCCGGTACGCTCACTCGCCGGAGCTCGGCTGAGCGAAACCGGGCTCGAGAGAAGAGGGAGGCCGAGGCGTGCGTGGCCCCTTGATGGGCGTGGTTCCGAACTTCAGCGAGGGACGACGGCGAGACGTGATCGACGCGATCGTCGCGGCGCTGCGCGTTCCGGGGGTGGCGCTCGTGAACGTCCAGTGGGATCCCGACCACAACCGCCTGGACACGACGTTGCTGGGCCCTCCGGCGGCGGTTCGCGCGAGCGCGCTTGCCGGCGCCGCGGCCGCCGTCCGCCTCATCGACATGCGCGAGCACCGTGGCAGCCATCCGCGGATGGGCGCCGTCGACGTCATTCCGTTCATGCCGGTCCGCGACGTGACGATGGAGGAATGCGTCGAGCTCGCGCGCGAGGTGGGGCGCGAGCTCGCCGAGACGCTCGGCATCCCCGTCTACCTGTACGACCGCGCGGCGCTCGTGCCGGAGCGCGTAAGCCTTGCCGAGGTGCGCAAGGGCGAGTACGAGGGGCTTCGCGACGCCGTCGCCGTGGGGGAGCGCCTTCCCGACTTCGGCCCGCACGCGATCGGGCGCGCCGGCGCCGTCGCGGTGGGCGCGCGCAAGCCGCTCGTCGCGTTCAACGTGTATCTCGAGGGCCGCGACGAGGCGGCGGCGAAGGAGATCGCGAAGGCGGTTCGGGAGTCGTCGGGCGGACTGCCCGCTGTTCGCGCGATCGGGTTCGACGTTCCCGAGCGTGAGGCCGTGACGGTGTCGATGAACCTGGTGGACTACGAGATCACGCCGCCACGACGCGCGTTCGACGCGGTCGCGGAGGAGGCCTCGCGGCGAGGGATGGCGGTCGCGTCGAGCGAGATCGTCGGCCTGGTCCCGGCGGCGGCGCTCGGTGCGGGAGACGTGGAGCATCTTCGACTGGAGGGATTCGATGCGAACGAACAGATCCTGGAGAACCTGGTGAGCCGGGCCGACGATGGCGGCGGCGAGGGATTCGGGGCGGGCACGGTCGGGGGATTCCTCGACCGCCTCGCCTCCGGGGAGGCGACGCCGGGGGGCGGGAGCGCCGCGGCGGTCGCCGCCGCGACCGGCGCCGCGCTCGTCGCCATGGTCGGGCGCCTGACCGAAGGCAAGAAGGGATACGAGGACGTGTCGCCTCGAATGGCCGAGATCGTGAGGACCGCCGACCTCGAGCGAGCGACGCTGGTTGGCCTCGCCGACCGGGACACAGAGGCGTTCGAGGGCGTCATGGCCGCCTTTCGGATGCCGAAGGTGACCGACGACGAGAAGGCCGAGCGAAGCGCGGCGATCCAATCCGCCTTCCGCGAAGCTGCCGGCGTTCCGGCCGAGGTCGCTCGCCGCGCAGCGGACCTGCTTCCACTTGCGGTGGAAGTGATCCGGACGGGAAACGCGAACGCTGCGTCGGACGGGCTCGCCGCGGCGCATCTGCTCTTCGCGGGCGTCGAGACGGCGCTCGCGAACGTCGCCATCAATCTCGGGTCGATCAAGGACGAGCAGCTCCTGTCCGGGCTGCGGGAGTCCTCCGCCACCCTGGATCGGGAGAGCCGCTCGCTGCTGGACACCGCAGGCGAGGCGTTCCGCCGCCGGCTGGAAGCCGGGTGATCGGCCGGTAGGATCGGCCCTGCGATGAGCGACGGACTCCGGGTCGGGATGCTCGGGTGCGGCACGGTTGGTGCCGCGGTGGTTCGCATGCTCGACGAGCACGCGGACGAGATCGAGCGGCGCGCCGGTACGCACGTCGCGGTCGTCCGGGTGGCGGTGCGCGATCCGGATCGCGCTCGTGACGTCGCGCTCGACCCGTCGGTGTTGGTAAAGGAACCTGACGAAATCGTGTCGGCTCCCGACATCGACGTCGTCGTCGAGGTGATAGGGGGCATCGAGCCCGCGCGGTCGCTGATCCTCGCCGCGATGGCGGCGGGGAAGTCGGTGGTGACGGCCAACAAGGCGCTGCTGGCCGACCACGGTCCCGAGCTGTTCGACGAGGCCGTCCGCAGGGGTGTCGACCTGCTGTACGAGGCGGCCGTCGGCGGCGGGATTCCCGTGATCCGCCCGATCCGCGAGCACCTGGCGGGAGACCGCATCATTCGTCTCACGGGAATTCTCAACGGGACGACCAACTACATCCTCACGAGGATGACCGAGGACGGGTCGAACCTGGCCGACGCCGTGCGTGAGGCGCAGGCGCTCGGATACGCCGAGGCGAATCCGAGCGCCGACGTCGAGGGGAACGACGCGGCCGCCAAGGCCGCCATTCTCGCCACGATCGCGTTCGACACGCCGGTCGCGGCGTCGGACGTCTCGCGGGAGGGGATCACGGGCGTGACGACGGACGACATCGCGTTCGCGAAGCGGCTCGGCTACGTGGTCAAGCTGCTCGCGGTGGCGGAGCGCGTCGGAGACGCGGTCTCGGTTCGCGTGCATCCCGCGATGCTCCCCGCCTCGCATCCGCTCGCGGCCGTCCGCGACGCGTTCAACGCGGTGCTGATCGACGGCGAGCGAGTTGGCCCGCTGATGCTGTACGGGAGAGGGGCCGGCGGCGATCCGACGGCGACGTCAGTGGTGGGGGACCTGATCGAGCTGGCGCGCAGCCGCTCGGCCGCGGGCACGATCACGACCGCCGCGCACGGAGCTCACGGCGCGGAGGGGACGTCGAGCCGTCAGCTGCTGCCGATCGACGAGGTGCTGGGGGAGTTCTATCTGTTGCTGGACGTGGCCGATCGCCCGGGCGTGCTGGCCGCCATCGCCCACGC
>DASPTB010000194.1:0-13980 GCA_035623615.1 Actinomycetota bacterium
GCTGTCCCGCTGGAAGGGCGGAGCGACCACGTTCGGACCGCGCACCAAGGTCGCGATCACCCTCGTCGTGCTTGCCCTCGACGTCGCGGGATTCCTGATGGTCCACGTGCTCGTCACCACGCTCGGCCGGCCCGCATGGGCGTTCGTCATCTTCTACCTGGGGATCGCGCTCTACGTCACCGTGTTCTTCCTGCGTCACGTCTGGGTCAAGGTGAAGGTCGGAAGCCGGGAGGTGCTCCCCGTCGACCGCTCTTGAACCGAACGGCCGACGTGTCCTACATTTCGATCCGAATGTCGATTCAGACACCGGTCGCACCGCCGACCGCTCTGAACCTCCGAGTGGCCGAACCGACACCGCCCCGGCGTCACTGGATACGGGTCCTGATCCTGACGCTCGTCCTCGCGCTCGCGGCCGGGGGCATCGCCGCCGGCTTATCCATCGCTCGATATCAACCTCTCTGCACCACGTTCAGGTGCGGCGGCATATCGGACGTGCGAGGCCCGACCGTCACGGCGAACAGGGATGCGACGGACCCGGCAGGCGAGGGTTTCACGGAGGCCTTCGTGACCCATCGCCCGGGATCGACGTTCACGTACGAGTTCACGCTGACGAATCAGGGAGGTCATCCCGTGACCGTGACGGCGATCGGGGATCGCGACCCGCACGCACCGTGGTCGATCACCCGGATGACGATGGTGCCCGACGGCCGCAACGGCCCGGTGAAGCCCTTCCGGCCGTTCGTTCTCGCTCCCCGCAACCCCGTGGACATCAGCATCACCAACCTCATGCGCGGCTGCGTGCCGATGCATTCGACGACGTTCTTCGGCTCGATCCCGATCACGTACCGATACCTCGGGTTCGCGCATCACACGACGCTCCTGCTGCCGTTCTTGATCAACGTCGAGGGCGCCCGCGCGGAGAACTGCTCCTAGCGCCAACGCACGCGGCGCGGCCGTTCAGTCGATCGGGTAGATCCGGCGGGCGTTCTCCCCGCCGATCAGCCGCGCGATGCGCTCGGCGTCGGCCGCCGTGCAGCGACCGTCGGCGATCCAGCCGTCGAGCACCTCGCCGAGCGCGGCCCGGAACGTCTGCGCGCCCGCCAGATACAGCTCGGGCAGCCCGAAGGCGTCCGTGGAGAACAGCTGCTTTGTGAACGGCGCAATCTCGAGCCCCTCGGCCTGGATCTGCCGCACCGACGGGCCGACGTAGTTCAGCACCGACCCGAGGTCGAAGTATGCGTTGCGGAAGACGGCCGCCAGGTAGCCGGCCTCGCGGTGGTACGGATAGCAGTGCAGGAACACGACGTTGACCGGCAGCGTCCCCAGCCGGCGGACGAGGCCCGTCAGGAGGGACGGGTTCGAGAGGTGGATGTCGAGGTCCGTGTCGCCGAACCCGGAGTGGAACTGGATGGGCACCTTGCGCTCGACCGCGATCGCCGCGGCCGTCCAGATGCCGTGGCGCAGCAGCACCGGATGCTCCAACCGCGGACGCGCGCCGCGGCCGCCGTCCAGCTTTCGCAGCCATTCGCCGGCCGCCCGCGTGACCTCTGCTCCCGCCGGCACCGAGGGATCGATGCCGAACCCGCCCCGGTAGGCGACGACCGACTTGAACCCGACCGCGTCCGCGGCCCGCTCCGTCAGCCGCTCGGCGAACCGCTCGGAGTAGTCCGCGGCGTTCGGGGCTTCCGCGGCGACCTCCTCGGCGACGGACTCGATTCGGACGATCTCGCGTGCGGAGGCCCCCGAGACGGCCGCCATCTCGTCGGGGTCCAGCGAGTCGTCGGTCCGGTAGCCCGTGTCGATGAGCAGGGTCCCGAGCCGCGCGGCCCGCATCAGCGTTCGCGTCGCCTCGTCGTCGCCGATCTTCAGCCGCTGCTCGACGTAATCCTCCGCCGACGCGATCGGCTCCAAGCCGAGGACCGGAGCGCACCATCGGCGAACCGTCAGGCCGATAGGGGCGTCGAAGTGGCTCATCCGCTCGGGCGGCTCCTCCGGCCCTTCGTTGATGAAGCTCTCGAACTCGTGGCGATCCTCGACGTGGCGCGCCACGCCGTGACAGTGGTCGTCGACGAGCGCGACGCCGTCGAGCACATCGGTCGCCGGCATCGTCAGTACCGCCAGCGGTGCGCCGCGGCGATCGCGTCGGGATCCATCTCGCCGAAGAACTCGAACTCGGCGCGGCGCACCGCGGTGAACGCCCCGAACAGCATCGAGCCCATCGCCTCCTTGATCACGCCGTCCGCCTCCAGCCGCTCCAACGACTCGCCGAGCGAGGTCGGCAACCGCTTGACGCCCCTCTGCGTCAGCTCCTCCTCGGGATGGGACGCGGGATCGTCGGGGAACTCGGCCGGCAGGCGCAGGCTCCGCTTCACGCCGTCGAGCCCGGCCGCGATGAGTGCGCCGGTCGCCAGATAGGTGTTGGCGCTCGAGTCGAAGCACTTCACCTCGCAGTTCGCCGAGGTGTCGCGCTGCCCGATCATGCCCGTCACGAACCGCACGGCCGCCTCGCGGTTCTCTCTGCCCCAGATCTGATACACGCCGGCCCACGCCGACGGAACGAGCCGGAGATAGCTCGCGACCGAAGGACACCCGACCGCCAGCAGCGCCGGAAGGTGCTCGAGGACGCCTGCCATGAATGCCTCGGCCTCGTCGGTCATGCCGTACGGCCCCTGTCCGCCGGCGAACAGGTTGCGCCCGTCGCGCTGCAGGCTGTAATGGATGTGGCCGCCGTTGCCGACCTGGCCGGGGATGACCGTCGGCGAGAACGACGCCTGCCACCCATGCTGTGCCGCGACGCTGCGGATCGTCTGGCGCACCAAGACGTTCAGGTCGGCGGCGGCCACCGGCGGCCGGTGTGCGAGCGAGATCTCCATCTGCCCGAGCGCGTACTCGGGGTGGAACTGGTCGACACCCGCCTGCTCATGCTCGAAGGCCCCGATGAGGTCGTTGACGAAGTCGGACGTCTGCGCGAGCGCCGACATGCTGTACGCCGGGCCGAGGTGTCCGTACGAGATGCTCCCGTCCGCTTCCTCGCGCCCGTGGAACCACTCGATCTCGCACCCGACGGACAGCTCGAAGCCGGCCGAGGCGGCGCGATCCACCATGCGCTTGAGGAACGAGCGCTGGCAGTTCCCGAACGGTTCGCCGTCCTGCGTGAACTGGTCTGCGGGAGCCCACGCCCACCCGGGCTGGGCGGACAGCACGCGCAGCGCCTCGGGATCGAGCATCAATCGCAGGTCGCCCGCCGGCCCGCCCACCTCCGGGCTCGAGGTGATGTGGTCGTTCACCATCATCACGCCGAACACCGGCGACAGCCCGATGCCGAACCGCACCGCCCGCTCGAGCAACGGAAGCGGAACGGTCTTCACCCGGGCGACGCCCGCGTTGTCGACCACCGACATGCCGACCGATCGCACGCCTCGGGCCGGCAACGTCTCGGCCAGCTCTCGGGCCTTGGCGACCCGTGCGGCTTCGTCCAGCGCAATCATCTTCGACTCCTCCCGCCTCACGTACGGACGCGACCCGAAATCTAGCCGGACGGGGTGGGCAAGGTCCACTCGCGCTTGTCCGCCGGGTCGGGCGCGGCTACCGTTGGGACCGTGAACCCGCGCCAGAACGGAGTCCGTCCCGAGGATCTCGGCCGCCGTGTCTCCTTCCAGTACGAGCTCCCCAACGGCTACGTGGGCGAGGTCGTCGGGAACCTCGAACAGTGGGACGAGGCGGCCGGCACCTACCTGGTCCGGGACCGCCGCGGCGAGCTGGTCCGGGTCCCCGAGCGCGGCGTTCGCTTCGGCAAGGTCGTCTCCTGACTACGGCCGCCCGACTCCCCGGCCGGGGTTCAGGGCGCGTTAAGGTTGGGCGGCCACGATAAGGAACCATGCGAATCCTGGTCGTTGACGACGACCGCGCCGTGCGCGAGGCGGTCGGAAGGGCCCTGCGCTTCGAGGGCTACGAGCTCGACGAGGCGGCCGACGGCGAGGAAGCCTTCCGGCGACTGGCCGAGCACCCCCCGGACGGCGTCGTGCTCGATGTCCTCATGCCTCCCCCCGACGGACTCGAGGTGTGCCGCCGTCTTCGCGCCGGGGGCGACCGGACTCCCATCCTGATGCTGACGGCGCGCGACGCGGTCGAGGATCGCGTGGAAGGCCTCGACGCTGGGGCCGACGACTACCTGGTCAAGCCCTTCGCCCTCGCCGAGCTGCTCGCGCGTGTTCGCGCGCTGCTGCGGCGCACCATCGGCGCCGCGGGCGACGAGGCGCTCGTGTTCTCCGGCCTCCGGCTCGATCCGGTGACCTACGAGGTCTCCCGCGACGGCCGGCCGCTCGAGCTCACGCGTACGGAGTTCCGGTTGCTCGAGCTGCTGCTCCGTCACCCTCGCCAGGTGCTGACGCGCGACGTCATCTTCGACCGCGTGTGGGACTACGACTTCGGGCCTTCCTCGAACTCGCTCGAGGTCTACATCGGCTACCTGCGCCGAAAGACCGAAGCCGGCGGCGAGCCCCGCCTGATCCACACCGTCCGCGGCGTCGGCTACGTGCTGCGGGAACCCGTGGCGGGCGGCGAGCCCGCGTGAGCGAGCAGTCGAGCTCGACGGAGCCGGCCGGCTGGGTGCGTCGGCGTACTCGCTCGATGAGCCTGGGCGTCCGTCTGACGCTCGTGTCGGCGGTCGCGGTGGCCGTCGCCATCGCGCTCGCGTCGACCGCGGCGTTCCTCATCGTCCGGCACGAGCTCGTCGGCCAGATCGACCAGTCGCTCATCGAGCAGCTGGCGGCGGGCGTCCGCGTCCAACAGCAGGGGCCCGGCTTCACGATCGTTCCGGCCGTTCCCGGTCCCTTCTCAACGTCGGGCTACGTACAGGTCGCGACGCCGTCCGGGCAGGCGCTGCTCCCCGAGGACGAGACCGTGCAGCTGCCCATCACGCCCGAGACGCTCGAGGTGGCCCGCGGCACGGTGAACTCGTACTTCTCCGACGCCACCGTCCGCGGCGTGCACCTTCGCATCCTCACCGCGTCGGCGCGGGGGCCGCAGGGACCGCTCGCCGTGCAGATCGCGCGTCGCCTGACGGAGGTGGACGCGTCGCTGCGGAGCCTCAAGTGGATCCTGTTCTTCCTCACCCTGGCGGGAACGGCGCTCGCGGCGCTCGCGGGGCTGGCGGTCGCGCAGACGGGGCTCGCGCCCGTGCGGCGGCTCACCGACACCGTCGAGCGCGTGATCGCCACGGGGGACCTGTCGGAGCGGATCGACGTGCACGGCGACGACGAGCTCGGCCGCCTCGCCGCGCGGTTCAACGCCATGCTCGACTCGCTGCAGGCGTTGCAGGCCGCACAGCGTCAGCTGGTCGCCGACGCGTCGCACGAGCTGCGGACGCCGCTCACGAGCCTGCGGACCAACCTCGAGCTGCTGGCGAGGGGGGACGACGTCCCGCCCGAGGAACGCGAGCAGATGATCGGCGACGTCGTCGCCGAGCTCGAGGACCTGTCGGTGCTCGTGAGCGACCTCACCGAGCTCGCCCGCGGGGCCGCCGTCAACGAGACGCCCGAGTACGTGTCGCTCGACGAGGTGGTCGCCCACGCGGTCGACCGGTCGAGGCGGCGCAACCACACGATGACCTTCGAGGCGGACCTCGAACCCAGCCTGGTGCGCGGCGTGCCCCCGCGGATCGACCGGGCGGTCGGCAACCTGCTCGACAACGCCGCGAAGTGGAGCCCGCCGGGGGGCCCGGTGGAGGTCACCGTCCGCGACGGGAGCGTGACGGTGCGAGACCACGGCCCGGGAATCCCGCCGGAGGATCTGCCCTTCGTCTTCGATCGCTTCTACCGGTCGACGGCCGGGCGCAGCATGCCCGGCTCCGGGCTCGGGCTCGCGATCGTGCGGCAGGTCGCCGAGATCCACGGCGGCTTCGTGACGGCGCGCAATGCGGAGGACGGAGGCGCGATCCTGTGCCTGCACCTCCCCCCCGCCGACCTGGCGGTTCCCCCGAGCCAGGTGGAGGCCGACGCCGGCACGCCTTGACAGACCGACCGGTCGGTCGGTAAGGTCCACGAGCCATGGGGTCGACGACCGGCATCAAGCACTCCCCGCCGCAGGCGGGCCGAGCGACGCACACGGGGACACAGGGCACCGATCGCGCAGCCGAGACGCGCCGCCGGATCCTCGACACCGCGGCCGCGGTCTTTGCGGATCACGGCTACCTGGGGACCTCCCTCAACCAGCTGATCGCGGCCACCGGTCTGGCCAAGGGAGGCTTCTACTTCCACTTCCCCTCCAAGCAAGCGCTGGCGCTGGCCTGCCTGCAGGACAAGCAGGAGCAGTGGATCGGAAAGGTGATGTCGGCCGCGTTGCGGCACGACCGGGCGATCGACCAGCTGGTCAGCATCCCCCACACCCTGTGTGACGTGTACGAACAGGACCCGTCGTACGCCTGTGTCGGCAAGCTCTCGCTGGAGCTCATGGAGCGGGAGCCGCAGCTCGTCCCGCAGGTGCGCCCCGCGCTCCTCGCCTGGGTCCGGCTGACGAGCGAGCTGGTCCGCCGCGGGCAGCAGGAGGGCGACGTGCGCGCGGAGCTCGACCCCGACGCGGTGGCGGAGGTCGCCGTCGCGAGCGTCATCGGGATCGAGAAGATGGCCGCCTGCCTGTCCGGGGGCGCCGATTTCCGCAGGCGCGTAGAGGCATTCGTCCCGCTCTTCCGGGACTCGATCGCGATTCGCAAGGGAGGCGGCGATGGCACGAGCGACACGTGAGACGAACGCGAGGGGCGCCGACCGAGCGGTCGGCGACGGCTCGGGAAGCAGCGGCGACGGAAGCGGCAAGGGTGGCGCCGGCGGAGGCGTGTTCATGGGCCTCGGCCGCCTCGCGGTCCGCCGGCCCTGGTACGTGGTCGCCGTCTGGGTCATCGCGTTCGTGGTCATGGCCGGCTTCGCGCAGAAGCTCCAGGGCCGGCTCGGGCAGGGAGGCTGGAACGTCCCGGGCTCGGAGTCTCTGCGCGTCCAGAACCTGGTGCAGCAGCGGTTCGGTGAGCAAGCCGCGACGGCGATCATCGCGATCCACGGCTCGGACGCGACGGTCTCCGACCCCACCTACCGGGCGGTCCTCGCGCGCGTGAACACGGACGTCTCCGGCGTGCCCCACGTGGGCGCCATCCTGTGGGCGAACGACCGGGAGTTCGTCTCCGCCGACGGCCACACGACGTATCTCGTCGTCGGGCTCACCGGCGACCAGAACCAGACCCTCGTGACGGCGCGCGCGGTCGCGCTGGCGGCCGCGCGCGACGTCCCCGCCGGCTTCAAGGTCGAGACCGGCGGGGCGTCGGCCTTCTACAACCGGTTCAACGACATCTCCAAGGAGGGCCTCGCGAAGGCCGAGGAGGCGTCGTTCCCCATCACGCTCGCGGTGCTGTTGCTCGCGTTCGCCACCGTCGTCGCGGCGGGGCTCCCCCTGTTGCTCGCGATCGTGAGCCTGGTCGTGACGCTCGGCGCCCTCTACTTCCTCGCAGGCATCACCAACATGAGCGTGTACGTGACGAACACCGCTTCGGTGATCGGCATCGGCGTCGGCATCGACTACGCGCTGTTCGTCGTGACGCGATTCCGCGAGGAGCTCCGGCGCGGACGGAGCGTGGCCGACGCCATCCCGCTGACGCTCGCCACGTCGGGGCGGGCCGTCACGCTGTCCGGCCTGACCGTCATCATCGCCCTGTTCGGCATGTTCCTCGTGAACGTCCAGGCCTTCCGCTCGATGGCGATCGGGTCGATGTCGGTCGTCGCGGTGGCCGTGCTCGGCGCGCTCACGCTCATCCCCGCCTTGCTGCGCTTGCTCGGCCATCGGGTGAACGCGCTGAAGATCCCATGGCTCTCGCGGCAGGCGAGCCCCGGCACCGGCTTCTGGCACCAGTGGGCCATGGCGGTCATGCGCCGCCCGTGGACGTACACGATCGCGTGCCTCGTGGTGCTGCTTACCCTCGCGGCGCCGCTGTTCTCGATGCGGATGGGCCAGTCGGGACCCAAGACGCTCCCGCCGGGCGAGGGACCGCGGGTCGCCAACGAGATGCTCGCCGCAGGGTTCGGCGCCGGCGTGACGGGCCCGGTGTCCATCGTCGTCACCACGCCGGGAGGCGCAACGACGCCCGCCAACCTGGCCACGATCGACCGTCTGAGCCGTGCGCTGCAGGCCGATCCGGGAACGGCGAGCGTGACGAGCCTGACGACACTCGTGCCGGGTGCGTCGGTCTCCACGTACGAGCGTCTCTACGCGGGCGGCCCGACGAACGTTCCGGCGCCTCTCGCCCGGACCATCGGGTCGCTGGTGGACTGGAAGAACGGCGCGGGAATGACGCGCGTCACCGTCGTCGGGAAGGCCTCGCCCGAGACGCGTCAGGCCGAGTCGTTCGTGCAAGGAATCCGCGACGACGTCATTCCGGCCGCCGGCCTCGCCGGACGGGCGATCGTCGGCGGCGAGACGGCGTTCAACCTCGATCTCGAGCACGCCATCACCGGCACGCTCCCGTTCATGGTGCTGACCGTGCTCGCACTGTCGTTCATCCTGCTGACGATGGCCTTCCGGTCGCTCATCCTGCCGCTGAAGGCGATCGTGATGAACCTGCTGTCGGTGGGAGCCGCATACGGGCTCATGACCGCGATCTTCCAGTGGGGCTGGGGACAGAGCGTGCTGGGCTTCACGTCGGAGGGGAACATCTCGCTGTTCGTCCCGATGTTCTTGTTCTGCATCCTGTTCGGGCTGTCGATGGACTACGAGGTCTTCCTGATGACCCGCATCCGCGAGGAGTACTACCGGACGGGGTCGAACGAGCTCGCCGTCGCGCGGGGCCTCGAGTCGAGCGCGCGACCGATCACGTCCGCGGCGCTCATCATGGTCACGGTGTTCGCGGCGTTCGCGTCGAGCCGCCTGCTTCCCTTCAAGGAGATGGGGTTCGGGCTGGCGGCCGCCGTCTTCATCGACGCCACCATCGTCCGCACGGTCCTCGTCCCCGCCGCAATGAAGCTCATGGGCGACTGGAACTGGTGGATGCCCCGGTGGCTCGATCGTCTCCTTCCGGCGATCGCGCTGGAGACCGAGCGCGAACCCGAGGCAACGTCGCCCGACCTGGAGCGGGTCTAGCTAGGCCGGTCGGCTCAGTTGCCCGCCCGCCACCCGGTCGGCGCGGAGTAGAAGCTCCCGCGCCGGAACACCTCGTGGACGCGCGACCCGTCGGCGTTCATCACGTAGACGCACCTCAGCCAGGGGCCATCGCCCCGGCGAATCCACGCCCGCACGTCGGCAGGGTTCGCGCAGCGGTCGCTCGCGAAGGCGATGCGTGAGCCGTCCGGCGACCACACGGGCTGGCCGTCCCAACCGTAGTGATCTGTCAGCCGCCGCGGGGGAGCGCCGCTCGGGCTGATCAGCCAGATGTCGTTGTCGAGGGATCGATTGGGTCCCGCGGCCCACTGGACGGCGATCCAGTCTCCGGTCGGGCTCCACGAGGCGCTGCGGTACAGACCCCGGGAGGGACCGATGGGGTGCAGTCCGGATCCATCCACGTCCGCCACTTCGAGGCTGGAGGTCCCCGTGTTGGAGTCGAAGCCGGCGATGACGGCCAGACGCCGCCCGTCCGGCGAGAAACTGGGGTCCACGTAGTCGCCTTGGAGGATCCGCGTGACACGGCCGGAGTCGAGCGCGACGACGTCAAGTGAGGATGGCCCCAAGCCGCGCGGGCCGGTGCTCGAAAAGGCGATCGTCCGGCCGTCGGGCGACCACGCGAGATCGTTCGCGAACTGCGTGCCGGCCAGCTGCCTGAGCCCGGATCCGTCGGCGTTCATCACCCAGAGGCCGCGCGTCCACGCCGGCGGCTCCCGCGTCCGCGAGCCTCGCAGGAACGCGACACGCGTCCCATCGGGCGACCACACCGCGTCCTTGTCGTAGACGTGCGGCCCGTCGGCGATGAACACCCGGCCGCCCGTGCCGGCCGGGCTCACCGCCCAGATCTGCGACGAATTCGAGCTGATCGAAGCCCAGTACTCCACGAGGAGGCCTCCCGCCGGCGGACCGGCGACCGGCGTGATCGACCTCCTGGAACCGAACGCGACCAGCGCCAGAGCGACGGCGCCGGCCGCGAGCGTGACCGCGAGAACGACGACCGGCCACCGTCGGCGCACGGAAACGCGCACGGAGGGGTGCGCAGACCTGGCCCGCTCCTCGATCTCGCTCCACATCTGAGGTGGGGTCGCGCGCTCGATCTCTCGAAGCTTCGTGTCGAGATCGCTCATTGCTCTTCCTCCTGGAGAATGGCCCGAAGCCGCCGCCTTCCGCGGGACAGATGCACGCTCACCGTTGCCCGGTTCGAGCCGAGGATCTCCGCGATCTCCGACAGCCGGTAGCCGCAGTAGTGGAACAGGACGACCGCAGCCCGCTGCTTGGGCGAGAGGCGCCGGAGGGCCTCCAGCACGCCGGTCGGCTCTTCCATCTCGTACGGTGCGTCCAGAAGCTGATGTGTGGCACGCCGCCGCTTCATCTCCCCGGCCGCGATCCGGAACGCCGCCTTCCAGATCCATGCGAGTGGGTCCCGAAGCGCGTCGCCGCGCCCGAGTGCCTGGGCGAAGGACTCAGCGACCGCCTCGGTCGCCACGTCCCGGTCGCCCGTCCAGGCGAGGAGGGCCCACCAAAGACGGCTGCCGTGCTCGCGGTAGATGCGCTCGACCGCGGCGGTCGACTCGGCCTGAGACGCCCCCATCCCTTGCTTCACTCCTCTATAGGAGCAAATTGGGGCCGAATGTCGTACCCCGGGCGAGGAATGCGGTGCCCGGCTCCGGGTGCCGATGCCTTCAGAACCCCCCTCACCGCATGGCCCGCGACCGCGGGCGGGAGGTCATCGATTCAGTTGTCGGTCGAAGCCGAGCGCGGCGACGCGTTCGAAGAAGGTCGGTCCGCCCTGGCATCGGGCCACGCGGAGTCCGCGCGCGCCGCGTTCCGGCTGGCCGTCGAGGAATCCCCTCGCCTTGCCGCCGTCGAGGACCTCGACGGCGCAATGGAGGCCGTCGACGCCGAGGCCGCCTCGTTCGGGTCGCGCCGGAAGGCAGCGGCCTTCGCCGATGCGTGGGCACGACTGTGGCTCGGTCGAGCGCTCCTGTCGAGAGAGGACGCAGACGAGGCCGAGACCGAGGCGCTTGCCGCCGGCGAGGCGTTCCGGTCGCTGGGTGCCGACGCCGGACTGCGCGCGGCGACGGAGCTCGCCGACGTCGCGCGTGAGCGGTCGCCCGCGCACGGCCCGATCGCGGCCATGCGCGGCCCGGTCGAAGGGAGCCCCCTCTCGGCGCGCGAGGTCGAGATCCTCCGGCTCGTCTCACAGGGCCTGTCCAACCACGGGATCGCGAGGGTGCTCGTGCTCTCGGATCACACGATCCACCGGCACGTCGCGAACATCCTGACGAAGCTCGGCGTCTCGACGAGGACGGCGGCGGTGGGCGTGGCCGCCCGGCGCGGCATCCTCTAGCGCAGGCGAACTCCGGGCTCACCCACGACGGCGCCGATCTCGACCGCCTCGACTCCGCCCTCACCCGCGATCCGCACGGCCCTCGGCGCGTCGCCTGGCGCGACGGCGACGATCATCCCGATTCCCATGTTCAGGACCCCGAACAGCTCCTCGGTCGTCGTTCCGGCGGCCTCGGCGACCATGCCGAAGATCGGAGGCGGTGTCCACGCGGCGCGGTCGATCTCGGCGCCGAGGCCGGCGGGGAGCGCGCGCGGGACGTTCTCGTGGAGTCCCCCCCCGGTGATGTGCGCCGCGCTCTTCGCCAGGCCCGCGTCGCGGAGCGACAGCAGGGGCCGAACGTAGAGAGCGGTCGGCTCGAGCAGCTCGTCGACGAGCGGCCGGCCGAGCTGCGGCACGACCGCGGCGAGGTCGCGATCGTCCGTCGGCAGGACGCGGCGAACCAGGCTGTACCCGTTGGCGTGCAGCCCGCTCGAGCGGAAGCCGATCAGCGCGTCCCCGGCCTCGACGCGGTCGGCCGCGAGCAACTGGCCGCGCTCGACGATCCCGACGCAAAATCCCGCGAGGTCGAACGATCCCTCGGGCATCGTGCCCGGGTGCTCGGCCGTCTCGCCGCCCAGCAGCGCGCACCCCGCGCGGCGGCACCCTTCGGCCACGCCCTCGACGATCGCCGCGACCTGCTCGGGGACCACGCGCTCGACCGCGAGATAGTCCAGGAAGAACAGCGGCTCGGCGCCCGTGCAGACGACGTCGTTCGCGCTCATCCCGACCAGGTCGATTCCAACGGTGTCGTAGCGGCCCGCACGCCGCGCGACCTCGAGCTTCGTACCAACGCCGTCTGTGGCGGCCGACAAGTACCGTCCGTCGCCGAGGTCGAAGAGCCCCGAGAACCCGCCGATCTCGCCCACCGCTCCCGGCCGGGCAGCGCCGCGAGCGACGTCGCGGATCAGCTCCACGGCCTGCGCGCCCGCGGCGAGATCGACCCCGGCCACCCGATACGCCTCGGGCCCGGGCGACTCGGGCTCGCGGCCCATCAGGAGGTTTCGAGCGCGAACTTCGACGGCTCGGTGTCCCCGACCGGGACCGGGTACTCGCCGTCGAAGCACGCCCGGCAGAGCGAGCTCGTCGGCGCCTCGGTGGCGGCGACGAGCGCGTCGAGCGAAAGGTGTGCGAGCGAGTCCGAGCCGACGAACGCGCGCACCTCGTCCACGTCGCGGCTGGCCGCGATCAACTCGTCACGCGTCGACATGTCGATGCCGTAGAAGCAAGGCCAGCGGATCGGCGGGCTGGTGATCCGCAGGTGCACCTCGACCGCGCCCGCATCCCGGAGCACCTGGACCAGCTGGCGCGTCGTGGTCCCGCGCACGATCGAATCGTCGACGACGACGAGACGCTTGCCCCTGATCGCGTCGGGGAGGGGGTTGAGCTTCAGCCGCACACCGCGCTGGCGCAGTGCGAGCGTCGGCTCGATGAACGTGCGGCCGATGTAGCGGTTCTTGATCAGTCCCTCGCCGTAGGGAATCCCCGACTCTTCGGCGAACCCCTGGGCCGCCGACACCGCAGTGTCGGGCACCGGCATCACGAGGTCGGCGTCGGCCGGCGCCTCGCGAGCGAGGCGCCGGCCGGCCTCCCGGCGCGCCTCGTGCAGGCTCCGGCCGTACATCCGCGAGTCCGCGCGGCCGAGGTAGACGAACTCGAACAAACAGAGCGCCGGGCGGGGCGACTCGGCGAACCGCATCGAACGGAGTCCGCGGTCGTCGAGCGCGACGAGCTCGCCCGGCTCGACCTCGCGCACATAGGTCGCTCCGACGACGTCGAGCGCGGCCGTCTCCGACGCCACGACCCATCCGCCGCCGGGAAGCCTCCCCAGCCCGAGCGGCCGGATGCCGTGGGGGTCGCGCGCCGCGTAGACGGTCCGCTCGTCCAGCAGGACGAACGAGAACGCCCCGCGCAGCGTCGGCAGGACCTTCAGGCAGGCCTCCTCGAGGCCCCCGTCGAGCTCACGCGCGAGGAGCGTCGAGACCAGATCGGTGTCGGTGGTCGCCGTCCCACGGGTTCCCACCCGCTCGGCCAGCTCGCCGGTGTTCACGAGGTTGCCGTTGTGCCCCAAGGCCAGATGCCGGCCCCCACGCGTCTTGAACGTGGGCTGCGCGTTCTCCCATGTCGTCGACCCGGTCGTCGAATAGCGCGTGTGCCCGATGCTCAGGTCGCCCTGCAGCGTGGCGAGCGTCCCCTCGTTGAAGACCTGGGACACGAGCCCCAGCTCGCGGTAGACGAGGATGCCCTGGCCGTCGGAGACCGCGATCCCGGCCGACTCCTGCCCGCGGTGCTGCAGCGCGAAGAGTCCGAAGAAGGTGATCCGGGCGACGTCCTCACCCGGAGCCCAGACGCCGAAGAGCCCGCAGGCCTCTTTCGGCCCCTCGTTCAGCCCCGGCCTGAACTCGTCGTCGCCCACTTAGCTCGATGCTACCAGCGACCTCCGAGGTGATGACCCGCCGACG
>DASPTB010000298.1:0-11436 GCA_035623615.1 Actinomycetota bacterium
CGCTCGGCTGCCACAGCTGGCGCGGCGACAGGTTGATGCTCATGTCGAGCTCGAGGCCGTCCTCGCGCCACGAACGCGACTGCCGGCAGATCTCGTCGACGACCCAGTCGCCCACCGCCTCGATGAGGCCCATGTCCTCGGCCGCGAGGATGAACTCCCCCGGTGGCACGAGCTCGCCGTTGGAGTCGCGCCACCGCAGCAGTGCCTCGACGCCGACCGTGTCCTGCGCCTCGAGGTCGACGATCGGGTGGTAGTGCAGAACCCAGTCCTTGCGCTCCACGGCCTTGCGCAGCTTCGTCGTGAACGACAGTCCGCGCACCGGGTCGTCGGCGTCCTTCGAGAACAGGACGTAGCCGCCCGGCCCCGTCTTCTTGCTCTTGCGCATCGCGTCGTGCGAATGCTGCAGCAGCTCTTCCGCGTTCTCGGAGTCCAGCGGGAAGATGCTGATGCCGATCGAGGCGCTCACGTAGAACTCGTTGTCGTCGACCATGAACGGGTCCTGCAGCGCCTCCTGGATGCGGCTCGCCTCGGCTTCCGCGACCAGCAGCGCGTTGTCCGTGCTCGAGCGCATCGAGCCGCCGTTGCCGCGCTCGCGCCCGGCGAGCAGCAGCAGGAACTCGTCGCCCTCCTGTCGGGCCACCAGGTCGGCCTCCTGAGCGGCGTCGCGCAGCCGCGTGGCGACCTGGCGCAGCAATTCGTCGCCGCCGTCGTGGCCGAGCGAGGTGTTCACGAGCTGGAAGTCGTCGACGTTGAGCGTCAGCGAGGCGACGGCCAGATTGTGCCGCTCCGCTCGCAGCAACACCTGTCCGATGAACTCCTCGAACATCACACGGTTGGGAAGACCCGTCAGCTCGTCGTGATAGGCGCGGTACGCGTCGTTCTGCTCGCCCTGGCGCCAGTCGGTGATGTCGACGATCAGACCCTGCATCACCTCGGGACGTCCCGAGTCGTCGTTCTGCACGACCGCGGTCTCGCGAACCCACACCGTCCGGCCGTCCCGTGCCAGCAAACGGTACTCGATCTGCACGGGCTCGCCGCTCGTACGCGCCCTCCGGTAGTCGGCCATCACGCGGTCGCGGTCGGCGGCGTTGATTGACTTCAGTCGCAGCGTCGGGTCCTTGCGCCATTCGGCCGGCGAGACGCCGAGCAGGCGTTTGATTTGCGGGCTGATGAACAGCGTTCTCATGCCCTCGTCCGCCACGGCGGTGTAGGTGACGACCGGGAGTGCTTCCACCACGGTGCGGTAGTCGCCGCTTGCGTCCTCGCCGTCGGCGTCGACGTCGTCCCTTCGCCGGACGAACTCCGCAACCGCCGCGCCGACCGCCTCGAGCGTGGAGATCAGTGAGTCGTCGGGACGCTTGGCGTCCCGGCTGTAGAGCTCGATCGTCCCGAGGACCTCGTCGGCATCGCGGATGGGGAACCCGATGGTGCCGAGCATGCCCTGCAATGCGGCGGTGGCGGCGGTGGGCACGTCTGCGTCCTCGTCGGCTCCCCGCTGCCACGAGCCGATGCGATGCAGGGACTTGCCTGCCTGATCGACCATGGACAGGACGCCCACGTCCCAACCAAGGTATTCGCAGACGATCTCCAGCAGCTGCGGGGCGGCGTCCGTGAGTGACTCGGATTCCTCGAGCGCCTGCTTCACGGACTCGACGGCCGCGAGGCGCTCGGACTGCCCGGAACCCTTCTTCTCGGCCGTCACGACACCACCCTTGTAGAAGCCCGCCGGCGGGGCGCCGGCGCAGCGGATGCTCCTACAAAGGTTTCGGTCTCATCCAGGGTCGGGTTAAGGCGATGGGCGGGTATCGCCCTACCCATTTGTAGCGTCCCGAAGGTCCGGCTCGCCACCGTGGATGACGTGCAGGTTCCCCTTGGGCCGCAGGAGGGTCTCGATGTCGGCCGCGGTCACGGGCTTGCTGAACAGGTACCCCTGGCCCAGGAGGCAGCCGTTCTCGACCAAGAACCGCCACTGCTCCTCGGTCTCGATCCCCTCGGCCAGGGGGGTGAGGCCGAGGCTCCGGCCCATCTGGATGATCGCCCGGACGATGGCCACCGCGTCGGCGTCCCCGGGCAGGTCGCCGACGAAGGACCGGTCGATCTTCAGGACGTCCATCGGGAGGTGCTTCAGGCGTGAGAGCGACGAGTAGCCCGTGCCGAAGTCGTCGATCGCCAGGTGGAGGCCCTTCCCGTGCAGGTCGTTCAGGATGCGGAGCGTCCTCTCCGGGTCGCTCATCGCCGCCGACTCGGTGACCTCGACCGTGACGCGCGAGGGATCGACGCCCGACGACTCCATGCGCAACAGGATCTTCTGGCCGAGGTCCTGCTGCCATAGCTGGCGCGGCGACAGGTTGAACCCGATCCGCAGCGGGATGCCCTTGTTCGACCACTCGCGTGACTGATGGCAGATCTCGGCCAGCACCCAGTCGCCGATCGCCCCGATGAGCCCCATCTCCTCGGCGAGCGGGATGAACTCGCCGGGCGGAACCATTCCCGCGCCGGGCTCCATCCACCGCACGAGCGCCTCGACCTCGACCGTCTCGCCGCTGGCGAGGTCGACGATGGGCTGGTAGTGCAGCAGCCACTGTCGCTCCTCCACCGCGCGGCGCAGCCGGGTCGCGAACGACAGCTGGTTCGACGTCTCCGCCGTCTCGGCCGAATAGCGCACGTGCCCACCGGGGCCCTGGCGCTTGCTTCGATACATCGCCGTGTCGGCATTCTTGAGCAGCGTCACCGCGTCCTGGGCGTCCACAGGGAACACGCTGAGGCCGATGCTCGCCGAGACGAAGAACTCGGTCTCGGCGAGCACGAACGGCTGCCGGAGGGACTCGTGGATGCGCTCGGCGACGCGCTCTGCCGAGCGCACGGCGAAGGCCGTGGCGTCCGCCTCGAATCCCTCGGAGGGAGGTTCGATGTCGGCGCACAGCAACAGGAACTCGTCCCCGCCCTGCCGGGCGACGAGGTCCGTGTCGCGTGTCACCTCCCGCAGACGCATCGACATCTGCCGCAGCAGCTCGTCGCCCGCGTCGTGGCCGAGTCCGTCGTTCACCATCTTGAAGTTGTCGAGGTCCATGTAGAGGACGGCCGCCGAGGTGTCGTTGCGGCGCGAGCGCGCGAGCGCCAGGTCGAGGTGCTCTTCGAACATCGCGCGGTTGGGCAGCTGCGTGAGCTTGTCGTGATAGGCGAGGAACGCGATCTGTTCCTCGGCCTTCTTCCGCTCGGTGATGTCGCGGACGAAGGCCGTGTACACCGGACGGCCTTCCGCCGGCACCCGTGTGATCGTGATCTCCACCGGGAACTCCTGCCCGGCCTTGGTGACGGCCGTCACCTCGGTCCGCTCGCTGAGGTGGATGCCGTGGCCCCGCGTCAGGTAGCCGCTCAGACCCGGCGGATGTCCTTCTCCCACGCCGGGAAGCCGGATCAGCTCGACGATGTTCTTGCCGATGATCTCGCCCCGCAGGAACCCGAAGCTCTTCTCGGCGGCGGGGTTGAACTCCATGATCTTGCCGTCGTCGTCGACCAGCAGGACGCTGTCGAGTGCCGCCTGCAGGATGGCTCCGGTCCGCGCCTCACTTCCCGACAGCGCCTGCTTGGCCTGTGCGCGGTGGATCCCCTCCGCGACGAGGTTGGCCATCGACTGCAGGAACCTCGAGTCGTCCTCGGTGAACCTGCGCGGGGCCGTCCCCTCGACTCCGAGGATCCCCCATGGGCGCTCGCCGAACGACACGACGGTCGTCATCGAGCTCACGATCCCGTTCCCGCCGAAGAGCGGCGGAACGGCGAACCGCCGCTCCGCGGTGAGGTCCTCGCTGACGACGGGCGCCTCAGCCTTCAGTGTGGCTTCCGCCAGCGACCCCGTGGCCAGGGGAATCGTCAAGCGGCCGATGTCCGCCGCGTTCCAACCTTCGCCGGTGCGCAGGATGAGCGACTGGTCGTCGGGCTGCAGCTCGAAGAGCGCTGTGAACCGCACTTCCATCGCGTGGGCCGTCTGCTGCACGGCGTCGCTGAGGACGGCCCCGAGGTCCTCGTTGGAGAGCACGCGCCGCCCGATGGTCGCGAGCGCGGATTGCTGCTCGGTGCGAACGCGCACGCTCCGCAGCATGCGGTCGAACTCGCGGCTCACGTTGATCATGGCGTCGCGTCCGGGAGGCGCGTCGCTCTCTGGCAGATGGACCGACATGTACCCACTGGCGACGAGCGACGCGGCGCGGCCGAGGCGGTTGACTCTGCGCAGCACCGCCCACCACAGAACGAGTCCCAGCGCGAGCGCCTGGATCAGGACGGCGAACGCGACGACCATCTTGCTCTTCTGCGACGCCGCCGAGATCGATTGCGTGAGCGGGTCCAGCCGCGTGAACAGGCTGAGCACCGCCGTGGGACGGCCGGCGAGGGTGAGCGGGACATCGGTCTCCTGGACCGCCACGCCCGCGATCGACAGGTCCTTGACGACCGTCTTGTTCGAACGTATCGGCCCGAGGTTGCCGCGCGTCGCGCGTCGCCCCACCTCGGACTGGTTCGTGCTCGCCCACACCTGCGGGGGCGGACCGGGCCGGTATACGCGGGCCGCGTAGACGAGCGGGTCGGACGTCTCCACGTGAGTGAGCAGGGCGTTCATCTGGCGGCCGTCGCTCGGGTTCTGCGAGTAGAGCGTCTGCACCGCGATCTGGACCTGGTCGAGCTGCGCCCGGTAGCCCGCCTCGAGCTGCCGTCGGACCGAGTTGGTCGCATAGGCGCCGAGCATGACCGTGGTACCAACGGTCACGGCGACCAGCGGGATGCCGATCTTGACGGCGATCGGGAGTTGCCGGTCGAGCTGCTCGAGCAGGCCGGAAAAGCCACCGGACCCCTTGCCCCGGTCGCGCCGAACCTGCCCGGCCTTGGCCTTGATGCCTCGTACGCCCAATGGACCTCTGCTCTCGGGAGCGCGAACCGGGAAACTGCCTCTCATATCGGCAGCTTGAAGGGCACCGTTGAGATCCGCGCTTGCGACCTGCGGAAAGAGCTCCCGGCGGGGGTCCCCCAGGGATTGCTTATCTCGGACATCAGGGAGAATACGGAGCCTCACCGACCGCGGGCCGGACGTGGCCTACACTTCGCGCCGTACCCCCAGCACCGGTGAGGACCGAGCCATGAGCGGCGACGATTCCATCCTGTCCGGTACGGCCTCGAGCGAACGGATCCTGGTCGCCGACGACTCGCCGACCATCGCGCGCCTCCTGGAGGTCGAGCTGCGCTCCGCGGGCTACGACGTCGAGGTCGTCGGCGACGGGCGCGACGCGCTCGAGTCGGCCCGTGAGCGCTACCCCGACCTGGTGCTCGCCGACGTCACGATGCCGACGATGGGCGGCGTGGAACTCACGCACCTGCTCAGGGAGGACCCGCGCACCGCCGGCGTGAGCATCATCCTGATCACTGCGGGAGGCGTCTCGGCGGACAAGCTCGAGGGCCTGTCGGCTGGGGCCGACGACTACATCGTCAAGCCGTTCGACACCGCCGAGCTGCTGGCGCGCGTGCGCGGGGTGCTGCGGCGCGCGAACGAGCTGCGTGCGCAGTCGCCGCTTACCCGGCTGCCCGGCAACATCCGAATCCAGGAGGAGATCCAGCGCCGCATCGCCTCGCACGACGAATTCGCGCTGTTGTATGCCGACCTGGACTACTTCAAGGCCTACAACGACCACTACGGCTTCGCTCGAGGCGACGAGATCCTGCAGAAGAGCGCGGAGCTCATCCGAGACGTCGCGACCACGACCGGCGGGGCAGGGACGTTCGTCGGCCACGTCGGCGGCGACGACTTCGTGGTCATCGCCGCCATCGACCAGGCGACGCCGATCGGAGAGGCCCTCGTCGACCAGTTCGAGGCGATGGCGCCGACGCTCTACGACCCGGAGGACGCCGCCCGCGGCTACATCGAGACCGAGAACCGGCTGGGGGACGTGCAGCCGTTCCCGTTCGTGTCGATCTCGATCGGCATCGCGACGACGGGCAACCGCGAGTACGGCCACTATGCGGAGGTCGTCGCGATCGCCACCGAGATGAAGTCGTTCGCCAAGCGGACGCCGGGGTCGTCATGGGCGGTCGATCGGAGGACGAGCTGACGGCTGAGCGCGGCGCCGGGGAGCTTCAGGCGGCTTCGCCGGAGCCGGCTTCGGCCTCCGCGGAGCCGTTCTGCGACGACGACTCCTCGTTGACGCGGTACCGCTCGGTCAGCGTCTGAAGGCGATCGGCCAGGTCGCGCAGCCCTTCGGCGGCCGACTGCGACTGCTGGGCGCCGGCGACGAACTGCGTCGTCATCTGGTTGATGTCGGTCATCGCCTGGGCGATCTGATCCATCCCGATCGACTGCTCGTGCGCGGAGGCCGCGATGGCCTGAGCCGCGAGCGCGGTCTCGCGGATGGTTCCCGCCAACTGGTTGATCACGTCGCCGGACCGCTGCGCGAGGTCGACGCCCGACTCCACGACGCGCGTTCCTTCTTCTGTCGCCTGCACCGCCTGGTTGGTTCCGCGCTGGATCTCGCCGAGGATCGACTGGACCTGTGCCGTGGCCTGCTTGGACTGCTCGGCGAGCGTCCGGACTTCAGCGGCGACGACGGCGAAGCCCTTGCCTTGCTCGCCGGCCTTCGCGGCCTCGATCGCGGCGTTCAGCGCAAGCATGTTCGACTGGTCGGCGAGGTCGTTCACGGTCGCGGTGATGTCGCCGACCAGCTGCGTCTGCTGGGACAGCGCAAGGATGTTGCGGGCCATCTCCTGCACCCGGTCGCGGATCTCGGTCATGCCGGTGACGAGGTGCTCGACCGTCCGAGAGCCGTCGTCGGACACCTGGGCGCTCGTCTCGGCCTGCTTGGCGACATCCTGGGCCCTCCGCGACGCTTGCTCGGCGGACGCGCGCACCTCCTCCACGGTGACGGCCGTCTGCGAGATCGCCGAGGACTGCTCGGCCGTCGATGCGGTGTGCTGCGACACAGCGGCGAGGATCTCCGAGGTCGCGGCGCTCATGCTCGACGCGGCCTCGCGGACGCGCCCCGACATCTCGCCGAGCGATCCGACCATCGTGTTGAGACGGGTGCCGACGGCGTCGATCTGTCCGTCACCCGTCGGCTGAAGCCGGACTGTCAGGTCGCCACCGCCGACCCGCTGGACGAACACCTCCTGGTCCGCGATCCACTCCTGCATCACGCGGTTCGCCTCGCGCTCGGCCTCGACCATGGCCTGGAGCTGGTCGGCCATCGAGTTGAACGCCTCTGCGAGAACGCCGACCTCGTCGGTGCTGCGCGCGTCGGCCCGCTGCGAGAAGTCGCCTTCGGCGAGCTGACCCGCCGTCTTCGTGAGGGACCGGAGACGGCGGCTGATCCGCGAAGAGAAGAAGAGCGCCAGTCCGAGCGCGAGCGCGGCGCCGACGAGCGTGAGCTCGAGCACGTGGTTGCGATCCGCGCGCAGCCCGGCGAGGATCTGGTTGTCCGTGTCGCGAGCATCGGCGAGGCCGTTGTTCTTCAAGTCGTCCAGCGCGCTGATCATGATCACGTACCGGTCCTGCATGTCGCCGTCCGCGGTCGCCTCGGCGGCGGAGTGCGGATCGGCGAGGCCGACCTTGATCGCCTGGTTGCGGGCGCTCCGGTACGCGTCGAACGCCGACTGGAATGCCGAGGCCTTCGCGCGTTTGCTGCCGTCCGGGTCGGATTCGATCTCCTTCAGCGCCGTCTCGATGGCGCTGTCGTAGCCGTCGAGCTCCTGGCGCAGCACCTGCTGGTCGTGGGCGTTGCCGGCCGCCTCCAGGATGCGCAGCGTCGTTTCGTAGTCGGTGCCGACGTCACGGGCGATGAGCGCCATGTTCGACATGCCGACGAAGTCGTTGGAGTACACGTCGTCGATCCCGGCCTTGACGCGCTGGGCCTGTCCCTCGACGACCCACCCGAGGGCGACCGCGAGCACGAGGACGACCAGGAAGGAACTGAGGACCTTGGCCCGGATCCCGAACCGGATGCCGCGGCGCCTGGTCGGCTGGAAGTTGCCGGGTGTGGAATCCTCCTGGGGCTCCGGCGCGCGCGCGGGCTCCGGTTCGTCCCCGACCTGCTGCTTGCGCTTCTTCCAGGGCAGCTTCATGACGCCTCGTCTCGTCCAGACGGCCGCTTGCGCGACCGGCCGCCGACGGCCTCAGCAGGACCTTCGGCGGTGAGCCTGTTCTCCTCCAACGCCGACTATCGACCTGTTCCGGTCTTCGGTTGAGGGGCCCGGACCAGGGATTTCAGGACCGAGGGGACCTCGTCCAGCGACACGACGCGGTCCGCCAGCCCGGCGTCCACGGCCGCCTTCGGCATGCCGTAGACGACGCTCGTCTCGCGGTCCTGGGCGAGCACCAGCCCGCCCGCCTGCTTGAGGACCCGGAGCCCGTCGCACCCGTCGTTCCCGATGCCGGTCAGGATCAGACCGAGCGTGTGGGCGCCGTAGGCGCGCGCCGCGGACGCGAACAGGTGGGTGGCCGACGGGCGATGCCCCCTGATGGGGGGGCTGTCGTCCAACACCACCTGACCGCTCGCCGACACCCCGAGGTGCCGGTCGGTGGGCGAGACGTACACGTTTCCCGGCCGCAGGGCGGCGCCGTGGGTCGCGATCGACACCGACGGCCCGCTGACCCGCTCCAACCAATCGACGAGCCCCGCGTCGAAGCCACCGCCGATGTGCTGGACGATCACGATGGGCACCGGGAACCGCGGCTCGAGGCCCGCCAGGATCTTCGCGAGGGCGGCGGGGCCGCCCGTCGAGGCACCGATGGCGACCAGCCGGATATCGGTGGGGACCACCGGTCGCGCGGTCGGCAGGCGCGTGACGGGCGGACGGGGCTCGCGGCGCGTCACCACGCGGACGTTCGCGAGCTCCTTGACGGAGGTGATGAGCGCGGCGGCCTGCGCCTCGAAAAGCGGGCTGCGCGGACCGTCGGGCTTCGCGAGGACGGTGAGTGCGCCGGCTTCGAGGGCCCGGAACGACCATGCGACCTCGCTCGGACTGTGGACCGCGCTCACCATCACGATCGGGCACGGCATCTCGCGCATGATCCGCCGGGTGGCCTCGAACCCGTCCATCTCCGGCATCTGCGCGTCCATCGTGATCAAGTCGGGGTGGAGCTCGGCCGTCTTCTTGATGGCCTCGACTCCGGTCGTCGCCTCGCCCGCGACGACGATGCCGGGGTCCCGTTCCAGGATGAACCGCAGAAGCCGGCGCGCGGCGGCGGAATCGTCGACGACCAGTACGCGCATGGCGGGGCCCCCTAGATGAGCCTCTGGACGGCCTGGAGCAGACCGTCGCGGCTGAAGGCGCTCTTGACGATGTAGGCGTCGGCTCCCGCCTCGACACCGCGGGCATGATCCTGCGCCGAGTCGAGCGAGGTGACCAGGATCACCGGGAAGTCCCGGAACCGCGCGTCCGATCGAAGCTTCGCCGTGAGCTCGAGCCCGTCCATTCGCGGCATGTTCACGTCCGAGACGAGCAGGTCGCACGCCTCCGCCAGGAGCAGCTCCCACGCCTCCATCCCGTCGGCGGCCACGCGAACCTGGTACCCGGCCGTCTCGAGGATTCCCTTCTGCAGCATTCGCGACACGACCGAGTCGTCGGCCACCAGGACCACGCGGGACGACGAGGCCGACGACCGCGGAGTCGAGCGGTCCGGCGAATCCTTCGCGCCGCCCCGTCCCGACCCGGCTGCGGACTTCACGAGATCGGCCACGTTGACGACGATCACCACGTCCCCGCTCCCGAGAATCGTGGCTCCGCCAAGGCCCCGGACGCGCAGCAGCGGCGCCGGCAGGTTCTTGACGACGAGGTCCTGCGAACCGAGCAGCTCGTCGACGGTCAGCGCCACCGACCGGTTGCCCGAGCGCAGCAGCACCGCGGCGCGCATGCTGCCGCCGTTCGGCTCCTCCCGGTCGAGACCGAGGACGCCGGCGAGCGGGGTCACCATCACCGGCTCGCCCTCAATGGACACCACCGAACGGCCCTGCGCGGTGGCCAGGTGCTCCGGCGCGATCCGAAGGATGCGGCTCACGCTGGGGAGCGGGATCGCGAAGGTCTGGCCGCCCGAACGCACCAGCAGGCTCTGCGTCGTCGCCACCGAGACGGGCAGCGTGAGGCTGAAGGTCGTCCCTTCGCCAAGACGGCTGTCCACCTCGATCGACCCCTGGAGCCGTTCGACGCTCTCCCGCACGACGTCGAGGCCGACGCCACGACCCGACACGTCGGTCACCGTCGGGCTGGTGGAGAGCCCCGAGCCGAAGATCAGCGAGATCGCCTCGCGGTCGGTCATCGCGCGAGCGGCGTCCGACGTGAGCACGCCCTTCTCGACTGCCACCGCTCGGACGCGCGCCGCGTCAATGCCGGCTCCGTCGTCGTTGATCTCCACGATGAGGGCGCCGCCTCGCTGGGAGGCCGTGATGCTGATCGTGCCGCCGCGCGGCTTCCCGCTCCGGCGCCGATCCTCCGGCGACTCGAGCCCGTGATCCAAGGCGTTGCGCACGAGGTGCGTGAGAGGGCCGCGCATCTGCTCCAGCACCGCGCGATCGACCTCGGTGTCGGCGCCGCGGACGACGACGCCCGCCTCCTTGCCGAGGTCGCGGGCGAGGTCGCGCACCATGCGCGGGAGTGAGTCGAACAGGGCCGAGACCGGGAGCATTCGGACTCTGAGCACCTCGTTCTGCAGCTCCGACGTCACCTGCCGCGTGCGGCGGTCGGTCCGGCCGAGCTCGCGTTCGAGCTCGCTCAGCCGGGCCACGACGTTCGCGAGCTTCCCTTCGCCCTCGCGCAGGAACACGGCCAGGGCGTCCACCTGCCGAAGGCGTGCGACGTCCTCGCCGTCGCGGCCGCTCGGATGCTCACGCACGTCTTCGAGGAATTCCTCCACACGATCGAGCCCCGGGCGCAGACGTTCCCACTCGTCGGCCCATGCGGCGAGAGAGTCGAGCAGCGACCGGAGCTCCAGCCGCCGATCGTCGAGTCCCGTCGTGCTGACCAAGAGCTCGCCGACGTGCGCCATGAGCCCGTCGAGCTTCGAGGTCGCGATGCGGACCGTCCCGCGCGCCCACCCGCCGGCGGTTCCGCCTGTGCCGGACGAAGCGGCGGGGCGCCGGACAGACGGCTCGGCGGTCGCAACTTGCTCTGCTGCAATCTGTTCGGGGATCGTGGCGGGAGCCGACCCGGGGAAGCTCTGCGCCACGCCGAGCTTCGCCACCGATTCGCCGGAGGCGGTGGAGGTGGGTTCGGTCGGCGCGTCGTCTTCGTCGGCGCCGGCGGCGTGATGGGTCAGGGGGCGCGCGTCATCGGTCTCCCCGGAAGCTGATGTGGACGCGGCAACCGGCTCCTCGGGTGCTGCTTCCTCAACCCGCTCCTCGGATGCGGCTTCCTCCGCTGCCGCTTCAGTCGACTCCCGGGACTCTGCCTGCGCCGGCGGGTCGGGCA
>DASPTB010000299.1:0-10283 GCA_035623615.1 Actinomycetota bacterium
TGTTCGTCCACATGATGCCCTGCAGGTCGGTCCACGAGTGGAACAGGTTCGCGGCGCTCTGGAGCCAGTACGCCTTGGCGAGCGGCCTCCCCGGCCACTCGTCGCTGCCGATCTCCGCGATCAGCAGCTGCTTCCCGTGGCTGATCGCGAACTGGTGCGCCGCCGAGAAGATCGCCGCGGGCGACCGCCAGTACCCGGCGCGGTTGTACCCGTCCACGCCGACGACGTCGAAGCTCGCCGGCACGTAGCGCCACGCGGTGTGCCGGATGAACGACGAGGCCGTCGGCGCCCATACCCACGTGACCATCGTCACGCCCAGACGGTCGAACAGGGTGTGGATGTGGTTGTACGCCCGGACGTAGTCCCCCGGCGTGCCGCACGCGGGGTGATGCCGGTTGTCGTTCGTCATCTCGTGGTGGAACCCGAGGTCGATGGGGTAGTCGAACGCGATGATCTCCTGCGCGATCTTGGTGAGCTGCGCGTCGTACTTCCCGGCGGCGACGTCGGCCCAGCGCGCGCAGTACGAGTGCCCGTCGCGCACGAAGAATGAGTTGATGTTCAAGTAGATGAGCCCGCCCTTCGACGCGAGGTCGAGCATGTCGGACGTGGGGACCGTTACGGTGGTGAGGTTCTGGTAGATGCGTTCCCCCGAGAAGTCCCGTCCGATCTCCGACTCGAGGTGCGCGATCATCTGGTCACCGCTCAGGTCGCCCCTCGGGGCCGAGTAGATCCCCCAAACGGCGGTCGACGGCGGAGCCGCCGGCGCGCTCGAGAAAGCGATGGCCTTGCCGCTCGGCCGCCACGACGGCTGTCCGTCCGTGGCTTCCTCGCTGGTGGCGGGCTGGGCGGTTCCTCCCGTGGCCGGAACGACCCAGACGTTGTCGTACCCGCTCCGGTTGCTCGAGAAGGCGATGCTCGAGCCGTCCGGCGACCAGGCCGGCTCGGCGTCCATCGCCACCGAGAAGGTGAGCCGGCGCAGGTCGTATCCGCGCGGGGTGATGGTGAAGATGTCGTCGCTCCCGTAGCGCGTCGAGACGAACGCGATGCTCGATCCGTTGGGGGACCACGCCGGCTGGAAGTCGGCAGCGCGGTTGGAGGTCACGCGGGAGAGGCCGATTCCGTTCGCTCCGATCATGTAGACGTTCCAGTTGCCGTCGCGATTGGACGCGAAAGCGATCCTCGTTCCGTCGGGCGACCAGGCCGGCTGAATGTCCGCGGAACGACAGAACGTCAGCTGTCGCACATCGGTCCCGTCGGCGGCCATCGTGTAGATGTTCCAGTTGCCCGTGCGATCGGAGGCGAACGCGATCCGTGTTCCGTCGGGCGACCATACGGGGTGCGTGTCGTTCCACGGTCCCGACGTGAGCTGCGTCTCGTCGCCGCCGCTCGCCGTGATCTCGTACACGTGGTAGGTCCCGTCGACGTTCGATGCGAAGACGACGTGCGATCCGTCGGGCGACCACGAGGGTTGAATGTTCGTCGCGTCCTGATCCGTCAGCGGGTGGCCGTCGCCGCCGATCTTCGATCGCACGATCTGCGAGGGTGTCGCAGCGAATGCGGGCGACGCTCCGAGTGCGACGCAGGCGACGACGATCGACGCAATGAGAAGATCACGACCTCGACGAACGTTGCCGGCCATAGGAACTCACTCGGCACGAGTCGCGGGCGTCTTGATCGCTCGATGTGGGGGTCCACGTTCGGATTCCGCGCGCGCACAGTGGGTATCACCCGGCGACGACGATGAATGGGTCGAAAGCCCGATGCCGTTGGCCTTAGGTCGGATGCAGCATCGTTTGACCCCTTGGAACACCTGCGGCTCTCGCGCACGGCCGTTCTCGTGGAAAGACTGCCGCCGTGCGAGTGCGTGCATCGAGCGCGCGGAGCGGCAGGTCGGCTCGGCGCGCGCGCATCCGTACGCCGTGTTCGAGACGACCGACCACGTTCGCGGCTGGCTGCTCGCCGGCGTTGCACGGTCGGGGCCGGAGCGGCGCGATGAAGTGCGGGGTCCGAATGCCCGCACAGTTGTACGACGTCCGGTCCTCCGCAGTCCCGGTCAAATCGTCAGGTAGCCTTACCATCAAGGGAAGCCCGCCGCAGGTTCTTCGAGGATCGCGGCGGCGTGGAAGAGCGCGTACGCCTCGGCCCTGCGACCCGGCGCCTGCGGGCCGGGCTGCTCTCGATCCTGAACGGGGCTAGGGATTCGCTCCTCGGGTCGCGCCGAGCACCAGTCGGTATGTCGACGGCGAGCCGGCCACGACGTCGCCGGTGCCCAGATGGTCGGGCTCGCCGTTCCAACCCGAGACCCTGCCCCCGGCCTCCTCCACGAGGAGCGTTCCCGCCGCCAGATCCCAGACCGACATCGCGAGCTCGAAGTACGCGTCGAAGACGCCGGAGGCCACCCACGCCAGGTCGAGCGCGGCGGCGCCGGCGCGCCGCACGTCCTCGACGCCGAGGAGGACGTGTTCGAACGCTTTCGCGTGACGGGGCCGAAGCTCGCGCCGGCGGAACGGGAACCCCGTGGCAACGATCGCGCGCTCGGGCGGACGCTCGCTCACCGTCAGCCGCTGTTCGCCCGCCCATGCGCCCCTGCCGCGCGCCGCCCCGAAGGCCAGGCCGAGCAGAGGGGCTCGGACACTCCCGACGAGCGGGCGCCCATTTTCGATCAGGCCGACCGACACCGCGACGATCGGGAAGCCGATCATGAAGTTCGTCGTTCCGTCGAGCGGGTCGACGGCCCAGAAGCGCTCGCCCCGCTCGCCGCCCGACTCTTCGCCGAGCACCGGGATGTCGGGTGTGGCGGAGGCGAGGAACGAACGGATCGCGTCCTCACTCGCGCGGTCGGTGTCGGTCACCCAGTCGCCCACGCCCTTCGACTCCGCTGGTGTTCCCGTCCCGCCGCGACTGCCCGCCGCGAAGACGATCTCCGTGCCTCGGGCGCACGCCTCCTCGGCGACGCGCCATAGGTGCGCGACCTCGTTTTCGCCGGAACCGGATGCGCCGCCGGGGGGCGCGTCGGCCGGCGTCACGGCTCGAGCGCCTCGACGTAGCGCGCCGCCGACCGTTCCCACGTCCATTCGGTCGCGACGTGTGCGCGAATGGCGGACGCGACGGCTGCTCGCTCGTCCGGCTCGAGCGCCAAGAGCCGGAGGATTCCCCATTTGATGGCCCCGACGGCATCCGGTCCGGGATCGAAGGAGAACAGGCCGGGTCTGCCCGCCGCGGCTTCCAGCGCACCGCCCACCTCGGCAAGGCCCGAGTGCCGGGCGACGAGCGGCAGCGCGCCCGCCGCGGCGCCCTCCGCGGCGACCATGCCGAAGGACTCGTCCAGGATGGAAGGCACGACGAGGACGTCGACGGCGCCGGTCACCGGACCCGCGTACCGGTGGTCGAGGCGGCCGGTGAACGTGACGCGTCTCTGCAGTTCATTGTGCCTGGGGAGGCGCTCGGGCGCGGTTCCGAATCCCTCCGGCCACAGCCGTCCCACCGCTTCGACGTCGCCGTGGTCGAATGCGAGCGTCAGCCCCTCGAGGCGTTCGCGAAAGGTCCCGAACCCCACGATCAGGGCTCGAACGTCGGGGAGCGCCGCGAGCGCCGCGAGCAGAAGGTGCACGCCCTTCTGCGGGATCAGCTTGCCGAGATACCCGACGATCGGCCCCGGCTCGTCGGCCAGCGCGCGCAGCGACGCGGCGGCGTTCGCGTCCGCCCGTGCCTGGTCGTATCGGCCGGCCAGGTCGTCGAGGATGTTCGCGGCGCCGGCCCGACCGAGCGCCGCCGACACGAGCTCGTCAACATCGGGGGTGCGGCCTTCCGGCGAGCCGTCCGCGTGGTCCGCCTCGAGCAGCGACGCGGCGCGCTCGAGCAGCTCGCCGCGCGGGCCCGGGCGAAACGCGTCCACGTCGGCGCCCGGGGGGCAGACGACCAGCCTTCGGGTCGACTCGGGGACGAGCGCCAGGGTGCGTTCGAGCACCTCGTGGGTGGGGCCGAACACACAGGTCGCCGCCGAGAGACCTTCGGCCGCGAGCGTTCGATACCGCTCCTGCAGGCGAATCGCATACTCGAGGTCGCTGCCGTGGACCTTGACGCCGTACGGCAGCGAGCCGTCGCCGCCCGCGACGGCCCGGGCGGCGATCGTGCCTCCCGGAACGATGTGGCCCGAGAGGACGGCGTCGCTGTGATGCCAGGCGATCGCGGCGCGAAGCGTGGCCACGCCCCGATCGAGATAGCGCGCCAGCGAGGCGTCGGGGAGTTCCACGAAGGGCGTCACCCGGTCGAAGCCCTCGTACTCGTCCCAGACGAACACTGGCAGCTGCGAGCCGATGTCGGGCCGGAGCAGGGTGACCGAGCCAGGGCCGGCGGCGGCGCCCGTCGGCGTCACGAGCCCGACCCCACGTTCGTCGACAACACCCGCGGCGTCGACGAACTCGAACCGCTCGGGATGCCGCTCTTGGGCGAGCACGAGCACCTCGTGCCCGGCCGATCGCATCGCCTCCGCGACCTTCGCCGTGGCGACGTTGGATCCCGTGCCGCCCAGCAGCCAGCCGTGCCAGATGAGGATGCGCATCCCGGGAGTCTATGGGGGCCAGGGGGAACACCGAGGAGCGGCGGAGGCCGGAGCGAGTCGCCTGCCGCGACCCTACGGCGCGATCGGGCGATAATCCCCGCGATGGAAGCCGAGGATCGAGCGGCCCTCGACCGGCTGTCGGGGGAGGGCTACCTGTATCTCGCCACGACCGGCCGCAGGACCGGGCGGATCCACCAGATCGAGATCTGGTTCGCGCTGAACGGCGCGACGGCGTACCTCCTGTCGGGCGGGGGCGACACGGCGGACTGGGTCCGCAACCTCCGCGCCGACCCGGCCTGCCGGGTCCGGATCGGCGGGCGCGAGTTCACCTGCGCCGCGCGCATCCTGGAGCAGGGAACGGAGGAGGGCGAGCACGCCCGCCGGATGCTCTACGAGAAGTACCAGCCGGGGTACTCGGGCGACCTCGCCGAGTGGCGGGACACGGCGCGTGTGGTGGCGCTCGACCTGGCGTGAGCGAGCGTTCTCCCTTTCCGGGCGAGCGTCGTACGCTTGCTTGAAGAAGGGAGTCGCCATGACGGAGTCGAGGTCGACGGCTGCGGTCGTCCGCGCGACGATGGCGACGGTCGTCCACGAGCCCGTCGTGGCGATCATGCTCGTGGCGGCCTTCTTCGACGGCATCTCCGGCAACCCCATCCACGCGCTGCTCCTCGGCGGCGTCGCGATCGTCCTCGGACGCGACATCGCGCTCGGCGAGCCCAACCCGCCGATACCGCTCGTGGAACGCGGGATGTGGATCCCGGGCGGATGGACGGTGGCGGCCTTCTCCGCAGCGTTCGCGCTCGTCGTCGGCGCGTTCCCCCGCTACTCGTGGCCTGCGACCGTCGGCGTGGTGGCCGCTGCTGCGGCCGCGATCGCGGTCGCGTGGCGCGGCCCGCTCGTCGTGCACGCCGACCCGGGGCCCTTGCCGCGGCGCGGCGTCGTCGCCTGGAGCACGGTCCTCGTCGCCGGCGCCCTGTGGGAGCTCGAGGCGCTGCTGCTCCAACCCTCCCTGACTCTGGACTCGCAGCAGCACCCGACGATCAGCACGCTGACGGATCCGGTGCTCTCCACCCACGCCGGCAGGACCCTGATCATGCTGGCCTGGCTCCTCGTCGGCTGGTTCTTGATGCGGCAATGAGCACCCACGACGTCACCGTGCTGGGGTACGCGGTCGTGGTGGTTGCTTGCGTGGTGCTTCAGCTGCTGAGCCTGCGGCCCGGGACGCGCATCCCCGGGTTCACGACGCTGCTCCGCCGGGTGATGCGCGGGCGTCCCGGGCGGGTCGGCGTCATCACGGCCTGGGCCTGGCTCGGCTTGCACTTCTTCGCGCGCTGACCCGGTTCCGCTCGGGACAAGACGCACGGCACCGACTTTCGGCTCCTTGACATTGAGGGCTCGCTGCCCCACGCTCGGGCCTGGGTCCGGAGAGGGTGGATGGGCACGACGAGGCTCGACTCCTGTTTGTCGATCCGTGACGGTCGCCTGTTCGTCGAGGGTTGCAGCGCTGGCGATCTCGCCGAGCGGCACGGCACGCCGCTGTCGGTCGTCTCCGAGGATCAGCTCCGCCGCAACGCGCGGCGCATCGCCGCCGCCTTTCGGTCGCACTGGACCGAGGGTCCGGTCAACGCGCTGCCCTCCATCAAGGCCAACCTCTCTCTGGCGCTGCGAAGGATCCTGAGCGACGAGGGAATGGGCTGCGACGCGTTCGGCGGCCCGGAGCTCTTCGCCGCCCTGCGCGGCGGTGTCCCTCCCGAGCTCATCTCGGTCAACGGACCGAAGGAGCAGGAGGTCGTCGACGAGGCGGTCGCCGTCGGGGCGCGCATCACGCTCGATCACGTGGACGAGATCGCCATGGTCCGCGCGGCCGTCGAGCGGACGGGCGGCAAGGCCGTCGTCCGGCCCCGCATCCGGCCCGACCTGACGTCCCTCGCGCTCACGTCCGACTGGCTCGAGGAGCCGCTCCCCGTCGCGCAGGTGGCGCAGGTGTACAAGGCCGGCATCCCGATGGAAGACGTGCTGCGCATCGGGCCCGAGCTGCTTCGCATGGAGGGTGTCCGCGTCTCTGGCGTGCATGTCCACGTCGGCCGGCACCGGCCCGAGCCCGAGTACTGGCGAGCCGTCATGGGCGAGGTCGCGGCCGCGATCGCGGAGATTCGCGACGCGTGGGGAGGCTGGGAGCCGGGCGAGATCGACATCGGCGGCGGCCTGCCGGTGCCTCGCGACCCCTTCGGCCGCGAGATGGAGCGGATCCGGGAACGCGCGGGCGCCGGCGTGCACACGGCGCCGATCGAGGTCTACGCCGACGCGATCTGCGGGTCGCTCCGTGACGAGCTGCGTGCCCACGGGCTCGACACGGCGGGCGTGACGCTCGAGGTCGAACCGGGCCGGGCGCTCTACGGCGACGCCGGGCTCCACCTCATGCGCGTCACGCGGATCAAGCGCCAGACGCGGCCGTTCCCGTGGACGTGGGTCGAGACGGACTCCACCGAGAACTTCTTGCCCGACGTGTTCCTGGAACACAACCGGTGGAGCTTCATCGTGGCCGACCGGGCCGGCTCGGCGCCCGTCATGCGCGCCGACGTGGTCGGCTCGTCGTGCAACCCCGACCGCATCCTCCCCGACGCCGATCTGCCCGAGGTCGAGCCGGGCGACGTGATCGCGGTGCTCGACACCGGCGCGTACCAGGACGCGCTCGCCAACAACTTCAACGCGATCCCCCGGCCGGCCGCCGTCCTGGTGACCGGCGAGCGGTCGGAGCTCATCCGGCGGCCCGAGACGGTGGCCGATGTGTTCGCGCGCGACGTGATCCCCGAGCGGCTGCAGGACCGTCGCGTGGTCGTGCTCGAGAGCGAGGAGAGAAAGGAGATCGAATGGCGGCAGTAGAGACGCCGGCGGCGCCCCACGCGAGCGCGCTGGCGACGGAGGAGAAGGCCAAGCTCCGCAAGGTCCTCGGCAGGTGGGACCTGATCCTGTTCGCGGCCTGCGCGATCGTCGGTCTGGACACGGTCGCGTTCGCGGCCTCGGTGGGCGGTCAGGCCATCACCTGGCTCGTGCTGTCGCTGATTCTGTTCCTGGTCCCCTACGGGCTCCTCACGGCCGAGCTCGGCTCCGCGTTCCCGAAGGAGGGCGGTCCCTACGAGTGGGTGAAGATGGCGTTCGGCCGCCTGCCGGGCTCGGTCACGGCGGTCCTGTACTGGCTCTCCAACCCGATCTGGATCGGGGGGACGCTCGCCGCGTCGTCCATCGCGGCGATCCAGGCGTTCGTCTACCACGGGGCCATGAGCACGACGGCGGAGATCATCTTCGGTCTGGTCTTCACCTGGCTGACGGTCGGCACCGCCGTCGTCTCGTTCCGGTATGGGAAGTGGGGCCCCAACATCGGCACGATCGTCAAGGTGCTCGTGGTCGGCATCTTCTTCGTCCTGGTGGTCGCGTTCCTCGTTTCGAAGGGCCAGCCCTCCGGGACCGTGGGAACCGCCGACATGAAGCCGACGATCAGCGGGTTCCTGGCCGTGGTCGGCGTGCTGGTGTTCCTGTGGGTCGGCTTCGAGCTCGCCGGCGGCGCGTCGGAGGAGATGAAGAACCCGCAGCGCGACGTCCCGGTCATGGTGGTCGGCTCGGGCGTGATCGCGACGATCCTCTATGCGTTGGTGATCGGCGGCATCCTGCTGATCATCCCGAAGGCGGCGCTGTCGAACGTGGGCGGGTTCGCCGACGCGTACAAGGGGGCGGCCGCGGTGCTCGGGAGCGGCAAGAGCGTGCTCGGGCCGATCTTCGGCATCGGCATCGTGCTGACGCTGTTCGGCAGCGGCGTGGTCTGGCTGGAAGGGGCCGACCGCGTGCAGGCCGTCGCCGCGCTCGACGGGGCCGCGCCCGCGTGGATGGGCAGGTTCACGTCGTTCGGCACGCCGCTCAACGTGAACATCTGCTCGGGCATCATCGGCTCGGCGTTCGTGGTGTTCGTCTTCACGATCACGAAGGGAAGCCTGAGCAGCTTCTTCTCCGTCGCGATCGCCCTCGCGATCTCGACGGCGACGCTCTGCTACCTGTTCATGTTCCTGACGCTGCCGATCCTGCGGAAGAAGTACCCGGACGTCCGCCGGCCCTACAAGGTGCCGGGAGGGCTCGTCGGCTGCTGGATCTGCGCGATCCTCAGCGAGTTCTTCGTCGTCGTGACCGGCATCACGCTGCTGTGGCCGGGACTCATCGACAACCTCCTCGGGCAGCACTACAACATGCAGGACAACTGGGGCGTGTCGCGCGCGTTCTTCGAGAACGTGACGCTGGGGTCGTTCGTCGTCATCGTCCTGCTGGCGGTCGTGTTCTGGGCGATCGGTCGGCGGAACCTCCGGTCGGGCCTCGCCGGCGAGGACGACACGGTCGTCGTGCTTCCCGACCTCGAGGCCTCGGGCGGCGGCCGCATGTGACTCCGAGACCCCGCGCGGGGCGCGTGCACCGATAGCATTGCCCCTCGTGAAAGACGAGGACGAGGGCGAGGGCTCGGGGTCGTTCGACTGGCACCCCGAGCCGGAGCTGGTCGACTACCGTGACCCGGGGCGCGCCCGGGACGAGCTGGTGCGACTGGGCGAGGAGACCTGGCGCGTCGCGCTCGACTGGCTGTACGACGAGGCCATGCGCAGGCCGGTAGGGCCCGACTCCTACCCCGAGCTGCGCAGGAGGTTCTTCGGCGAGCGCCTTCGGCCGGCGCCCGCGCCGAGGAAGCCGGCGTCCTCGGAAGAGATCCTGCGCGAGTTCCGCGAACGCCTCGCCCCCTATCAGTTCGGCGCCCAGAACCCGCGGGCGTTCAGCTACTTCACGCCGCCTCCGCTTCCCATCTCGATCTCGGGCGAGGTCCTCGCGCAGTGGGTCCACCAGGGCGTCGACGTCTGGCACGCCGGGCCGTCGGCCGCGCTCGTCGAGGAGGAGGTCACGTCGTGGCTGCGCGAGCTCGTCGGCTTCGGCGAGGGGAGTTGGGGCGTGCTGACGTCGGGCGGCGTCATGGCGAACGTGATGGGGCTGACGGCCGCGCGCGACGTCCACCTCGCCCGGCAGCTCGGTCTCGATCATCGGCCGCGCGGGGCCGAGCTGGAGGGCGTGCGGGTGTACGCGTCCGACCAGGCGCACTTCTCGATCCGCCGCGCCCTCGACGTGCTCGGGTTTCCCGCCGAGACGCTGCGGGTGATCCCATCCGACGAGCGATTCCGCCTGCGCGGAGCCGACGTCGCGGCGGCGGTGGCCGAGGACCGCGACAACGGGCTGCTGCCGTTCGCGATCGCGGCCGTCTGCGGGTCGACGAACACGGGGTCGGTCGACGAGACGGGGCCGCTCGGCGACGTTGCCGAGCGAGAGGACCTGTGGCTGCACGTCGACGCGGCGTACGGCGGCGCCGCGCGGCTGTCGCCGCGCGGCGCGGCCCTCGTTCCCGATCTCGAGCGGGCCGACTCGGTGACCGTCGACCCTCACAAGTGGTTCTTCCAGGCGTACGACATCGGCGGGCTCGTCGTGCGACGCCGCGAGGACCTCATCGTCGCCTTCCACGGGGACCCCGAGTACTACCGGTCGACCAACCCCGAGGACCACCCCCTCAACTGGTACCAGTACTCGTTGGAAGGGACACGGCGGTTCCGGGCGCTCAAGCTGTGGTTCTCGTGGAAGCACCTCGGCACCGACGGCTTGGCCCGGCTGGTCGAACGAAACCTCGACCTCGCGCGCTTCATGTCGT
>DASPTB010000223.1:0-7011 GCA_035623615.1 Actinomycetota bacterium
GCGTCCATGATCCCTCGGGCCGCCTCGCCGGCCACGTAGTCGAAGTGCGCCGTCTCGCCCCGGACGACCGCGCCCAGGCAAACGACCGCCGCGTAGCGCCCGCTCGCGGCCGCGGTCCGCGCCGCGAGCGGCAGCTCGAAGGCTCCCGGGACCCACGTGACCTCGACACGGTCACGCGCGACGCCGGCGGCCTCGAACGACGCCGTGGCCCCGTCGACGAGGGGCCGCACGATCATCTCGTTGAACGTGGCGGCAATCACCGCGAACGCCGGGTCGCGCTCCCCGGCCGTCGACGAGGCACCGTCGTCCGTCATCGGTCGTCCCGATCCCCGGACGAGGTCGTGAAGACGGCCGCCGTGGCCGCGTCCGGCTCCTCCAGGTCGACGTCCGGAAGCAGGTGGCCCATCTTCTCCCGCTTGGTTCGCAGGTACTCGCGATTGTGCGGGGTCGGGCTCGTCTGCAGCGGCACACGTTCCGCGATCGAGAGCCCGTAGCCGTCGAGCCCCGCGCGCTTCGACGGGTTGTTGGTCAGCAGCCGCATCGAGCGCACGCCGAGGTCGTACAGGATCTGGGCGCCGATCCCGTAGTCGCGTGGATCCGCCGGAAACCCGAGCTCGATGTTCGCCTCGACCGTGTCGCGGCCGCTTTCCTGCAGCGCGTACGCACGCAGCTTGTGGGTGAGACCGATCGCGCGGCCCTCGTGTCCACGGATGTAGAGCACGACGCCGCGACCCTCGTCCCCGATCTGGCGGACCGCGTCGCGCAGCTGGGTGCCGCAGTCGCACCGGAGCGAGCCGAACACGTCCCCGGTCAGGCACTCGGAGTGGACGCGAACCAGGATCGACTCACCGTCGCCGACGTCGCCGAGCACCATCGCGACGTGCACGCGTCCGTCGACGTCGCTCTCGTACGCGTACGTGCGAAAGTCCCCGTGCTCGGTCGGGATCGTCGCCTCCGCGACGCGCTCGACGAGCTTCTCCCGCCGGCGGCGGAAGTCGATCAGGTCGGCGATCGAAATGAGCTTCAAGCCGTGCCGGTCGGCGAACCGGCGAAGCTCTGGCAGGCGCGCCATGGTTCCGTCCTCGTTCACGACCTCGCACAGCACACCTGCCGGCTCGAGGCCGGCCAGCCGCGCGAGGTCGATCGATGCCTCGGTATGGCCGGCGCGCTTGAGCACGCCGCCCTGGTGGTAGCGGAGCGGGAACACGTGCCCCGGCCGCGCCAGGTCCTCGGGCGTGGTCCCGGGATCGATCATCGCCAGGATCGTCGCCGCCCGATCTCCCGCCGAGATGCCGGTGGTCGTTCCGGCCCGGGCGTCGACCGACACCGTGAATGCCGTCCGCTGCGGGTCGTTCCCCTGGGTCACCATGAGCGGAAGGCGCAGCCGGTCGAGCCGCTCGCCGGTCACGGGCATGCAGATCACCCCGCTCGTGTGGCGCACCATGAACGCGATCGCGTCGGGCGTGACCTTCTCGGCCGCCATGATGAGGTCGCCCTCGTTCTCGCGATCGGCGTCGTCGGCGACGACCACCATCCTGCCGGCTCGGATCTCGGCGATCCCCTCCTCGACCGGGTCGAACATCCCGCTCCCGCCGGCTGCCGCCTCGCTGCTCGTTCCCGCCACCTGCTCGCTCATCGGGCTCCCTCCATCAGCCGTTCCACGTACTTCGCCATCACGTCGACCTCGAGGTTGACGCGGTCACCGGGTGCGCGATCGCCGAGCGTGGTCACCTCGAGCGTGTGTGGGATCAACGCCACCCCGAAGCTGTTCGCGTCCAGCGACGTGATCGTGAGGCTCACGCCGTCCACCGCGATCGAACCCTTCTCGACCGCGTATCGCCCGAGACCGTCCGGCAGGCCGATCGTCATCTCGCTGCCGTCGCCCGCCGCTCGCATGTCGAGCACTTCGCCGACGCCGTCGACGTGGCCCTGCACGAGGTGGCCGCCCATTCGCGACAGCAGCGTGACCGCGCGCTCGAGGTTGACGGCGTCGCCCGCCCCGAGCCCGCCGAGGGTGGTTCGCGCGAGGGTCTCGGGTGAGACGTCGAAGCCGAAGGCCACACGATCCCCATCGCGCTCGACCGACACCACCGTCAGGCAGACGCCGCTCACCGCGACCGAGTCGTCGGCACCCACGTCGTCGAGCGAGGTCGCCTCGACGACGATCCGATCGGGCTCCGCCAGGCGCACGTGCCCCCGCTCCTCAACGATTCCCGTAAACATGGTCGTCCTCCTCCGGCCGCGCGAACGCCGTGATGCGAACGTCTTCTCCCAGCATCGCCACCGACTCGATGCGAACGCCGAGCGCGTCGGCGATCGTGGCTGCGCCGATCCCGCCGACCAGGCCCGGCGTCGACGCCCCGCCGACGACCTTCGGGGCGACGTACAGCACGAGGCGGTCGGCAGCCTCCTCGACGAGCACCGACGCCGCGAGGCGCGAGCCGCCTTCGATCAGGACCTCTTGCACGTCGCGCTTCCCGAGCGCCTCCATGAGCGGGCGGAGCGGAACGCCCGAGGGCCCCGGCTCGAACGCCACGACCTCGGCGCCCGCACGCTCCCAGCGCTCGCGGGCCGCGGCACGCACCGACGTCGTCGTCGCCATCACAACGGGCGCGGCTCCGTCGAACAGCCGGCCCGACGCCGGGGTCCGTCCGGACCCGTCGACCACCACGCGCAGGGGTTGGCGGCCCGCGTAGCCGTCGAGGCGCACGGTCAGCGAGGGATCGTCCGCGACGGCGGTTCCCGACCCGACGAGCACCGCGTCGGCTCGTGCCCGCATCAGGTGCACCTCGTGGCGGGCGGCCTCGCCCGTGATCCAGCGGGACGAGCCGTCGGCCGCAGCCGTCTTCCCGTCGAGGGTCGCCGCGAGCTTCAACACGACGTAGGGCAGGCCCGTCACCGAATGCTTCGCGAACCCTGCGATCAACTCGCGCGCCGGCCGCTGCAGCACGCCGACGTCGACCGCGACGCCCGCGGACCGCAACGCGGCGAAGCCCCGACCGTCGACGAGCGGCGAAGGGTCGCGCGTCCCGGCCACGACGCGCGCGACGCCGGCCTCCGCGACGGCGGGGGCGCACGGAGGCGTGCGCCCGGTATGGTTGCAGGGCTCGAGCGTCACGTACAGCGTCGCGCCTCGCGCCGCCGCGCCGGCCGACTCGAGCGCCCGCTGCTCCGCGTGCGGCGTGCCCGGCCCCTCGTGCCAACCCTCGCCGACGACCTCGCCACAGTTGACGACCACGGCGCCGACCATCGGGTTGGGCGAGCTTAGACCGAGGCCGTTCTGAGCGAGCGCCAGCGCGCGTCGCATGTGCGCCTCGTCCACGAGCGCGGCTCCGGCCGCCGAGTCCTGTTGCGCGATCCCGCTCACTCGCGAATCCCTCGGTCTCCCAGCGACTTCGGGTGCGGCGCAGGACGCGGCACGACATGATGACCCGAGCGAGAGAAAGGGAATGACGGCGCGAACGCGCCGCCGAACCCGTCTTCTCTCATCCCGACTCTCACGGTCGGTCCCGGAGTTGCACCGGGTCCACCCCCGACTGGCTGCCGGGGGGTCGCGGACTGTCACCGCCGGTGGGGACTTGCACCCCGCCCCGAAGACGACTTGCTTCTGCGAAGCAGTATAGGACTCGGCGAACGCAGTGGCCCTGCCCGGCGGACCCGGGTACGAGGAAGGCCGGCGGTGTCAGTCGGTGCGGCGGTCGAGCGCGTAGGAGGAGCGGGATTCCTTCTTCGCGAACTGCTTGAGCTCGGTGGCGACCGAGACCGCCTCGCCGAAGTGCGCGAACTTGCGCCGATCGGTGGAGGCCACGCCGAGTGAGATCGTCAGCAGGGGGAACCGACGGAGGTTGCCCTGGCGGTCCTCGATCTCGATGGCGCCGCGCTCGGCGTCGATCTTGTCGTAGAGCGCCGGGACCTCCTCGTCGAAGCGCTCGCACAACTTCTTCGCGACGCTCTCGGCGACGTCCGGAGGCACGATGATGATGAAGTCGTCGCCGCCGACGTGTCCGATGAACGCTCCCGGCCCGCCCAGGTCGTTCGCGACCTCGACCGCCAGCCGCGCCACCACCTGGATCGCGCGGTCGCCGCGAACGAACCCGTAGTGGTCGTTGTAAGCCTTGAAGTGGTCCAGGTCTGCGTACAGCAGCGCGAAGGGCTGGTCCTCGGCCACGAGCCGGCGGATCTCCTCCTGGATGCGGATGTTGCCGGGAAGCCCGGTCAGCGGCGACAGTGCACGCATCTCACGGGCGCGCCGCAGCGTCCCCTTCACCCGCGCGAGCAACTCCACCGGGTCGAACGGCTTGATGATGTAGTCGTCGGCCCCCGATGAGAGCCCGAGCACCTTGTCGGCGGAGAGCGCCTTCGCCGTCAGCATGATGATCGAGCAGGACGACGTGCGCTGGTCGCGGCGCAGCCGCTGCGCGACCTCGAATCCGTCGAGCTTCGGCATCATGACGTCCAGCAGCACGAGATCGGGTCGCATGTCGACGGCCTTCTCGAGCGCCTCCTCGCCGTCGGTCGCCACCTGGACCTCGTAGCCGGCCGACCGCAGGTTGACCTCGACGAACCTCGCCACGTCTGGGTCGTCGTCGACGACCAGGATTGATTCGCTCACGCCGTTCCCTTCGCAACGCCGGCGAGCCGGTGCGCGGCTTCGCCGATGTCGGCCGCCTTGAAGATGGACGAAGCCGCCGCGAGGACGGTCGCGCCGGCCGCCACGCACCGCGCGCCGGTCTCCTCGTTGATCCCCCCGTCGACCTCCACCTCGACCGCGAGCCCGCGACGCTCGATCTCGGTGCGAACGGATTCCACCTTGGGGAGCGCGCTGTCGAGGAACGCCTGGCCGGCCCACCCGGGCCGGACGCTCATGACCAGGACGCGGTCGAGCTCCTCGAGGTGCGGGTAGACCCCCTCGATCGGCGTGTCGGGGTTGACCCCCAGGCCGGCCTTGACGCCGAGGGCGGCTGCCTCCTTGATCGCCCGCTCAGGGTCGGGAACCGCCTCCAGGTGCATCGTGACGATGTCGGCGCCGGCCTCCGCGAAGTCGCGGAGCAGGTCCATCGGGCGCTCGACCATCAAGTGGCAGTGCAGGGGGAGGTCGGTCACCTTGCGCAGCGACTCGACCACCACCGGCCCGATCGACAGCGGGGGGACGAAGTGCGCGTCCATCGCGTCCACGTGCAGTAGGTCGGCATCCGCCGACACCAGCTTGACCTGGTCACCCAGGTGGGCGAAGTCCGCAGAGAGAATCGACGCGGCGAGCTTGGCCGGTTTCGAGCCCATCCGGGCGGAATTCTATCCGCTGGAACGATTCCGCCGCCGAAAGCCGGCGAAGAACATGGCGTCGGTGCCCTCGCGGTGCGGCCAGAGGCGATGGGACGGCGCACGGCCACCGGGACCCGGGACGGACAGCGGCTCGAAGTCGTCCCGCTTGGACAGGAAAGCCCACACGGCCGCCTCGGTCTCGGCCGGGGGGAACGTGCAGACCGAGTACACGAGCCTTCCGCCGGGCCGAACGGTCTCGGCCGCCCCGCAGAGGATCTCCACCTGGAGCCCGGCGAGACGGTCGAGCTCCTCGCGGCGGGGGCGCCACAGGAGCTCGGGCCGGCGGCGGGCGGCTCCGATCCCCGAGCAGGGCGCGTCCACGAGGACCGCGTCGAAGGACGCCCGCGGCGCGGGGCGGCGGGCGTCCTGGGCGAGCACGAGGATCGGGACTCCAAGCCGATCCGCGGTCGCGCGCACCAGCGAGGCCCGCGTGCGGGACACGTCGGCGGCTACCGCCCGGCCGCCGGGCTGCACGAGGCACGCGAGGTGCGAGGCCTTCCCCCCGGGACCGGCGCAGGCGTCCAGAACCTGTTCTCCCGGCCGCACCTCGAGCGCGGCGCCCACGAGCATGGACGCCTCCTCCTGGACGGTGACGCGGCCCTCGACGAACGCTGGAAGGTGCGTGGGATCGGTGGAACGGATGCGGATCGCGTCCGGATGGTGCGCGCCGGGAACGGGGTCAAGCCCTGCGGCCCCCAGCTCCTCCAGGACGCCGGCGGCGGTCGCCTTGCACGTGTTGACACGCAGGCACATCGGGGCCTGCGCCGCGAGCGCCGACGCCGCCGCCTCGACCTCGTCTGCTGGGAGGATCCGGCGCAGCTCCGCCACCGCCCAGACCGAGAGACCGGTCAGCAGCGAGACGGCCTCGTCGTCGTCGCCGGCGATCTCGGGCGGCGGCGAGGTCGCGATGCGGCGGAGCACGGCGTTCACGAAGCCCCGCGCGCGCCAGGGGGCGAGGCTCACGGTCTCGCCGACCGCCGCGTGAGCCGGGATCCTCGTGTGCCGGAGCTGGAACACCCCCAGCCGGAGGATCGCGATCACGGGCGGGTCGATGGACTCGTGGTCGCGCCGGGCAGCCGCCTGGATCTCCCTGTCCAGTGGGATCAGGTGCCGGAGTGTGCCGTACGTGAGGTCGGCGGCGAGCCGGCGGTCACGGTCGGAGAGGGCGGAGCGCTGCAGCGCGGCGGAGAGCGCCAGGTTCGAGTACGCGTCGTCCTCCGCGACGCGGCGGACCACGCCGAGCGCGACCGACCGCGCCGTCGGCGCGGGCCGGGACGGCGCCGCCCGGCGCGGCCGACGAGGCCGTCCGGCGCGCCCCGGCGTCGAGCCGGACCCGCGGCTACCCGAGTCGCTCGCCCGGTTGCGGTCGGTAGCCATTCAGGAACTCCTTCGCCTGCATCGGGCGCTTCCCTTCGGGCTGAACGACCTTCAACTCGAGCCAGCCGCCCGCCGACGCGAGGCCCGTGGCGATGTACAGCCCGCTCCTCATCGCCACGAGCTCGCCCGGCTGGACCGGGCCCGACGAAATGACGCCGAAGCCTTCTGCGGACACCCGAAGCACCTTCAGCCGCTTCCCGCGAAACGTCGTCGTTGCCCCTGGGGTGGGGAATAAGGCCCGCACCTGCCGGGCGATCTCATCGGACGAGCGTGACCAGTCGATGACCTCGTCGTCGCTCGTGAGCTTCGCCG
>DASPTB010000224.1:0-14063 GCA_035623615.1 Actinomycetota bacterium
GTCCCGCGTGACCTTCGCGATGATCGAAGCGGCCGCCACCGACGCGCAGGTCGCGTCGCCCTTCTTGACCGAGAGCGTCGGCACTCCCGCGCCGCGGACCGAGAACCCGTCGCTGATCGCGAAGTCGGGCCGGACGTCGAGCGCCGCGAGCGCCCGGCGCAGCAGCCACACGTTGGTCCGGTGCAGGCCGCGGTGGTCGATTCGCGACGGATATGCGCGGCAGACCGACCACGACACGGCGGCGCGGGTGATCCGCTCGTACCACTCCTCGCGCTGGGCCGGCGTCAGCTCCTTGGAGTCCCGAAGCCCGTCGCACCCGAACCCGTCTGGCAGGATCGCCGCGGCCGCCACGAGCGGGCCGGCCAGAGCCCCCCGCCCCGCCTCGTCGACGCCGGCCACGAGCAGGAATCCCTCCTCGCGCAGCAGGCGCTCGTAGTGATCGATCGGGCGCGCGGTCTGCGTCACCCCGTCCCCCACCTCGCGTTGCCTACGAGGAACTGTAGTGCGGCGTCGACAACCAGTGGATTCGCGAAGGCGGCCAGATGATCACGAAGGCCCGGCCGACCACCTTGCTGATGGGGATGAAGCCCAGCGTCCCCCGCGAGTCGTTCGAGTCGGTGCGGTTGTCGCCCATCACGAACAGATCGCCTTGCGGGACGTGCCACGTTCGTCCCTCGCAGCAACCCGAGTCCACGATGGGGCTCAGATACGGCTCGGGCGAGAGCGGCGCGCCGTTGATGAAGACCTTGCCCCCCTTGACCTCAACGGTCTCGCCCGGCAGCCCGATCACGCGTTTGATGAAGTCCTTGTCGGGGCTCGTCGTCAGGCCCAGGCCGTCGGTCACCCAGTGGGCGAACGCCGATACCGGATTCCGGTGCACGGGGGGCGCGTTCGGGTCCTCGAACACGATCACGTCGCCGCGGCCCGGCTCGTGGAAACGGTACGTCAGCTTGTTCACCAGGACCCGGTCGCCGACCTTCAGCGTGGGATCCATCGAGACCGACGGGATGAAGAACGCCTGGACCAGGAACGTCTTGATCAACAGGGCGAGGACGAAGGCGATCAGCAGCAGAACGGGAAGCTCTCGCAGGAAGCCGAGCGGACCAGAGCTCTCCCTGCGCTCGTGGCGGCCCGAGCGACCTCCTCCTCCGCCCCCAGGACCCTCGCCGTTCGGTCCGTCGGGAACATCGGTGTCGGGCGTCGAGGTCGTCGGCTCGGCGGCGGACGTGGAGGTCGCGGCTGACGCCGGCGCCGTCGATGCGGGGTCTTGCGAAGTCGTGGAGATGTTCGGAGAGGCCGTCAGCGACTCGGCGGCTGCGGGCGCGCCCGGTGACGCCCCCCCTTCCTCGGGCTGCCGCTCAGGGCCGACGGCCATGGTCGCTATCCCTCATCGACCACGTCGTCGGCCTCGGCCTCCGGCTGGGAGGCTCCCTTCACCGCCGCTGCGATGGGCTCTCGCAGCTCGCGGATCCGAGCGCGCTTCCCGCGCCGTTCCCGCAAGTAGTAGAGCTTGGCGCGGCGAACCCGCCCGCGCGACATGACCTCGATCTTCGAGATCGTGGGCGCGTGCAGCGGAAACGTCCGCTCCACCCCCACGCCGAAGGAGACCTTGCGCACCGTGAAGGATTCCCGGAGCCCTCCGCCCCGACGGCGGATGACCACGCCCTGGAACACCTGGATGCGCTCGCGGCCCGCCTCGGCGACTCGGACATGGACACGCAGCGTGTCGCCCGGGCGGAAGTCGGGAAGGTCGTCGCGCAGGCGCGGTGTCTCGATCAGGTCGGTCTTGTTCATCGGGCAGTCATTCCACCACAAGAGGGAGCAACGGGGGGTTGCGGCTGGCAATGATAGCACCGGCGATTGCCCAGTCGGGCCCGACCTGGGCGTTTGCTAGGCCTCCCGACCGGCCTCAGGGTCGTCGGGAGCCGGGAGGTCCGGCCGGTTGCGGCGCGTCTTGTCACGGGCCGCCCCCCGTCGCCATCGCGCGATGGCCGCGTGGTCGCCCGACAGGAGCACGTCCGGGACCGACATGCCGCGGAACTCCCGCGGGCGGGTGTACACGGGGTGGTCGAGGAGGCCTTCCTCGAACGATTCCGACGCGAGCGACTCCTCGTTGCCGACGACGCCGGGAACCAGCCGCGACACCGCCTCGAGCACGACGAGCGCGGGGAGCTCTCCGCCCGCGAGCACGTAGTCGCCGATCGAGATCTCCTCGGCCGGGACTCCTCGCGCCACGCGCTCGTCGACGCCCTCGTAGCGGCCGCAGATCAGCACGAGCCACGGCTCGGCCGACAACTCGCGGACGAGCGCCTGGTCCAGCCTGCGCCCGGACGGCGACAGCAAGATCACGCGCCGATCGCCCTCTCCGAGGGCGTCGATCGCGGAGAAGATCGGCTGCGCCGACATGACCATCCCCGGACCGCCGCCGTACCCGGTATCGTCGACCTTTCGGTGGGGATCCGTGGAATGCTCCCGGATGTCGTGCAGGCGGACGTCGAGAAGCCCCGCTGCGATCGCCTTGCCCAGCAGGCTCTCTCGTAGCGGACCGCCGAAGATTCCCGGGAAGATCGTGAGGATGTCGACGCGCACGTCCGCAGGCTAGCAGCGGGCCGTCCCGCGGTCAGTCCTCCTCGGGCGCCGTCAGGCCGGGAACCTCGCGGACGACGACGAGGCGCGCGTCGGTGTCGACGGACACGATCACGTCGCGGAGCGCGGGCACGAGAGACTCCGCGCCGCCGTCGTCCCGCGTGATCCAGACGTCGTTCGCGTTGGTGTGCACCACTTCCCGCAGGGTGCCGAGCGGGCGGCCCGACTCGGTGAGGACCTCGGCACCGATCAGTTGGTGCGGCCAGAACTCGCCCTCGGGGAGCGGCGGCGAGGAGTCCGCTGGGACGAACAGATATGCGCCGGTGAGCGCCTCAGCCGTCGTGCGGTCGGGGATCTCCTCGAAGCGAACCAGCAGGCGGCCGCGATCGGGGCGCGACGCGGCCACGGTGAGCGGCCGCTCCTGCGACTCGCCGAGGAATAGGCGCGACGCGGGCGTGAATCGTTCCTCGACGTCGGTGAGCGGAAGAACCTTGACCTCGCCGCGGATGCCGTGCGCCCTGGTGATCCTGCCGACCGCGACCCAAGGGACGGGCGGCTCAGGGGAGCTCACCCCTCGATCTCGACCATGACGTGCGTGCCTTCGCGGATGGCGGCGGCCCGCACCACCGAACGGATCGCGCGGGCGGTCCGTCCGCCCTTGCCGATGACCTTGCCGACATCGTCGTCGGCAACGCGCAGGTGCAGCACCGACCCGCGGTCGTCCTCGACCTCCTCGACCTCGACCGACTCCGGGTCGTCGACGATGTTCTTCGCCACGAACTCGAGCACGTCCCTGGTCGCGGACACCCCGGGTTCCTCAGCCCTCGTCGGAGGCTTCCGAGGGCTCCGCAGCCGGCGTCTCGGATTCCGCGGACTCGGGCTGCGCTTCCTCGGCCGGAGCGTCGCTCGTCGCGGCCGCGTCCTCGGCCGGAGCGTCGCTCGCCGCGGGCGCGTCCTCGGCCGGAGCCTCCACGGCGGCGGGGGCCGCGGGTGCCGGCGCGGCCGGGGGCGCCGCCTCGGCGGCCTTCGCCGCCTTCGCCGCGTCCTGCGCGCGGGTCCAGCGGTCCGACGTCCGGGCGCCGGGCTTCGGCTCGGATTCAACGAGCTTGGCGGCCGTCTTCGGGCGCTCCGACTCGAAGCGCTCCCACACGCCGCTCACCTGCAGCAGGCGGCGCACCTGGCCGGTCGGCCGGGCGCCCACCGCGAGCCAGTGCAGGGCGCGGTCGGAGTCGATCTCCACCAGCGAGGGCTCCTGCATGGGCTCGTACCGGCCGATCGCCTCGATGAACCGGCCGTCGCGCGGGCTTCGGGAGTCGGCGACGACCACCCGGTAGAACGGGCGCTTCGTCGCTCCCAACCGCCGCAATCTGATCTTGACCATCCGATCCTCCACCGGGCCGCGGGCGCGCCGCGGACCGTTCGTTGCCACGGGAACCCGTAGAGGTTACGGGACGCCGGGCTCGTTCGGCACGCCTCGGGGCACGATTTGCCTGGCCCGCACGCCCTTCATGCCCTTGGAGCGCTTCGGCCGATTGGGCTTCCCGCCTCCGCCGGGCTTCCCCGGCCTGCCCGGTCGCATCCCCGGGACCGGACCGCCCATCATGCCCATCATCGATTTCATCATGCGCTTGGCCTGGCCGAACTCCTTCAGCAGCGAGTTCACCTGCTGGGTCGAGGTGCCCGACCCGCGCGCGATTCGAAGGCGCCGGCTCCCGTTGATGATCTGCGGCTGCACCCGTTCCTGGGGCGTCATCGACGAGATGATCGCCTCCGCACGGCCGAGCTCTTTCTCGTCGACCTGGAGGTCCTTCAGCTGCGGCCCGCCGCCGGGCATTCCGGGAAGCATCGAGAGCACGTCCTGCAGCGGCCCGAGCTTCTTCACCTCGCGCATCTGGGTGAGGAAGTCGTCCAGGGTGAAGCGCGCTTCGGCCATCTTCTCGGCGGCCTCGCGCGCCTTGTCCTGGTCCATCTCCTTCTCGGCCTTCTCGATGAGCGAGAGCATGTCGCCCATCCCGAGGATCCGGGACGCCATGCGATCGGGATAGAACGGCTCGAGGTCGGCGACGCGCTCGCCGGTGCCCGCGAAGTAGATCGGGCGGCCCGTCTCGTGCGTGATCGAGAGCGCCGCGCCGCCGCGCGAGTCGCCGTCGAGCTTGGTGAGCACGAAGCCGGTGAGGTCGACCTCCTTCATGAACGCGCGCGCCTGCACGACCGCGTCCTGGCCGGTCATCGCGTCGCACGCCATCAGCACGTGATGGGGCCGGGTCGCGTCGCGCACGCGCCGGGCCTCCTTCATCATGTCGGGGTCCACGTGCAGGCGTCCCGCCGTGTCGATGACGACGACGTTCTTGCCCTCGCGCGCCGCCTGCTTCACGGCGTTCTTTGCGACCTTCACGGGGTCGCCTCCGTCCGACACGACCGGCACGCCGATCTCGCCGCCGAGCGTGAACAGTTGCTCGACGGCGGCCGGACGCTGGAGGTCCGCGGCCACGAGCAGCGGGTGCCGGCCCTTTTCCTTGAGGTGCAGCGCGAGCTTCGCGGAGTGCGTGGTCTTCCCCGATCCCTGGACGCCGGCCATCATGATCACGACGGGGTTCGCTCCGGGGAGCGTGAACGGGTGATGCTCGCCGCCGAGGGTGGCCTGGAGCTCGTCGCGCACGATCTTCACGACCTGCTGCGCGGGCGTGAGCGAGCGCATCACCTCGTCGGAGAGCGACCGGGCGCGGACCCGGTCGAGGAAGTCGTCGACGACGTCGAGCGCGACGTCGGCCTCCAGCAGGGTCGTGCGGATCTCGGCGAGCGCGGCCTCCACCTGCTTCGGGTGCAGCTTGCCGCGCTGGCGAAGCTTGCGAAAGACGGCGTCGAAGCCGCCGGTCAGCGTGTCGAACATTGGAACGGACAGGCTACGACACGGCCGGGGATTGAACCCGAGATCCGGCCCGAGGGCCGGCGTTAAGGTTCGGGCGCGTTCCGGCCCCTTTCAGGACGATGAGCGAGACCCGCACCCGGGTGGATCCACGGACCCGCTGGGAGGACGCCTACCGCGAGGTGGGTCCCCGCCTCCAACGGGCGCTCCTGCTGTACTCGGGGGACCTCGATCTCGCCGAGGACGCCACGGCCGAGGCGTTCGCCCAGGGCATCCGGCGCGGGAGCGCGGTCCGCGACCCGGGAGCGTGGGTCTGGCGGACTGCGTTCCGCATCGCCGCGGGGCGGCTGAAGGAGCGGTCCCGGTCCGCGGGCCGGCTTCCCGAGACCGCCTACGATCCGCCCGATTCGGTCCGGGACCTGGTCGTCGCGCTCCGGGAGCTATCTGCGGCGCAGCGGGCTTCGATCGTGCTGCACGACTACGCGGGATATCCCGCGTCGGAGATCGCCTCGATCATCGGGTCGACCGCGCCGGCCGTGTTCGTGCACCTGAGCCGCGCGCGCAAGCGACTGCGAACCATGCTGGAGGACGACGATGCCTGACGTGACCGAGCGCTTCCGCGCCGCCGATACGTTGCCCGCACGCGATCTCTGGTCCGACATCGTGGCGCGCGAGCCGGGCTCGCCGCCGCCCGCTCCCGCCGGCCGGCGTGTGGCCGCGGCGATCGTCGCGCTGGCCGTGGTGATCGCCGGGCTCGCGATCGCCGTCCGCGCCTTCCACCGACCGCACCCCGTGGTGCCCGCCGGGGCGGTCGCCAACGGCAAGATCCTCGTCTACAACCTGTACGCCAGCGCCGCTCATCAGATTTGGGTCATGAATCCGGACGGGAGCGGCATGCGCGAGCTGCGAAAGCTGCCCGCGAACGCCTCGCTGCCAGCGTGGTCACCGGACGGAAAGCGGATCGCGTTCGCGATCGCGAACTCGAGCAGCCGGCCGATGGAGATCTGGATCGCCCAGGCCGACGGATCGGGCGCACACGTGGTCTTCGCGTGCGCCGACCATTTCTCCACGGCGAAGTGTCACCAGGTGTTCGACGGGCTGGCGTGGTCGCCGGGCGGAAGGCAGATCGCGTTCCTGCTGGGCTCGCTCTACGTGATGAACGAGGACGGGACGAGCTTGCACCGCCTGTACCGGCTGAACCTGCGGACCGTCTCGTCGCCTCCCGCCTGGTCGCCGGACGGCCGGTGGATTCTTTTCCCAAGGACCACCGGCGGGTCACCGGCCGCCAGAGGCGCCGGCAACCTGTACCTGGCCGCCGCTGACGGCTCCGGCATACGGCAGCTCACCCACTGCGGGCCCATCGGCCACGCGAAGTGCGCGGCGGTCCTTCCGACGTGGGCACCCGACGGCCGTTCGATCGCGTTCGCCGACGAGACCACCGGCGCGATTCGCACCATCGGCGTCGACGGCTCGCACCTTCGGACCCTGGTCACACCTCCGCACGGGATGTGGTACAGGAATCCGATCTGGTCCCCGGACGGGAAAGACATCGTGTACGAGGAGTTTCCGATGCTCGGGAGCAAACTCCCGCCCATCGTCACCGTGTACGAGATGCGGGCCGACGGCAGCAATCCCATCACGCTGCACGTGTCCGGCCAGCCGATCCTTCTGTCGTGGCAGCGTCTGCCGAGGCAGAGCTAGCGTCGCCGAGATTCAGCCGAAGTTGGTGAGAAGGGTGGCGACCCCCGCCACCAGCAAGAACAGCGTCAGGATCGTCGCGCCGGCCACGAACAGCACGCCCAGCACGCCGACGCCCAGCAGCGGCCCACGCCACCTGCGGAGGCCGCGGGCTCCTCCGTTCCCCTCCACGTGTCTCACCCTACCGGGCCCGGCGAGATCCGAGAAGGGTCGGTCGGCCGACCGCTCGGTACGATGCGGCCCATGGACGTTCGGATGGGATCGGTCGTCGTCGACTGCGCGGATCCGGCCTCGCTGGCCGCCTTCTGGGCCGCCGTCACCGGGTACGCCGTGCGGGAGGGGGACGACGACACCTGGCAGATGCTCGTCGGCCCGGCAGGACAGCCCAACATCGGGTTCCAGAAGGTCCCGGAGCCCAAGCGTGTGAAGAACCGGGTCCACATCGACCTGTACGCGGTGGACGAGAAGGCGGCGGCGGGTCGCATCGAGGCGCTCGGCGCGACGCGACTGTATGTGTCGGAGAACCCCGACGACATCTTCGTCACGCTGGCCGACCCCGAGGGCAACGAGTTCTGCGTCTGCCGGCAGGCTTGATCGCAGGGAGCTGGCTCTCGCTGCGCGCCAGCCGGATTCAGGAGATCAAGCTTCGCGCGAAGGACTGCGCGTCGAACGGCGCGAGGTCGCCGGCGCCCTCGCCCGTCCCCACCAGCACGACGGGAAGGCCGAGCTCTTCGCGGACCGCGAGAACGATCCCGCCGCGGGCGGTTCCGTCGAGCTTCGTCAGCACGAGGCCATTCACGTCGACCGCCTCGGTGAACGACCGCGCCTGCTGGATCCCGTTCTGCCCCGTCGTGGCGTCGAGGATCAGCAGCACCTGGTCCGGCGGGCGCCCCGCCGCCTTCTCGAGCACGCGCCGGACCTTCTTGAGCTCCTCCATCAGCGGCGCCCGCGTGTGCAGTCTCCCCGCCGTATCGACGAACAGGACGTCGAGCCCCCGCGCCTCTGCCGCCTTGACCGCATCGAACGCAACCGCCCCCGGGTCGGCGCCCCGCTCCTGCGCGACGAGCGTCGCGCCCGTGCGCTGGGCCCACACGCCGAGCTGCTCGCCGGCGGCGGCCCGGAACGTGTCGCTCGCCGCCATCCCGACGGTTCGACCCTCCGACGTCAGGCGCGCGGCGATCTTGCCGATCGTCGTCGTCTTTCCCGTCCCGTTGACGCCGACGATCATCACGATGCCGGGCCTCCCGTCGGGGCCTTCCGGCGCCTCCCATGCCGGGTCGTCGGCGAACAGGGCCACGACCTCGCCGGCGACGACGTCGGCGGGATCCATCGGCGGCCGGTAGCGCTCGCGGACACGCGAGACGACCGCCGCGGCCGCGGTCGGGCCGACGTCGGCCCGGACGAGCGCCTCCTCCAGCCCCGTCCACGTCTGCGCGCTCGCCTTGCCGCCCGCGAAGAGCGCGCGGATGCGCGCCCCCAGGCCGATTCCGGGAGCGGCGGGCGGAGCCTCCACCCCAGGAGCCGCAGGCGCTTCCAGTTGCGGCGCAGCAGTTTCGGGCTCCGTGCGCTGGGGAGCAGGCTTTGCCCGCTCGGGGGCGGCGGGTTCCGGCGGCGAAGGGGCGGGCGTTTCGGGCCGCTCCTCGCGTGCAGGCGCGGCCGTCCCACCGCTCGGCGGCGCCGCCCGGCGCGCGCGCGACAGGTACAGACCGATCGCGACGAACGCGAGCAGGACGACGACGAAGACGAGAAGCTCGATCACGTTCGCGTCAGGCTATCGCGCCGGGGCTCGCCGTGGACTCGACGGGCGCGCCCGGCTCGGCCTCGCCGACCCGCACCGGCGCTCCCGTCTCGACTTCCTCGAGCCGCTGCGCGATGACGGCCGTCGCGCCGTCCTTGGCCATCGACACGCCGTACAGCACGTCGGCGAGCTCCATCGTCCGTTTCTGGTGGGTGACGATGATGACCTGCGACTGCCCCGCAAGGTCTTTCAACGCTTCGAGGAATCGCACCAGGTTGACGTCGTCGAGCGCAGGCTCGACCTCGTCCATCAGATAGAAGGGGCTCGGGCGCGCCTTGAAGATGGAGAAGAGGAACGCGATCGCGACGAGTGACCGCTCGCCGCCGGACAGCAGCGAGAGACGCTTCACGCGCTTGCGGCCCGGGCGCGCCTCGATCTCGATCCCGCTGTCCAGAGGTTCGCTCGGATCCTCGAGGATGAGGCGGCCCTCGCCTCCCGGGAAAAGCGTCGCGAACAGTGCCGCGAACTCGCGCGCCACGTCCTGGAAGGCGTCGCCGAACAGCTCCGCCATCTGGCGGTCGACGTCGCGGATGACCTCCTGCAGGTCGCGCCGCGCGGCCTTCACGTCGTCGAGCTCGCGGTTCATGAACTGATAGCGCTCGCGAAGTCCGCCGAGCTCGTCGCCGGCGAGCAGGTTCACGCGCCCCACCATCTCGAGACGCCGCGCCACCAGGTCGGCGCGGCGCGCCAACGACTCGATCGTGTCCTCGTCGGTGAGGGCGCCCACCGCCGCCCGCGGATCTTCGTCGTGGCCCTCGCGGAGCAGCCGCTCGCCCTCGCCGATCCGCCGCTCCAGGTCGAGCCGGGAGCGCTCCTCCTCCTCGTACGTCTCGCGGATGCGCTCGACCTCGGAGGCCTGCTCGCGCCACGCCCGGTTGTTCTCGGACTCCCGCTCGCGCGCCGCCCTCGCGGCGCCGACCGCGTCGTCGCGGGTCCCCGCGGCGGCCGTCATCCGCTCCTCGGCCTCGCCGAGCGCGAGCTCGCCCTGCGCGCGCGCCCGCTCGGCTTCGCCGAGCGCGGCGCGCAGCGCGATCGGGTCCTCGGCCTGCAGCGCCTCGACCTCGCGGCGCGTACGGGCCACCGACGCCTCGAGCCTGGTCCGTTCGCGCCGGAGCGCCTCCACCTCCACGCGCTGGTGCACCGGCGGCTCCGGCCGCGCCGGGAGCGGCGCGGTGGCCGGCTCCTGCTCGGGCGCCATCTCGAGCTCGGCGCGGGCCGCCGACGCCGATCCGAGGATGGAACGCAGCCGGTCGCTCTCCAGCTGCTTCTCGCGCGAGAGCGACGCGATCTCGGCCTTCACCGCGGCCGCCTCCTCGGCGGCCGCCGTGATCCGGCGGTCGATCTCCTCGAGCTCCCGCCGGACGAGATCGAGCCGACCCGCCGTCTGCGTCATCTCGGAACGCGCCTCGCGTAGGCGCCTTCGGATGTCGCCGAGCTCGCGCTCCATGGCGGCCGACTCGCGCAGCAGGCGCTCGACACGCGCCTCGTGCCGCGCGAAGGTCCGAACGAACATCGATCCGAGGACGACGCCGTCTCGCGTGACGAACTGCGCGTGCGGGTGGCGCGCGCGCATCCGCGCCGCGTCGGCGACGTCGTCGACCAGGTAGCAATCCGCGAGCAGCGAACCGGCCAGCCCGCCAACCCTGCGGTCGGGCTTCACCAGGTCGAGCAGGCACGTGAGCTCCGGGATTGAGAAGTGCGCCGTCGTCCCGTCGGAAGAGGCGAGCAGGACGCCGGTGCCTTTGTCCTCGCGGGCCTCGGCCACGGCCTCCCTGTGCGACCCGTACACGACGGCGTCCGCGAACGGTCCGAGGGCGGCCAGCAGCGCTCGGGAGAGCTCGTCCGGGACCGCGATCAGGTCTCGGAGCAGGCCGATCGGCCGGTTCCCACGCGCGCGGGCGAACGCGGCGCCGGGCGTCTCTCGCGCCTCCTCGATCCGGGCGTCGACCGCCTCCTGTCGCGCGGCCAGCCCGCTCTCCGCCGACTCGAGCTCCGCGATGGTGGCGGCGAGGTCCTGGCGGCGACGATCCAATTCCAGCTGCTCGGCGGCGAGCGGCGTTCCCTCGGCGTCGAGACGCTCGACCTCGGTCGCGAGGGCCTCGGCGCGGAGCTCCGCGGCCTCGGTGCGGACCGCGACCTCCTGGAGCGCCTCCGCGAGCTGCTGCTGCTCGGCCTGCTGGATCGACAGCGTCCGGCGCAGGGCCTCCGCTTGAGCCTGGCGCGCCAGATCCTGCTGCTCGAGCCGGCGGCGTTCCTCCTCGGCGTCGCGCCTGGCCTGGTCGAGCCGGCGGTACTCCTCCTCGGCCGCCTCGAGCTCGCCCTCGCGCGCCAGGGCGGAGTCGGTGACCTCCGCGAGCGCCGCCTCCGAGCGCTGGAGCTCCTCCTGCAAGGTGAACAAGCGGCCGGCGCCCTGGCTCGCCGCGCCGAGTCGCTCGCGCGCCTCGGCCTCGCGCCGGAGCGCTTCGCGCAGCGCCTCCTCGGCCTCGGACTTCGCGGCGGACGACTCGGCGAACGACGACTGCGCCCGCCCTTCGACCTCTTCGGTCTCGGCGAGCATCTTCTCGACCGTCTCGATCTCCTCGCCGAGCCGGTCGAGGCGCTCGCGGGCGGCCGTTTGGCTCGCCTCGGCCTGCGCCCACGTCGGGCGGCGGTGGTCGCGGTCGCGATAGAGCTCGCGGAGCCTGACGGCAGCCATGCGCGAGGCGAGCTGCGCCGCCTCCGTGGTCAGCTCCTCGTGCTTCGCCGCGAGCTCGGCCTGCTTCTCGAGCGGCTTCAGCTGACGGCGGAGCTCCGCGACGACGTCGTTCAGCCGCAACACGTCTTGCTCGACGCCGACGAGCTTGCGCTCGGCGCGCTCGCGGCGGCGGCGGTGCTTGGCGATTCCGGCCGCCTCCTCGATGAACTGCCGGCGTTCCTCGGGCCGCGCCTGCAGGACCTCGTCGAGCCTCCCCTGGCCGACGATCGCGTGCAGGGCCCGGCCGATGCCCGCGTCCGAGAGCACCTCCTGGATGTCGAGCAGCCGGCAGGGGCGCCCGCCGAGGCGGTACTCGCTCTCGCCCGAGCGGAAGATCGACCTGCTGATCTCGATCTCGGAGGCCGGGATCTTGATGAGGCCCGCCGAGTTGTCGATGACGAGCTTCACCTCGGCCATCCCGAGCTGCGGCCGGGTCGGGCTGCCGGCGAAGATCACGTCGGTCATCTGCCCGCTCCGGAGGCTCCGGACACCCTGCTCGCCGAGGACCCAACTGATCGCGTCGACGACGTTGGATTTGCCCGACCCGTTGGGGCCGACGACGACGGCGATGCCCGGCGTGAACTCGAGGACGGTCTTGTCGGCGAACGACTTGAAGCCGCGGAGGGTCAGCTGTCGAAGAAACACGTCGGGATCGGATGCTACCGTTCCGATCGCGGGCCGGAACGGGTTCGGGCGTCGAAATTCCAGCCGTGTAATTCGACCTGCGGTTTTCGGTGGAGAAATCACCCGGAACGGCCGCGCCGGCTCCCCCGGAAGGGGGAATCAGCGAACGATCTGGAAGCCCGATTCGCCCCCGGGCGCTTCCTCGACGACCGATACCTCCTGCACCGTGGCCCAGCGGGGACCGATCCGGCACCACGAGACCATCGCGTCCACCTCCTCGGGCGGACCTTCGAAGACGGCCTCGACGCGCCCGTCGGGTCGGTTGCGGACCCAACCCGCGAGACCGCGCTCGACTGCCTCGGCACGGGCCGACCAGCGGAAGCCCACGCCCTGCACGTCGCCCGAGACGAGCACGCGGACCCGGCGAGCGTCGGCCGCGGAGGGCGGCGTCAGCTCTGGCACTGCGGGCAGAAGAAGCTCGTGCGCCCCGAAACCTTGAGGGTCTCGATCGGCGTACGGCACCGGCGGCACGGGAGGCCCTTGCGCCCGTAGACCTTGAGCTCGGCCGCGTACTCCCCCGGCTTTCCGTACAGGTCGACGTACGCCTCGTCGTCGAGGGTGGTGCCGCGGTAGCGGATCGCGTCCTGAACCACCTCGCGCATGGCACGGTACAGACGCCGGACCTCCTGCGACGAAAGCGAGTCCGACATACGGTCCCAGCGGAGCCCGGCGGCGAACAGCACCTCGTCGGAGTAGATGTTGCCGAGGCCCGAGATGAACTTCTGATCCATCAGCAGCGGCTTGAGCTTGGACGCGCGCCGCGCGAGCTCGGCCGAGAACTGCTGCCACGTGAACGTGTCCTCGAGAGGGTCGATCGCGATATGGTCAAGTTCCTTTACTTTTCCGAGCTCGTCGCCCGCGGTGACGAACATCTCGCCGAACGTGCGCGGGTCGACGAACCGCAGGTCGCCCCCCTGGACGAACTCGATGACCACGTGCGTGTGGGGAGCCATCGCCTGCCGCTTGGTTCCGCGGATGAGCTGCCCCGACATCCCGAAATGGACGACCAGCACGTCGCCGTCGTCGAGGAACAGCAGCACGTACTTCCCCTTGCGGTCGACGCGCGTGATCTTGCGCCCGCTCAGCCGGTCGGAGAACTCCTTGCGCCGCGCGTGCCGGCGGATGACGCGCATCGCGTTTCGCTGGGGGCGCACGTCGACCCCACGGATACGTCGGCCGACGACGTCCTTCTCCAGATCCCGCCGAACGACCTCGACCTCGGGAAGCTCCACCAGCCCCTCACCCCCGCGAGCCGGGCTCATGCCCGCCGCTCGCTTTCTCGATCACCCGCACCCGCCGGTTCCGGCCCTCGCCCCGACACGAGCCGGGTGTAGGCGACGCGCGCCGCCCGCTGTTCGGCTTCCTTCTTGGACCGGCCCACCCCGGAGCCGAACTCGCGCCCGGCGAGCATCACGGTCGCCGTGAACTCCTTCTGGTGGTCGGGTCCTCGTTCCTGCACGCGGTACTCGGGGAGCCCGCCCAGGTCCTGCGCGGCGAGCTCCTGCAGGCTCGTCTTGTAGTCGCGCTCGCCCTCGCCCCGGACGTAGGCCGTCATACGCGGCCAGAACAGCCGCTCGATCAGCCGCGACACGGCGGGCAGCCCCTGGTCGAGGTAGACCGCCCCCAGCACCGCCTCCATCGCGTCGGACAGGATGCTCGGCTTGTCGCGGCCGCCCGACATCTCCTCGCCCTTGCCG
>DASPTB010000236.1:0-4948 GCA_035623615.1 Actinomycetota bacterium
GCCGTGTACGCCGCGACGACGTTCTGTCTGGTGACGGCGCTTCGTCGGCGGCATCGGGTCGGCGCGACGGAGGTCGCCTGAGGTGCGGTACGTGCGCGCCTTCGGGCGCTTCTGGCGCGACTTCCTGATCGGCGACACCCCCGAGCTCGCCGTCGGAGCCGTCCTGGTGCTGATGCTGGCCTTCGTCCTTGGTGGGGTGAACGGTCTTGCGGTCGTCCTCGTGCCCACCGCAGTCATCGCGCTCCTCGTGTGGAGCACGCTCCGTGGAAGGGCCTCGTGACGCGGCGGTGACGCCGCCGTGCACATGATCGCTGCGCAAGGGGTCCGGAGGGCGCTCGCGCCGAGGGGGAGGCGCCGGGAGCCTCAGCGAGGAAGGGCGGCAGCGTGGACAGCAGGCAGCGTCGCGCGCCGGCGCCGAAAGCGGGGAGCGGCGGCGTTGACGAACACCCGAGCGTGAAGGTTCCCGAGGCGGAGCCCGCCGAGTCGAAGGCGAAGCGGAGCCACGCGGAGGACTGGACGCCCGAGGTCGAAGCGCTGCTGCGGGACTGGCAGCGACGCTCCACCGTCGCGGAGCACGCCTACTACTCCAAGGCGGAACGGCTGCGCGTCTGGAACTACCTGCTCGGCATCCCGGTCGTCATCGTCACCGGGGTCGTCGGGACCGCCGTGTTCGCGAGCCTGGGCAAGTCGACGACGATCTCGGCGCACGCCAAGCTCGCGATCGGCGCGGTGACCATCCTGGCCGCCGTCCTCGCCGGCATCCAGACGTTCACGAAGCTCGGCGAGGCGGCGCAGCAGAACGGCATCGCGGGGGACTGGTACGCGTCGATCCGGCGCGACCTCGAGGAAGTGCTTAGCCTTCCGCTCCCGCTCCGTGACCCTCCGAAAAAGGTCGTCGACGAGACGCGCAAGGAGATGAACAAGGCTTCGCAGAAGTCGCCCGAGCTGGGGGAGCGATGGTGGGGGCCGTTCGCCCGCGCGTACGACGTCGACGACCTCAGGATCCAGGACCGCCTGCTCTGGTGGACCGGGCCGCCGAAGAAGGTGACCCGTCGAGGGCGGGTGCCGTCGTCGCCGGCGGTCGCTGACGGTGGCGACGCGTCCTCGACTCCGTCGTCGCCCTCCGTCTGAGCGCCAGACCCTGTTCAGTCATAAGGCGAGGTTCTAGGTAACGCAGAACCTCAACGAAACTCCCCTACCGGAGAGCACCGGCCGCCGGGAGAATTGCGGCCCATGAGAGCCGCTCGGGGATCCGCCTCCAAGGTTCCGGAGGTGACCGCCTTCTTCTGGATCGTCAAGGTACTGACCACCGGCATGGGCGAGGCGACGTCGGACTACTTCGTCCACCGTGTGGGTCTGAGCAACACGCCGGCGCTGGCTGCGGTGGCGCTCACCACCGGGGCCCTGCTGGCGATCTCGCTCGTGATCCAGCTCGCGGCGAGGAGCTACGTGACGTGGCGGTACTGGCTCGCCGTGACGCTCGTCGGCGTCTTCGGCACCATGGCGGCAGACGGCGTGCATGTGCAGCTCGGCGTGCCGTACATGATCTCGAGCGCGTTCTTCGCCGCCGTGCTCGCCGGGATCTTCTCCCTCTGGTACACGAGCGAGCGGACGCTTTCCATCCACAGCATTCGCACGAGACGCCGGGAGGTCTTCTACTGGGCGGTGGTGATCGCGACCTTCGCACTCGGCACGGCGACCGGCGACATGACGGCGGTCACTCTGAACCTCGGCTATCTGGTGTCAGGGGTCATGTTCGCCGGTCTGATCGCGCTTCCCGCCATCGGCTATCGCTGGTTCGGGTTGAACGAGGTCTTCGCCTTCTGGTTCGCGTACGTCGTGACCCGGCCCCTGGGGGCGTCGTTCGCCGACTGGCTGGCAGTGTCGCCGAGCCGCGGCGGGCTCGGCCTCGGATACGGAACCGTGGCGCTCACGCTCGGGGCGCTGATCGCCGGCTTCGTGACCTACATGGCCGTCAGCCACGTGGACGCTCCGCGCGACGAGCCGGTCGTCTCGCAGGAAGCCGAGCGCCGGACCGCATGAAGTCACTCAGCGAAGTGCAGCGGTGAGGCTCGACCAGCCCGACCCCCGGAAATACGAGTCGAGTCCGGCGGTTCGAAAGGCGCTCAACGCTTGCGGGCTCGAATCCTCGTTCCACACGAGCGTCACGCCAGGACCGAACTTGTAGTTGGACCCGTAGGTCCAGCACACGACCCGGACGTCGGGCCAGCGCCGGATCGTCGTCGCCGCCGCGTCGATCCAGCGGGCCTTCCCATCGGGCGCGCCGCCGGAGTTCCCGCAAGCATCGAACTCCTGGACTCCGACCTCGCCGATCATGAGCGGCTTGTCCACGCTTCGCGCGAACGCCTCGGCGGGGCCGAAGAGCTGAGCGAACGAAAGATTCGCCCGCCCCGGCTCGCACGGCCACTTCACGTAGCCGTCGGCGGCGACCATCGAGTAATCGGCAGCCGGTGGCATCCACGCGTCCGGGCCTCCGTCGAGGCCCGCGAACGTCGACTCGCCCAGGTCGGCTACCCAAGCGACGTTCGTCACCCCGACCTGCTGGAAGATCCTGTGGACGCGCTCGAAGGCGGCGACGTACTCAGACGGCGGTCCCGCCTGCGGCTTTGCCCCTTGTCCCTGCGAGAACTCGGGCTCGTGCATGAAGGTGAAGAGCATGTGGACGCCCGACCGCTTGATCGCCTCCGCCTCTGTGCGGATCCAGGAGTCCTGCGATCCGTCGGCGACATCCGCGAACGTGAGCGACGGCGCGTTCTGCCGGTAGACCTCCCACGACACGTAGGGGATTGCCCCGCGCGCGGCCGCTGCCAGCGCCACCGTCCCGGGGATCGCCGCGTTCCACAGTGAGTACTTGCGCACCACTGCGAAGGGCCGTCCGATCTCCGACTCGAGACGGGGCAGGAAGGCGAGGACGTTGCCGCCGCCGATTCCCCACAGGACGTGTCCGGGGCGCGTGCCGATGGAGGCGATCGGGAGCGACGGGATCCGGCCCGGCCTCGACGGGGTGGACGAGGCAGGCGGCCTCGTCGAAGTGACCGTGCAACCGGACAGGATAAGGACTGCAGCGGCGAGAAGGAGGAGCCGCGCAAGGCGCGCTCTCGGCGACGTGGCCATCGTACTTGCACGATATCGACGCGAGCCCGCGACCGCCTGCCGAGTCTGTTTCGTTGTCGTGACGAGGGGGTAGAGTTTCGCCGTCCGTGAACCAGGCGCCCGTTCGAAGGAAGGGAGAGACGCCATGCTGAACCTCACGACCGTCATGCTCGGGTCCGAGGATCCGAAGCGGCTGAGCGAGTTCTACTCGAAGGTCCTCGGCGAACCCGGATGGGAGGACAGCGGCTACACCGGGTGGATGGCGGGCTCGGGCATGCTGATGATCGGGCCGCACTCGGAGGTGAAGGGCAGCAATGGAGAGCCGGGCCGGATCATCATGAACTTCGAGTCGCCCGACTTCCACGAGGAGGTCGAGCGCATCGAGGGCCTCGGCGCGACGGTGAAGGCCGAGCCGTACCAGCCGGGCGGCGAAACCGCCGGCGACCTTTGGCTCGCGACCTTCGAGGACCCCGACGGGAACTACTTCCAACTCGCCACGCCGATGCCGTCGGCCGAGTAGCCGGTTCCGACGCGACCGACCGACCCACTCGTCCCGAACCATCGCGGTTCATCTCACGTGACGATCTCCAGGACGTCGTCCTCGGCGAGCACGTGGTCCCGCCCCACACGCTGTCCGGCGAACGCCACCGACGACCCCCACACGTGTCCCCCCAAGCAGGCGGCCTCGAGCTCGGCGTGAAGGGCGCCGGCGGCGTCGGAAACCGTCGCCCCTGCAGGCAGGGCCAGTGGATCCGCATCGGCCGACCCGGGTTTTCGCGTGTAGACCCGGACCAGTCCGGTGAGGCTCCAGACCGCTTCTCTGAACGCGTCGAGGCTCGCGTCGTCGAGCACCGAAACGCCGATCGCCGGCAGGCCGGGGAGACCCGCCCGCACGCGTTCGACCGCCGCCGCGGCCTCCGCCGCGTCCCCGGCAGACAGCTCGTCGAGCTTGGTCACCGCCAGCATCGCGGGCAGGTCGATGCCTGCGGCCGCGACCTCGCGCTGCACCTGGGTCAGCGCGGTGAGCGGTGCGCGAACGTCGTGGCAGTAGACGATCGCGTCGGCGTCTCGCAGCACGCCCAGAAGCGCCCGCCCACCTCCCCTGTCCTCATGTGCCCCCTCGATCAGTCCGGGGATCTCGACGAGCTGCACAAGGACGCCGTGGATGCGCGTCAGGCAGGCGACGGGGCGGATGGTCGTGAACGGGTAGTCGCCCGTCTTGATCTGGATGTTCGACAGCGCCTGCAGGAGCGACGACTTTCCGGTGTTGGGCGGGCCGACGATCGCGACCTGCGTGGCGCCCTCGCGCCGTGGAGCGATGGAGTCGCGGTGGACGACGCGCGAGCGCATTCTCGTCTGGTCGATCTCGCCCATGACCCACTTGCGGATGTCGGCGTAGGGACCGTTCTTGTAGTTGGGCAGCTCGGCGAGGATCATCCGAAGCTCGCGAACACGGTCGACGCCCTCCTTGCCGACGAGGCGTCGTTTGATGAGCTGCATCTGAACCCGGTGCGGCATCGGCATGATGCGTACCTCCCTCTCGATCCGGAGCGGGAGGGCATTCGGTGGCGGGTCGACGCGCAGCGCGAGTGCGAAAGGGTGACCGAACCGAATGCGTCTGCCCGCTGCTTCCCCCGACGCGTCTGTGCGGGAAGCAGCGGTCTAGCCGGCTTGGTGGAGGACCTCCGACCGCCAGCGAGCCTCACGGGACTGACCCATGAGAAGGAGAGTAGCGGACGGACCGGGCGGTGTCGCGAGGCAGGAGACCCGGAGGCCGATGCGATTCACAGGAAACCGAAACCCACCCGTAGGGCTCCTCTCACCTGATTGTCAG
>DASPTB010000240.1:0-17031 GCA_035623615.1 Actinomycetota bacterium
GGTCGAGGACGATCGAGTCGCGGAGCCACACGCCGATGGCGACTGCCGCCGAGTCGAGCCACTCCAGCATGTCGAAGAACGCCGCGGCCCCTGCGAGGCCGTCGGCGGCGGGGAGGCCGATCGCCTCCTCGAGCTCGTCTCGGGCGTTCCCGGCGGCCCCGTCCGCGAGGGCCGCCAGGAGCGGCCACACGCACGCCCCGGAGGCGACGAAGGAAGGACTCTCGATCGTGCGGATCCAGCGGGCGGTCAGCGCGTTGCTCGCCGCGACGGCCCGGTCGACGATCGACGTTCCGGGCGATGGACTCATGGCGTCATGGTCGTTCCGATGAGTCACCGATTGCAAGGTGAGCCGCGCCGGCCCGGCCCCGTCCCCACCGATCGAGACCCGATCGGGCGGGCGCGATATAGGGCCGCGACGAGCGTGGAGCGATCGGCGATGCACATTGCGCGTTGCGTCGGAGTGGTGGGCGCGAGAGGATTTGAACCTCCACGGGGTTGCCCCCACAGGAACCTGAATCCTGCGCGTCTGCCAAGTTCCGCCACGCGCCCGTGGCCGGTGATGGTACAGGATCGCAACGGGTCTCCGAGACGCTCCGCCCCGCCCGTGACGACCCCCGGATATAATCCGAAGAAGTCCTCTTCTACGCCCTCTACCTGCGGAAACGACCGAGACCAGTGGGCATCCTCAACGACTTCGAGCGTCGCCTGGAAGGAACCATCGAGGGGATCTTCGCCAAGGCCTTTCGCAGCGGCCTGCACCCCGTCGAACTGGCGACGCGCATCCTGAAGGAGATGGAGGCCGGCAAGACCGTCGGCGTCCGTGGCGTGTGGGTCCCCAACCACTACGTCTTCGGCCTGTCCTCACCCGACACCGAACGCTTCAGCGACACGCAGAAGGCGCTTCGCCGCGAACTGGAGAGCGTCGTGGCCGATGGCGCGCGCGAGCGCGGGTGGGGTCTCGTCGGTCCGCCCGAGGTCGAGTTCGAGGAAGACGAGAGCCTGAAGCAGGGGCGGTTCACGTGCGAGGCGTCGCTCGTCGAGGGGCCGAACGGGTGGTCGCCGCCGGTCGAGCCGGCGGCGCCCGTCGCCGGCAGCGCGGCCGGCAACTCGGTCGGGGCCGCCCCCGCGGGCGCGGCCCCGGCGGCGGACGGCGCGACGGGCGGACCCGCGTCCCTCACGCTGCTTCGCGATGGAGCCGCCGCGCAGCGGTTCACGTTGAAGAAGGACCGGACGGTCGTCGGACGACTCCCCGAGTGCGACGTCGTCGTCGACGACCCGGGCGCGAGCCGGCACCACGCCGAGATCCGCCGCGTCGGCGGCTCCTACGTCGTGAGCGACCTCGGATCGACGAACGGCACGCTCGTCAACGACGCCACGGTCGGCGAGCAGGCGCTCGCCGACGGCGACCGGATCACCATCGGGAACACGGTGCTCGAGTTCCGGAGAGCGTAGGCGCATGCCACCCTTCGTCCTCGACGTCCTGAAGTTCGCGTTCCTCGCGCTGCTCTACTTCTTCGTGTACCGCGCGCTGCGCATCGCGACGCTCGACGTGACGGGGGGTTCCGCCGCGCGTGCGTCCGGCGGGGGCGCCGTCGCGCCCGCCAAGCACGCGCGGCGAACCCGCGACTCGGGGAAGGCGCCGCGCAAGCTGCTCGTCATCGACGACAAGGGCTCGAAGGCGGGCACGTTCCGGCTCGAGCAGCCCCTGCAGGTCGGCCGCGCGGACGCGTGCCAGATCCGGCTGGGGGACACCTACATCTCGCAGTACCACGCGCGCATCTTTCCCCGCGACGGCACGTGGTACGTCGAGGACCTCGGATCGACGAACGGCACCTACCTCAACCAGCGCAAGCTGACGGGACCCTCCGAGCTGCACGCGGGCGACCGCCTCCGTCTCGGGAAGACGACGCTGGAGCTGCGCTCATGATCGTGCGCGTCGGCGCCCGGACCGACGTCGGCAGGGTTCGCACCCGCAACGAGGACTCGTATCTCGTCGAGGAGCCGCTCTTCGCCGTCGCCGACGGCATGGGCGGGCACCGCGGCGGCAACGTCGCCTCGGCGCTCACCATCGAGTCCATCCGCGAGGCCCGGCCGCCGTGGGATCCCTCGGGCGACCCGCTCGTCGAGGCGGTCCGGCGGGCGAACCGGGCGGTGCACGAGCGCGCGGCCGGCGACCACAACTTGCGCGGGATGGGAACCACCGTCACGGTGCTGCAGACCTCGGCGACGTCGGCGCTCATCGCCCACGTCGGCGACTCGCGCGCATACCTGCTTCGGGACGGCGAGCTGCGGCAGCTCACCCACGACCACACGCTCGTCCAGCAGATGGTCGACGAGGGGAGGATCTCGCAGGAGGAAGCCGGCGTCCACCCCGCCCGCAACATCATCACCCGCTCGCTCGGCGTCGAAGAGGACGTGGAGGTCGACGAGCTGCCGCTCGATCTGCGCGCCGGCGACCGCCTGCTGCTCTGCTCCGACGGCCTGACGGGAATGCTGCGCGACGAAGAGATCGGACAGCTCCTGCGCGACGAGCCGGATCCGCAAGAGGCGGCCGACACCCTCGTCGACCTGGCGGTCGAGCGCGGGGGTGACGACAACGTGACCACGGTGGTCGTCGACGTCGAAGAGGGCGACCGCGAAGCGACCGCGCCGGCCGCGCGATCCTCGACCGACGCCGCGACGGAAGTGGACGCCACGACAGACGTGGACGCCACGACAGACGTGGACGCCGCGACGGCCGCCGCCTCATCGGCGGTCGCGACCCGCACGAAGCCCACGGACACGAAGGCGATGATCGAGCGGGCGGAGGCGCGCGCCGGAGCGTCCGTGCCCCCTGCGGCGCCGCCGGAACGGCCCCCCCGCCAACCGTTCCGGTGGGGACGCCTTGCGGCATGGATCGCCGTCGTCGTGGTCGTCGTCGCGGGCGCGTCGCTGGGGGTTCGCGCCTACGTCGATCACCAGTGGTACGTGGGCGTGCAGGACGGCAGGGTCGCCGTCTTCAACGGGATCCCCGCGCGGCCGCTCGGGCTGCGCCTGTCGCATCCGGAGTCGGTAAGCGACGTGTCCGCAGCCGCGGCCGAGCGGCTCCAGCCGTGGCAGGGACTTTCCGAGGGCATCACCACCGACGACCGCGACGCCGCCGACGCCCTGGTGACGCAGATTCGTTCCGACGTCGCCGCAGCGGCCGGCACCCCGGCCGCTCCGACTCCATCCTCGAGCCCCTGATGGCCACCCGCGCAGATCCGCTCGTGCGAAGCCGCGCGCAGACGCAGCTCGCCCTGATCGTGCTCGCCGTCGTCCTGTCGATCGCCGCCTACGTCATGGTGGTGCTCGGAACCACGGGCAAGACGCCCGAGGGCGTGGCCGGCCTCGTCGCGGCGATGGGGCTCTCCTACCTCGGCGCGCATCTGGTCGTGCGGCGCTTCGCTCCCGGTGCCGACCCCACGTTCCTGCCGGTCGCCGCCATGCTGTGCGGCCTCGGCTACGCGATGATCTACCGCCTCCGACCCAGCCTCGCGGCCGAGCAGTTCACGTGGATGCTGATCGGCCTCGGCCTCTTCTGCCTGACGTTGGTCGTCGTCCGCGACGATCGCGGGCTCGAGGCGTACACGTACACGATCGGGCTGGTCGGCGTCGGCCTGCTCCTGCTGCCGATCGTTCCCCACATCGGCGAGACGATCAACGGCGCGCGCCTGTGGGTGAGCCTCGGGCCGGTCTCGTTCCAGCCCTCCGAGGTCAGCAAGGTCCTGTTGACGATCTTTCTCGCGAGCTACCTCGACCGCCGAAAGGAGCTCCTCGCGACCGCGACGCGGCGCGTCGGTCCTCTTCGCCTGCCCGAGCCCCGCTACTTCGGGCCCCTCCTGCTGGCGTGGGTGGTCGCGCTCGGCGTGCTGTTCGTCGAGAACGATCTCGGATCGTCCCTGCTGTTCTTCGGCATCTTCGTCGTGATGCTGTGGGTCGCGACGGGGCGGGGGGCGTACCTCGTCGTGGGGGCGATCCTGTTCGCGGTCGCAGCGACGCTCGGCTACCTGCTGATCCCGCATGTGCAGGAGCGGGTCCTCGTCTGGCTGCACGCCCTGTCGCCGGCCCTCGTGAACGGCACCGGCTACCAGGTCGCGCAGGGGCAGTTTGCCCTGGCCAGCGGCGGCGTCTTCGGCACGGGCCTCGGCCAGGGATACCCGTGGAAGATCCCTTACTCCTGGACCGACTTCATCTTCGCCGCGCTCGGCGAGGAGCTCGGGCTCTTCGGCGTCACCGCCGTCCTCCTGCTGTACGTGGCCATTTGCGCACGCGGTCTCCGCGCCGCGACGCAGCGCACCGACGGCTTCGGCAAGCTCCTCGCCACGGGACTCACCACCGTCATCGCGCTGCAGACCTTCGTGATCGTCGGGGGCGTGACACGTCTTATCCCGCTCACCGGCATCACGCTCCCCTTCGTCTCCTACGGCGGCTCGAGCCTGGTCACCAACTTCGTGCTGCTGGCGCTCCTCGTGCGCGTCTCGGCGCCGCGCCTGGGTGAGCCGGCGGCCGGGCGCGCGCGGGCCGGGGCGATGAACGGCGGCCTCTCGTGATGGACCGGCAGATCCGGCGGCTCGGACTCGCGTTCCTCGTCATGTTCCTGCTGCTGTTCGCGCAGGTGAACTACGTGCAGGTGTTCGCGGCCAACCGGTTGGAAGACAACCCCGCGAACCCGCGCATCCTGCTGGAGGCCTACAAGAACCAGCGGGGGGCGATCCTCGCCCGCGACGAGCGGACGGTGCTCGCGCGGAGCGTCCCGACGAACGGATCGCTGAAGTTCCTGCGCGTGTACCCGCACGGCTCGCTCTACGGACAGATCACCGGCTACTTCTCGCTCCTCTACGGCACAAGCGCGCTCGAGGAGAGCCAGAACGAGTGGCTGTCGGGGACGTCGTCCCGTCTGATTCCGCAGACGCTCGTCGACGAGCTGCTCGGCAGGCCCAGACGCGGGGCGACCGTCGTGACGACGATCGATCCCAAACTGCAGCGCACGGCCGAGCAGGCGCTCGGCAATTTGCCGGGCGCCGTGGTCGCGATGAACCCGCGCAACGGGCAGATCCTCGCGATGGTCAGCCATCCCTCGTACGACCCCAATCCGCTCGCGTCCCACGATCTCGCGACGCAACGGGCGGCGTGGCGACGGCTCACCCACGACCCCGGCAAACCCCTCGTCCCCCGCGCCAACCAGGAGCTCTATCCGCCCGGCTCGACCTTCAAGCTCGTGACCGCTTCGGCGGCGCTCGAGAACGGGATGACCCCCGACACGCGCTTCCCGAACCCCTCGGTGTTGAAGCTCCCGCAGACGACGAACACGCTGCAGAACTTCGGCGGCGAGCACTGCCTCGGCGGCGCGCCGACCATCACGCTGACGCAGGCGCTGACGGTGTCGTGCAACGTCGTGTTCGGCGAGATCGGGCTGCGCCTCGGTGCCGAGAAGCTGGTCGCGCAGGCAAAGAAGTACGGGTTCGATCGAACGATCCCGTTCGAGATCCCGTTCGCCGAGGGACAGATCCCAAACGCGGCCGCGTTCAAGGACAATCTTCCGCTCGTGGCGTTCTCGGCGATCGGCCAAGCGAGCGTGCTCGCGAACCCGTTGCAGATGGCACTCGTCACCTCGGCGATCGCCAACCACGGAGTCGAGATGCTCCCGCACCTGGTCGAGGAGATCCGCGACGCCTCGGGACGCGTCGTCGAAACGGTTCCGCCGCAGGAATACGGGCAGCCGATCTCGCCCACGACAGCCGCCGAGCTCACCCAGATGATGGTCGACGTCGTCCAACAGGGAACGGGCACGGCCGCCCAGATCCCCGGCGTGACCGTCGCGGGGAAGACGGGAACGGCGCAGCACCCGGGTGGCAACCCCCACGCCTGGTTCGTGTGCTTCGCTCCCGCGGCACACCCGAAGCTGGTCGTGGCCGTCGTGGTCCTGGACGGCGGGAGCCTGGGGAGCGAGGCGACGGGCGGCGCCGTGGCGGCCCCGATCGCCAAAGCCGTTCTCGAGGCGGGTCTGGCACGATGAGGGCAGCGCGAACGGCCGTGGGCCGGGCGACGGGCACGTGGAGAGGGGACGGATGAGCGAATCGCGGGTGGTCGGGGGACGCTACGAGCTCACCTCGCTCCTCGGGCGTGGGGGGATGGCCTCGGTCTACCTGGGCACCGACCGCGTGCTGGGCCGCCCGGTCGCCGTGAAGATCCTGTCGCCGCAGTTCGCCGCCGACGCCTCGTTCGTGACGCGGTTCCGCCGCGAGGCCCAGGCGGCCGCGGCGCTCAGCCATCCGAACGTCGTCGGCGTGTACGACACGGGGTCGGACGGCGACGTGCACTACATCGTCATGGAGTACATCCAGGGACGAACGCTCGCCGACGTCATCGCGACCGAGGGGCCTCTGCTCCCCGAGCGCGCGGCCGAGGTCGCGGAGCAGGTTGCGGCGGCGCTCGCGTTCTCGCACCGCGCGGGGATCGTCCACCGCGACGTGAAGCCCGCCAACATCATGATCACGCGCACCGGCGACATCAAGGTCATGGACTTCGGCATCGCGCGCGCCCAGGCCGGCGACTCGCTGACCCGCACGCAGACGGTCCTGGGGACGGCAACGTACTTCTCGCCCGAGCAGGCGCAGGGCGAGGGCGTCGACGCGCGCTCGGACATCTACGCGCTCGGGTGCGTCCTGTACGAGATGGTCACGGGAAGGCCGCCGTTCACCGGCGACACCGCCGTGAGCGTCGCGTACAAGCACGTGCGGCAGGACCCGGTGCGGCCGTCGCGCGCCAACCCGGACGTCCCTCCCGCGCTCGACGCCATCATTCTGAAGTGTCTTGCGAAGAACCCTGACAACCGGTATCAGACCGCCGACGAGCTCCGCTCGGACCTGGACAGGTTCCGGCACGGCCAGCCCGTGTCCGCCACCCCGGTGCTCCCGGCCGAGGCGGCGACCCAGGTGGTTACGCGGCAGGGCGCCGGCACCGATGTGATGCCTCGGACGCAGAGCATCGCCGACCAGGAGCGGCGGCGGCGAGTCATCGTGATCTCGATTCTCGTCGGCGTCGTGGTCCTGCTCGTCGCCGCGTACTACCTCATCAAGGCGGCGACGCCCGGGCAGCCCATGGTGACCGTCCCCAACCTGAAGAACATCACATCGGCCGCGGCGTGCGATCAGCTGACGCAGAAGAACCTGAAGTGCGACACGTCGAAGAAGCAGCCCGACCAGACGGTCCCGAAGGGCTACGTCATCACCTACACGCCGACGGGACAGGTCCCCGAGGGAACGACCATCCACCTGACCGTGTCGACCGGGAAACCGACCGCGAACGTGCCCAACGTGTTCTGCGAGCCGCGCGCGCAGGCGCAGTCCGACCTGACGCAAGCCGGGTTCGTCCCCGTGCGGGCGGGCACGGCGACGAACCCCAACTGCCATACGCCCGGCTCGGTGGCGAAGCAGGACCCCGCCAGCCCGGGCGGGCAGACCAAGCGACCGGTCGGCTCCACGGTCTTCCTCTATTTCGTCCCGCAGGCCAGCCCATCGCCGTCGCCCTCCCCGTCGCCCTCGCCGAGCCACTCGCCGTCGCCGTCGCCCTCCCCGTCGCCGAGCGCCTCGCCGACCTGAGCCCGGTCGAGGGCGGCGCGTCGGCGGCCCATGGTACGGTCGGCCCGTGCTCGACGCAGTCCACGAGGAGTTCACGGCGGAAGAGCGCGCTGCGCTCGAGCCGTTCTTCACGAACCTCGATGAGCCCGTCTTCTGCGTGGTGAACCTCCCCGAGGTCGTCAAGGGCGCGCTCTTCGCCAGGTACTCGCGCACCTCGAAGACTCTCCGCCGGTTGTTCCTCGACGAGTTCCTCGGTCAAGGCGCGGCCGACCTGGGTCGAGCGACTGCGGGGTTCTCTGCCGCGGACGTCGGGGTCGAACGCGCCGAAAAGCTGTACGAGCGAGTCTTCTCCGACTACGGCGACGACTCGGTGGCGCAGCTGGGCGGCGTGCACCTCGCGGCCGAGCAGGCGTCGCAGGTCCTCACCAAGGTTCTCGAACGAGGCCGCCTGGCCGCGTACCTCGAGCAGTCGACGCGGTACGTGCCGTACGACGACAAGCCCGGCGGCAGCTATCGCTACCACGTCCCGCGGGAGGTCGAGGCTGCCGGACTCGGCGACGCGTATCGCGGGGCGTGCGACGCGGCCTTCGACACCTACGCGCGCTGGCTCGAGCCGTTGCAGGCGTACTTCCGCGACCGGTTCCCGAAGGACCCCTCCGATCCCGACGGCGTCTACCGCGCGACGATCCGGGCCAAGGCGTGCGACACCCTTCGCGGAATCCTCCCCGCGGCGGCCCGGACACATGTCGGAATGTACGCGACGGCGCAGTCGTACGAAAACGTGCTCCTTCGAATGCGCGGGCACCCGCTCGAAGAGGTCCGCGCATACGGGGACGCGATGCTGGCCGAGCTTCGCAAGGTCATTCCCGCGTTCCTCACGCGCGTCGACAAGCCCGGCCGCGGCGCCGACTGGACCGAGTACCTGCGCCGCACGCGCGACGAGTCCGAGACCGCCACCGCGCGAGCGCTGGGTGACGAACCGCCGGACGTCGAGCTCGGTGACGACCGCGTCGAGCTCGCGTGGTTCGACCCCGAGGGCGAGGTCAAGGTGGTCGCCGCGGCGCTGTTCGCCGCCTCGAATCGCTCGCAGGCGAGGCTGCTCGACGTCGCACGTCGCATGTCGGCCGACGAGCGCGGCGCGGTCCTGCGCGCGTACGTCGGCAGGCGCGAGAACCGTCGCTGGCGGCCCGGACGCGCGTTCGAGGCGACGTCGTACCGGTTCGAGGTGCTCTGCGACTACGGGGCGTTCCGCGACCTCCAGCGCCACCGGATGCTCTCCGTCGAGTGGCAACGGCTGACGCCCGAGCACGGCGCGACCACGCCGCCCGAGATCGCGGACGTCGGCGCGTCCGGCGATTGGGCCGAGGCCGTCGCCGGCTCCCACGACCTGTGGGGGCGGTTGCGATCGGCATGCGGCCCGGACGTGGCACAGTACGCCGTCGCCATGTGCCACCGGATCCGCTTTGTCATGGAGATGAACGCCCGCGAGGCGATGCACCTGGTCGAGCTGCGGAGCTCGCCGCAGGGCCACCCCGCATACCGGCGCGTCGCGTGGCGGATGCACGAGCTCATCGCCCGGGAAGCGGGCCACGTCGGAATCGCGGCGGCAATGACCTTCGTGGACCGTTCCGACGTGGACCTCGAGCGCTTGGAGGCCGAGCGACGCGGCGAGGCCCGCCGCATGGCCCGCCAGACCTCCGAGTGAGGCCGACCGGCTCCCGCCGAACGGAGGGGTCCGACCCGCGCGATTGCAGCCGTTCGACGGATGCGCGGGGCCAGCGCCGGCCGCATCCTGACCAGATGAACATCCGCGGCGTGGAGGCGGTCGGCGGCGCGTTCGTCATCGAGTTCGCGGGTCACCGCTCGTACCGCTTGCTGGGCGACCTGTCGGGCCCGAATGTGTCGCTTTTCAACGAAATCATCGGGCCGGCAGCGAACGAGGATGGCGACGTCATCCTGAAGGTCGCCGACCTCGAGGTCCTGGACAGCTCGGGCAGCCGGGCCATTCAGGACGTCGCCAGCAAGCTCGCAGGACGCGGTCTGCTGCGTGTGGAGCGCCCCTCCGAGCGCGTCGCGGTCGTGCTCGACCTCATGGGCGCGGAGGACGACGGCGTCATGATCATCCTCCCCGACGAGCAGCTCACCGTTCCCCCTCCGCCGCCCGCTCCGGCCCAGGCCTGAGCTCCCCCTTTCCGGGGGCCGTCTGAGACAATCGCGGCCGTGTCCGAGTCGGTGAACCCTGCCGTGTGGCCCGACGACGTCCCGACATGGGAACGTCGGTTCCTCGCGCCCACGTTGTCCTTCCCCGTCTGGGCTCGGGACGCTCCCGACCGGCTCGCCGTCTCCACGAGCGAGAGCGGCGCCTGGCAGGTCTACGCATGGGACCTGGCGACCGGCGAACGTCGCCGCGTAACCGACAACCCCATCGGAGTCTTCGCCGGCTACGACGAGGCCGCGGGATTCCCGACGCCGGACGGCTCGGCCCTGGTGTGGTTCGAGGACACGACGGGCGACGAGGTCGGGAGCTGGCAGACCGCGCCGTTCCACGACGAGAGCGGCGGCGCGCCGCGGACGCTCGTCGATGGCGTTCCCGAGGCGTGGTCCGAGGGCATCGCGGTCGGCAGCCACGCCATCGTGGTCGGCACCAGCGGCGACGACGGCTTCGACGTCTGGGTGTCGGTCGACGGCGCGCCGGCGATCCGCCGCCACCACCATCCGCAGGCCGTATCGGTCGGCGGGCTCTCGCGGGACGAGCGTCTTTTCGCGATCGAGCACGCCGAGCACGGCGACGCGATCCACCCCGCCCTCCGTGTCCTGGAGACCGACACGGGACGAACAGTCGCCGACCTGTGGGACGGTGACGGACTCGGCCTGCACGTCGCCGCCTGGTCGCCGGTGGCGGGCGACCAGCGCATCGCCGTCGTCCACGAGCGCGGCGACGTCCTGCGACCGGCGGTCTGGGATCCGGTCACCGGCGAGCGGACCGACATCGAACTCGACCTCCCCGGCGACGTCACCGCCCTGGACTGGTGGCCCGATGCATCGGCGCTGCTGCTGCTGCACCAGTGGAACGGACGAAGCGAGCTCTGGCGCTTCGAGCCGGCGTCGGCGGGGCTCGAGCACGTCGAGCACCGCGCCGGGACGATCGAGGGAGCCGCGGTGCGACCGGACGGCACGGTCTGGTATGGGCACGCGTCGGGCCACGAGCCCCCCACGCTGCGCGAAGCAGGCACCGACGACGAGCTGCTCGCGCTCGACGGACCTGCCGCGCCCGCCGGGCGCGCCTATCAAGCGTGGGCATTTCGAACCTCGCGCGGCGACGAGCTACGCGGGTTCTACGTGACGCCCGAAGGCGAGCCCCCGTTCCCGACGGTCATGGATGTCCACGGCGGGCCGACGTGGGAGTACGCGGACGAGTACCGGCCGTCGGTTCAGGCCTGGATCGATCACGGGTTCGCCGTCGCGATGGTCAACTACCGCGGCTCCACGGGACGGGGGCGCGCGTTCCGCGACACACTCATCGGCGATCCGGGATTCCCCGAGACGGAGGACATTGCCGCCGGGCTCGACGACCTGGTGGCGCGAGGGGTCGCCGACCCCGAGCGCGCCGTCGTCGCCGGCAACTCGTGGGGCGGCTACATCACGCTCATGTCGGTCGGCCTGCACCCCGATCGGTACGCGCTGGGGCTCGCCGGCGTCCCGGTCGCCGACTACCCGGTGGCGTATGAAGACGAGGCCGAGACGCTGCGTGCCATGGACCGCACGCTGTTCGGCGGCACGCCGGCCGAGCGACCGGACCTGTACCGCGAGCGCTCGCCACTCACCTACATCCGCGACGTCCGCGCGCCGCTGTTGATCCTGGCCGGGTCGAACGACCCGCGGTGCCCGATCCGGCAGATCATCAACTACTGCGACCGCCTCCGGGAGCTCGGCAAGCCGTTCGAGCTCTACCGCTACGACGCCGGCCACGGGGCGCTCGTGATCGGCGAGCAGGTCCGGCAGATGCGTGCCCGGCTCGAGTTCACGTTGGAGCGCGTCGCGGGACGACGGGAGCAGCCGGCATGACCGGCGCCGCAGCCTCAGTGTTGTCGGTCGCCCTGGCGGCCGACCGCCAGACCATCATGCTGCGAGCCTTCTGGATGCTCGTCGTGGCCGCAGGACTCGTGTCGATCGGCGCGTGGATCCTGCTCGCCCGGGAGATCCGCGTTCAGCGGCGACGCCGAGGCGACGTCGAGGGCAACGCCGTCGAAGTGGATGGCGATGGCAGTGGCGGTGGCGAAGACGCGCTCGAAGCGGCCGAGGCCGACGAGGACGGCAAGGCGACCGGACACAGTGTGGAGGTGCCGGCGGACACCGCGGACGTCGGGGACCCGGGCGATCATCCCTGATCGGGCTTGCGCCGCAGGGGCGGCAGTCCGTACAGTGGCCCGGGGATGAGCATCAGAGAGACCGCCGCCGCGTTGAAGCGCGTCCCGCTGTTCGAGAACTGCTCGGGGCGTGAGCTCCGTGACATCGCGGGGCGCGGCGAGGAGCATACGTACGCGGAAGGCCAGACGATCGTCCGCCAGGGAAAGGTCGGCGACGAGTTCTTCGTCGTGCTCGACGGCAAAGCGGACGTCCACCGGCGCGGGCGGAAGCTCCGGACCCTGAAGTCGGGCGACCACTTCGGCGAGCTTGCGCTCCTGCATTCCCTGTTCTCGCGCCGGCCGCGGGCGGCAACCGTCACGGCGGCAACCGAGTTGAGGTGCTTCACGCTCTCGGTGTCGCAGTTCAAGAATGTCCTGTACCAGGGCGACGTCGCGGTCAAGCTGCTGTACTCGGTGGCCGCGATGTTTCCCGAGGACTGAGGCCCGCCCGCCCCGGCCCGCCGCGCTTCAGCGGTCGCTCGCCGGCGTCGCGGCGGCGTTGGCCCGCTCCTGGTCCAGCAGGACGCGGCGGAGCACCTTCCCGACCAGGGTCTCGGGCAGCGACTCCCGGAACTCGATCTGCTTGGGGACGCGGTAGCCGGTCAGTCCGTTCTGCGGGTCGCGCGCGAACGCGGTGATGTCCTCGGCCGTGACCGTCTCGCCCGGCACCTCGCCGTCGGCGACCACGACGAACGCCTTGACCGCCTCGCCGGTGCGGGCGTCGGGAACGCCCACCACGCAGACGCGCTTGACCTTCGGGTGCCGGTACAGCACCTCCTCGATCTCGGTGGGGTACACGTTGAATCCGGAGACGAGGATCATGTCCTTCTTCCGGTCGACGATCGTGAAGTAGCCGTCCTCGTCCATGACGGCGATGTCCCCGGAGAGCAACCAGGTGCGGCCGTCGTCGTCGCGCCGCAACGTCGCGGCCGTCTCCTCCGGGCGGTTCCAGTACCCCTTCATCACCTGCGGGCCGGCGATCACCATCTCACCGGACTCGCCGGACGGCATCTCGCGCGTCCAGTCGGCCAGGTCGACGATTCGGCAGTCGGTGTCGGGGACCGGCATGCCGATGGTGCCGTCCTTGCGGTGACCGACCACCGGGTTCGCGTGGGTGACGGGCGCCGCCTCCGTCATGCCGTACCCCTCGACGAGCTCGCCGCCCGTGATGCGCTCGAACTTCTCGGCGACGACGCCCGGAAGCGGCGCGGCGCCGGACAGACACGCCTTGATCGAGCGGAGGTCGTGCTTCGGCGTCTCCGGCGACTCGTTGATTGCGATGTACAGCCGTGGGACCCCGGGGAAGAGCGACGCGCGTTCCTTCTGCACCGCCTTCAACACGCGGGGGAGATCGAAGCGGGGCATCAGGATCAGCTTGCCCGCCTCCAGGACGCCGAGGCTCATGCACACCGTCAGGCCGTAGCAGTGGAAGAAGGGAAGCACGCACATCATCGCCTCCGCGCCCTCCTCGAGACCGGGGAACCACGACGCGCACTGCACCGCGTTGTTCACGAGGTTCGCGTGCGTGAGCATCGCGCCCTTCGCGGTCCCCGTCGTCCCGCCCGTGTAGACGAGGCTCGCGAGATCCTCGGCGGGGTCGAGATCGGCGGGGTGGACGGGTGGAAGCGACCGCGACGCCAACGTCTTCCACCACAGCACGTCCGCGTCGCGTGGCACCGGAGGCCACGGGTGACCTTCCTTCCGGGCCTCTCGTCGCAGCTCGATGGGCGCGAGCACCGACAATGGGAACGGCATTGCGTCGGTCACCTTGGTGACCACGACGGTCCGAAGCGGCGTCGACGCGCGCACCGACGCGACCTTCGGATAGAGCGAATCGAGCACCACGCACACCTCGGCCCCGCAGTCGGCGAGCTGATGCTCCATCTCCCGCTCGGTGTAGAGAGGGTTCGTGCCGACGAACAGGGCCCCGATGCGCGCCGCCGCGTAGGCTGCGACGACGTACTGCGGGCAGTTGGGCAGGACCAGCGCGACGCGGTCGCCTTTCTTCACACCCAACGAGGCCAGGACGGCGGAGAACTGGTCGACCTGCCGCAGGAGCTCGGCGTACGAGAGGCGCTTGCCGAAGAACACGGTCGCCGGCGCGCTCGGGTACGACCGCGCCGACGCCTGCAGGACCTGGTAGAGCGTTCGCTTGGGATATGGGGCGAGCGACGCGGGCACTCCCTCGGGGTAGTTCGCCAGCCAGGGCCGGGCGTCTGCCTGCGAGCTGTGGTCGCTGTCGCCTTCCACGAGGTCATTATCCGTCGCAGAGCCGCGGCGGAGCGAACAGAGCGGGGCGCTAGGAGACCCGGAACGTCTTGACGATCTGGTCGCAGCCCTTGTCGATCTCCGGGGGCGCCGTGCTCTCGCGCTGGCAGTTGACGAAGTACATCGCTTTGCCCGAGTACCCGAAGTAGAAGCGACCCAGCATCTCCACCCCGCCCGTGCCCGGCCACTGCGCCCGGGCGGTGAACGCCGGGAGGGTGCCGAGAGTGCCCGTCGCGATCGGTGCCTGCACGGTGCCGTGCTGCGTCGAGGCGAACCCGTCCACGTTGCTTCCCAGTTGGGACATCTCGCCCTCGCGGTTTGCGTCGGTGATCGGCCCCGACATGCGGAAGGCCTCGACGATGACCCGGTCCGAGCCCGTCCCCGTCCCGAGGACGATGCGGCCTTGCGGGGTGCCGGCCTGCGCGGCACCCGCCACCGGCAGGACGTGCCACGCCGGCGGGTAGTCGAAGATGACTCCGCTCCCCGTGAAGACCCCATTTGCCGCCGTCCCCAAGGAAGCCACGGTGGCCGCCGACCGTTGCGGCTTCAGCTTGCCGGCGCGAAGCGCTCCGGTCGCGAGCGCGACGCCGAGCCCGAGGAGCGCGACGACCGCAACGAGGAGAACCCGCACGCCCAGCGTCCGCCTGGAGGTGCTCTTCGTCGCAGGATGCGATCCGGTACGAGCCCTTTTCTCCCGCGGCTCGGCGGGTTCCCGCCGAGGCTTCGACGCGCGTGGGGCCGCCGGCGCCTTCTTCGGAGCCTTCCCGGGCGGCCGCGACCCGGCCTGCACCTTGGTGGGCGAGGACTTGGCAATCGATCGACCGGGTCGCGGCCGCCCGGCCGCTCGGTCGGTCATGACGGCACCATCTCGACGCGGGACCCGGGCACGCGCCTCGCGCGGCCGCCGGTGATCGCGGCCCAGTGCAGGGCCGGCGTGGGCAAGGTGTGTCGAGTTGGAGAGGTCTCGCTCATCGCGCGGTGGTTCCGATCGGCCGGGTTCTTCCGGAGAGATCGTCCCGGTCGGGGAGAGCCTTGAGCGGACGCGGGTTGCCGGACGGTCCGGCTCCCCCCTAGCCTCGACCGACCATGAGCGACTTCGCCGACGCGCTGCGCGAGATGGCCGAGGCGGCGCTCCCCCCGGTCGAGGGAGAGATCGCCCTCCCGGGCCTGCGCGAGCCCGTGGAGATCGTGCGCGACACCTGGGGTGTTCCCCACATCCGCGCCGCGAACCGGGACGACCTGTTCTTCGCCCAGGGCTTCGTGCAGGCCTCCGAGCGGCTCTTCCAGATGGACCTGGCGTACCGCCTCGCCACCGGCCGGCTCTCGGAGGCCCTCGGCGAGGTCACGCTCCCGATGGACCGCTTCGTCCGTACGGCCGGCTGGAACCGGGCGGGACGCCGAATCGCCGCCGCAGGCGATCCGCTTTCCCGCGAGATCCTGACGTCGTTCCTCTCAGGCTGCGCCGCCTGGCTCGAGACGATGCCGTCCCCGCCGGTCGAGTATGGCGTTCTCGGCGGTCTGGCTCCCTGGCTCCCCGGCCCGGACGAGCACGACGTCGTGGCCGCGGCCTCGGTGTTCATGGCGTGGACGCTCTCCGGGAACTGGGACGTGGAGCTGCTGCGCACCGAGATCGCGGACGCGCTCGGCTGGGACGCGGTACTCGACCTGTTCCCCGACCTGCCGACCGAGGCGGGACCCGTCATCGCCGGCACGCGCGGCGGTCCCGACCGCGAGTCGGCCCTCGAGCTGCTGCGGCAAGCGCCCGCGTTCCCGAAGGGCCAGGGCTCGAACAACTGGGTGGTCGCGGGCAGGCGCAGCGCCACCGGAAAGCCGCTGCTGGCCAACGATCCCCACCTGCTCGCGCAGCTCCCCTCCATCTGGATCGAGATCCACCTGACGGCTCCCGGGATCGACGTCGCCGGCGTCGCGCTGCCGTTCGCTCCCGGCGTGACGATCGGTCACAACGGGCGCATCGCGTGGGGATTCACGAACGTGGGCGGCGACACGCAGGACCTGTACCTCGAGCGTCTCGACGCCGACGGGACGTCCGCGCTGTACGAAGGCTCGTGGGAGGCGCTCGCGACCTTCCGAGAGGAGATCGCCGTCCGCGGCCACGACGAGCCCGACGTCGTCGTCGCCCGCGAGACGCGGCACGGACCGATCCTGGATTCGTATCTGCTCGGAACGAGCGACGCATTCGTCGCGCCGGGCGGCATCGCGGGGACGTACGCCCTTCGGTTCGTCGGGCTCGAGCGAACGATCCAGCCGTCGACGACCTGGCGGCTCGACACGGCCGGCTCGTGGGAAGAGTTCCGGGAGGCCCTCCGCGATTGGGACTGCCCCGGCCAGAACGTGGTGTACGCGGACGTCGATGGCCACATCGGGTATCAGTGCACCGGTCTGCACCCCGTCCGGCGGGGGGGCGACGGGACGATCCCCGTACCTGGGTGGTGCGCCGATCACGAATGGGACGGCTGGGTCCCGTTCGACGAATTGCCGCGCGAGTTCGACCCCGCCGACGGCTTCCTCGTCACCGCCAACAACAAGCCGCACGACGACGCGTATCCATGGGTACTCGGCCGCGACTTCCTGCCGCCGTACCGCGCGCGGCGGATCGCGCAGCTGCTCGCCGAGCGCCCCGTGCACGACGCCGCGAGCTTCGCGTCGATCCAGATGGACACGGTCTCGATCGCCGCACGGGAGCTCCTGCCGCTGTTGCTGGAGGTCGAGCCCGGTTCCGACCGAGCGCGCGCCGC
>DASPTB010000264.1:0-17928 GCA_035623615.1 Actinomycetota bacterium
AGATGGGAGACGAACGATGAACGACCTTCGTGACGGACTCGGCCGGGCGGGACGTCAGGCGCCGCCGCTCGCCCCCGATTCGTTCGAGCGGGTGTCGCGCCGCCGGGCCCACCGGGCGCGTCGCGGCCGGGTCACCGCGGCCGCGGTGTCGCTCGCGGTCGCGGCCCTCGCGATCGGCGGGGCGTTTCTCGCCTTCCGGCCGCACGGGCAGCCCGGCGGCCCCGGGAAGATCCGCTCGGCCGCCGGCATGGACCTGTCGGTCGGCGCGGATCAGTACGCGTACGAGAAGACGGTCACCTATTCGTACGGCCCCGAGGGGGACGGGCAGGGATGGCCGCTGTTCGTCGACCGGTTCACCGAGCAGACCTGGTACCGGGGCGACGGGTCGGGGCGCGACGCGACGGTCGACGCCAACGACTTCTTCACGGCCGCCGATCGCGAGACCTACATCCAGCAGATGGGACACAACCCCCCGGACGTCGCCCCGAGCGACAAGACGTACGACGCGGGCGCGTATCCGACCGACACCGGGGACCTCGGCTACCTGTCGACCGATCCGGCCACCCTGCTCACCCAGCTGCAGGATCGGAGCGCCCCGACCGGCCGTTCGCCGCAGCCGGAGATCTCCGACAGCCCCGGGCAGGCGCCCGAGAACAGCCTCATGGTCTGGGGAGCGATCCAGCACCTGCTGCTCTTCGGCCCCAACGCGTCCCCCGCGCTGAAGGCCGCCCTTTTCGAGGTTGCGGAGCAGCTTCCGGGCGTCGAGGTGGTCCAGAGCTCGACCGACCCGGTCGGCCGCTCCGGCACCCTGCTGCGCTTGCGGGTGCAGGGAACGCAGGAGGAGTACTGGTTCGATCCCACCAGCGAGCAGCTCCTCGCATGGCAGTCGACCCACGAGAACGGCGTCACCATTCCGGCGATGTCGGCCGGCACGGTGACCGGCATGGAGATCGTCACGGACGCCGGCGTGACGGACTCGACGAACGACGGTGCGTCGCTCGTGAAGAGCTTCGTTCCCCCGCCGGTGACCGCGCCGCCGGCGATGCCCGACCCGCGGAGCTGACCGCGGGCGGGTGTGAGCCGGCGCGGACGGGCCGCGCCGCGGAGACATCTGCCTTCCCAGCGCGGGTGACCCTCGTGCGGGCGCGAGGAATAGGCTTGGGCTCCTGAGGGTTCGGCACCGCATGGTGTCGGGGGAGGCCGGGTGATCGCGCTTCGGGTGGTTGCCGTCGCGGCGGGCGTCTTCGTCGTCGCCGCGACGTTCGCGTCCGCTGTGCGCACGGTGATCTTGCCGCGGGGCGTCCCGTCCAGGATCACGCGAATCGTCTTCGTCGCGCTGCGGATCCTGTTCAACCTTCGGGCCCGCCCGTCCGCCTCGTACGAGCGCCGCGACCGCGTCCTGGCGCTGTACGGCCCGATCGGGTTGCTGTTGCTGCTCGTCGTCTGGGCGACGCTGCTGCTCTTCGGCTACACGCTCATCTACTGGGGAATCATCGGGGACTCCTTCGGTGAGGCGTTCCGGATCTCCGGATCCTCGCTGCTCACCCTCGGCTTCCTCGAGCCGGTCCACATCGGGGCGGTGATCGTGGCGTTCGTCGAGGCGGCAATGGGCCTGATCCTGCTGGCTATGCTGATCACCTACCTGCCCAGCATCTACGCCGCCTTCTCCCGGCGGGAGGCGCTGGTGACGAGCCTCGAGGTCCGGGCCGGGTCGCCGCCGACCGGCGTCCGGCTTGTTCGCTTCTTCTTCGTGATGGAGCAACTCGACCGGCTGTCGGACTTCTGGAAGCGGTGGGAGGCCTGGTTCGTCGACATCGAGGAGAGCCACACGTCGTTCCCGACGCTCTCGTTCTTTCGCTCGCCGCAGCCGGAGCACTCGTGGATCACGGCCGCCGGGGCGGCGCTCGACGGCGCGTCGCTGCTGTCGGCCGCCGTCGATGTTCCCCGCGAGGCGTATGCGGAGTTCGCGATTCGGGCCGGATATCTTGCGCTGCAGCGTATCTGCGACTTCTACGCGATTCCCTACCCGATCGACCCTCACTACCCCGACGAGCCGATATCGGTGTCCCGTGAGGAGTTCGACGAGGCGTGGGACTACCTGGTCGCCGAGGGCGTGCCGATGAAGCCGGACCGAGAGCGGGCGTGGCTCGACTTCGCCGGCTGGCGGGTCAACTACGACACCGTCCTGCTCGAGCTGGCGGCGTTCGTGTCGGCGCCCGTGGCGCCGTGGGTCTCGGACCGCGGGATCCGGGCCCGGCGGCCGCCGATCTTCCGCGTGGGGTCGGGCCGGCCCGTGAGGCAGCGCCGGCCGTCGTAGGCTCCTCGGCGTGCGGAGCCTCTGGCTGCAGGAAGCCCTCGACGGTGAGGAGGGCGGCGACGACGACGCCCCCGTCCTCCGGGGTTCGAAACGCGCCGACGTGTGCGTCGTCGGCGGCGGATACGTGGGGCTGTGGACGGCCCTTCGCATCAAGGAACTCGACCCGTCGGTGGATGTGGCCGTCGTCGAGGCGGACGTCTGCGGCGGCGGCGCGAGCGGGCGTAACGGCGGGTTCGTGCTCACCTGGTGGCCGAAGTTCGCGTCGATCGCCAAGCTCGGCGGCATCGAGGAGTCGCGCCGCCTCTGCCGCGCTTCGTCCGACGGCGTGGCGTCGATCGGCGCGTTCTGCGTGGAGCACGGGATCGACGCCCGTTTCCACATGGACGGATACCTCTGGGCCGCAACGAACGAGAGTCAGATGGGCGACTGGCGCCCCATGATCGACGGCCTCGCGCGCTACGACGAGCATCCGTTCGAGGAACTCGAGCCGGCGGAGGTCGCGGCGCGGACGGGCTCGCCCGTGCACCTCGGCGGCGCCTTCGAGCGAACGGCCGCCGTCGTCCAGCCCGCGCTGCTCGCGCGCGGCATGCGCCGGGTCGCCCTGGAGCGCGGGATCAGCATCTTCGAACGGTCGCCGATGGTCGACCTGGAAGCGGTGGCGGGGGGAGCGCTCGTCCGCACGGGCGTGGGCGCCGTCCGGGCCGGTCGCGTCGTCCTCGCCATGAACGCGTGGGCGGTGCGCTACGCGGAGATCCGCCGGCGCGTCCTGGTGATCGGCAGCGATATCGTTGCCACGGCGCGGGCTCCCGAGCGGCTCGCGGAGATCGGCTGGACCGACGGCATGTCGATCTCGGACTCGCGCCTGCTCGTGCACTACTACCGGACCACCGACGACGGCAGGGTCGCGTTCGGCAAAGGGGGTGGTCGCCTGGCGTTCGGCGGCGCCGTCGGCACGCGGTTCGAAGGCGAGGCTCCCTACGCCGCGGAGGCCGAGAAAGGCTTGCGCCGCACCTATCCCAAGCTGAAGGACGTTCCTGTGACCCACCGATGGACGGGCCCCATCGACCGGACGCGCAACGGGCTTCCCTTCTTCGCGACGCTCGGAGGATCGCCCGCCGTGGTGTACGGAGTGGGGTTCTCGGGCAACGGCGTCGGGCCCTCGTACGTCGCGGGCCGGATCCTGGCCTCGATGGCGCTCGACCGGGATGACGAGTGGTCGGCGTGTCCGCTGGTGGGGCGTCCCCACCGCCGGTGGCCGCCCGAACCCGCCCGGTTCGTGGGGGGCTCGACGATGAAAGGAGCGATGCTGCGGGTCGAGCGTGCGCAGGACGCCGGCCGGCCGCCGAGCGGCCTCGACACCGCCCTGTTGCGGCTCGCCCCCACGGGGATCCTGCCGATGCGCGTGCGAACCTGACGAGGACCCGCCGCATGTGGTAAAGCTACCTGACCATTCCACCGTCAACCTGGGAAAGGAAAGTCTCGTGAGGAAGCCGCCGAAGATCGCTCGTCTTCTGCTCGCCGGAGTGTTCGTCCGCTCGGGATGGAGAACGCTCAAGGATCCCGCTCGCATGGCGCCGGCGGCGACAAAGCTCGGCCTCCCCGAGCCGGAGACGATGGTTCGCGTCAACAGCGTGGCCCACGTGGCTGGCGGCGTTGCGATGGCGCTGGGGATCTTCCCGCGGCTTGCCGCGGCCGGCCTCGCCGCGAGCCTGGTCCCGACGACGCTTGCGGGCCACCGGTTCTGGGAAACGGAGGACGAGCAGGCCCGAAACCAGCAGATCACGCACTTCCTCAAGAACCTCGGCCTGATCGGCGGGCTGCTCGCGATCGCCGCTTGGCCCGATCGGTCCGTGGCTGCCGAATGACGATCGGCGGGTCGGCGGCCTCTTGGAGGGGACGAAACTAGTCGGCGCGGCGCACGGGAAGGACGCGGACGAGTCCTCCGTCCGCCTTGCTCCGTGCCAGGCGCAGAAGCGCCTCGACCTCTTCCGGCGAGGCGACCATCGACAGTATGCCTCCGGAGCCACCACCGCGGGTCTGGACCGGAGTGAGCCACGCCTCCACGGCGCCGGCGCGGAACACCTCCTCCAGAAGCGCGTCGGGGTGGCGGGCGATGCGCTCGGCCACGTGTGCCTCGATGAGGACGTCGGTCTCGTCGCTCGACGCGGTGGCGGGGACCGCGGACAGAAGCTGCGCGCTCCCGATCACGACCCGGAGCACGTTCGGAAGGTCGATCCGTTGATACCCCGCGCCGTACCCGACCACGTCGGATCGCATGGTCGGCATGTCGCCGTACCCCTCCGCCACGCTCGCGAGGATCGCCGCACCCGTCGCGTTCACGAGCTCGGCCGGGATCCCGCGTGAGTAGGTGGGAACTCCTCGGAGGAGCTCGAGCACCACCGGGCCCGGCACCGGCATCAGACCGTGCTCGGTTCGAACCATCCCCAGGCCCGTCGGTACCGCCGACGAGTACACGCGGTCGATGTCGAGCATGTCGAGGGCGAGCGCGCACCCCACGACCTCGACGAGCGCGTCCACCTCGCCGGACTCGTGGAACGTGATGACCTCCGGCTCCTTGCCTCGGACGGCTGCCTCGGCCTGCGCGAGACGGTGGAAGATCCGCTGCGCGGTCCAGCGCGCGCGCTCGGGAAGGTCGGCCTGCTCGAGCATCGTGCGGATGCTCGCATAAGTGAGGATGACGTCCTGGGGAAGCGCGTTGACTTTGACGCGCGTCGCCGAGATGCCGCCGACGTCCACCGTCTCGCTCTCCAGACGAAAACCGATGGTGGGCAGTCGATCCAGTCGTTCGGCGATGTCGTCGAGCCCTGCGCCCGCGTGCACCAGCGCCCCAAGCGCCATGACGCCGGTGACGCCGGAGAAGCAGTCGAAGTAGGCGAGGCGCATGGGCACCGCATTGTATACTTCCCCTCACAAACCCACCAGGGTTCGCGTCCCCCGAAGAGGTCGGTGTCGATGCACCTTTCGAACTCCGAGCTGTCGCTCCTCGCAGTCGTTTCGCTTGCGGTTGCGGCGCTCGCGCTCGCTCTCGCCGCGGCCGGCGCCGCGCGCGGCCGGCGGCCGCAGGCGGATACCGCGCTCCCGCAGGGGGACCGCCTCGAGATGCTGCTGGAAAACCACGCCAAGCAGATCCAGCGCCTCGAAGCCGCAGCCCGCCGCCTGGCCTCGGGCGAACGCCAGCTCGCCGATCTTCTGCAGGGCACGATCAGCCACGTGGGGGTGGTGCGCTTCGACGCCTTCGAGGACATGGGCGGGCGGCTGTCGTTCTCCGCCGCGCTGCTGGACGGCAACGGCAATGGAATTGTCATCACTTCGATCAACGGAAGACAGGACACCCGCTGCTACGCCAAGGAGGTCCGCGGGGGGACCAGCGCTCACAACCTGTCGGGCGAGGAACAGCAGGCGATCCGCGACGCGCTCGCGTCGCCCCCGAGCAGCGGAACAGAGCGGCGAGGCTCGCCGACCGGGGAGGTGCGCTCGCATGTTCAGACGGGGTGAAGAGGACCGGCACGATCCGATCGAACCTGGGGAGGTGCGCATGGCCGACGCTGCGAGCTCGGAGGTGACGGTCGTCGGGCAGGGAGCTCGCATCGAGGGCACGCTCGTGTCCGCGGGCTCGCTCCGCGTCGACGGCCAGGTGAAGGGAAAGATCAACGCGGAGGGCGACGTCACGCTCTCGCCCCAGAGCCGGGTGGAGGCGGACATCCACGCGCAGAACGTCACGATCGGCGGGCAGTTCAGGGGCAACATCGTCGCGAAGGGGAAGACCGAGCTCACCAGGGGCGGCCGCGTCGACGGGAACATCACGTCGCGCACGCTCGTGGTCGCCGAGGGCGCCCTCTTCTCGGGGCAGTCCGTCATGGGTGAGCAGGCGAGTCAGGCGCAGCGGCCGGCTCCCGCTCAGCAAGGGGACGCCGCGGCGCGCAAGCACGACGAGACGGCACAGGGCGGCCAGGCCGAGCCGGCTCGGGCCTGACGGGCCATGCTCGACCTGCGCGACATCCGGGAGGACCCCGAACCGGTCCGGGCGGCCCTCGCGCGGAGGTCGCGCGAGGCGGTGGAGGGGCTCGACGAGGCGCTGGAGCTCGACGAGCGACGCCGCGTGGTGCTCGCCCGCGTGGAAGAGCTCCGCGCAGAGAAGAACCGGATGTCGAAGGCCGTCGGCCGGGCCCACGAGTCGGAGCGCGCGGACCTCAAGGAGAAGGTGCGGGTCGTCTCCGACGAGCTGGAGGGGCTCGAGCGCGAGCTCGCCGATGTTCAGGACCGGCTGTACGCGGCCGCGGTCCTGCTCCCCAATCCCCCGCACGAGTCGGTGCCCGTCGGCGAGAGCGACGACGACAACGAGGAGCTCCGGCGCTGGGGTGAGCCGCCGAGCTTCGACTTCGCACCGCGCGACCACGTCGAGCTCGGGCAGCTGCTCGGGATGATCGACATCGACCGCGGCGTGCGCACGTCGGGCTCGCGCTTCTACTACCTGACGGGGCGCTCGGTGTGGCTGCAGTTCGCGCTCCTCCGATACGCCCTCGACTTCACGCGACCTCACGGCTTTACGCCCGTCATCCCGCCGGTGCTCGTTCGCGAGGAGGCGATGTTCGGCACCGGCTTCCTTCCCACCGAGGAATCCAACCTGTACGTCGTCCCCGACGAGGACTCGCCGTTGTACCTGGTGGGGACCAGCGAGGTCTCCCTCGCCTCCTTCCACGCGCACGAGGTGCTCGACCCCGTCGATCTCCCGCGCCGCTACATGGGCTACTCGTCGTGTTTCCGTCGCGAGGCGGGAACGTACGGGAAGGACACGCGCGGCATCTTCCGCGTCCATCAGTTCGACAAACTGGAGATGTTCGCGTTCACGCGTCCCGGTGAGTCGTGGGCCGAGCACGACCGGTTCCTCGGGTTCGAGGAGCAATGGGTGCAGTCGCTCGGTGTCCCATACCGCGTCGTCAACGTGTGCACCTCCGAGCTCGGCGGGCCCGCGGCGAAGAAGTACGACATCGAGGGCTGGATGCCCGGGCAGGGGAAGTACCGGGAGATCACCTCGACCTCGAACACGACCGACTTCCAGGCGCGGCGCCTCGACATCCGCGTCAAGGCCGACGACGGCAACCGGATCCTGCACACGCTGAACGGAACGCTCTGCGCGATGTCACGGACGGTGATCGCCCTGCTGGAGAACGGGCAGCGCGAAGACGGCTCGGTCGAGTTGCCCGAGGTGCTGCACGAGTACCTGCCCAAGCAGGATTGGGTCCTGCAGCCGCTGTAGGCCGCCGTCCGGACCTGCGGCGTCGCCGCGCCCACCCCCCGATTGGGGGGACCTGCATCCCCCCGAGTGCGGGGCAGCAACTTTCCGCCGTCTTGGGAATTGTTGGCCGCCGGCCATTGCAGCAAGGTTGACGTGCGCTCGACAGCCGGTCGAGCCTCGACAGGAGCGACCCAATGACCACCCGGAAGGTCGGGCCGGAAGCCGACGAGCGCGTTTCCCGCGAGGCCATGGTCCTCGAGCGTGACCCGGGCCCGAACGTCCGCGTAGCGGTCGCCTGTGACTGGTGCGGGATGCTGTCGCTCTCCGGACCCTCGTGCGAATGGTGCGGTTCCCCCTTCAAGGACGAGGACCTCGAACGCATGGCCCGCAACGCGATCGACGTTGCCACGGCCCTTCGGGAGATGGAGCGCAGACTCGAGCGCGAGCTCATGCGAGCGGGAGCGGAGCGGCGCCACGCGGAGGAGCACCGGGCGCGGCGCGCGGCTGCCGAGCGGGAGCTGTTGGAGCTCGAGTCGGAGGACCTTCGAGCCGCGGAGGTGGCGGACCGCCTCGCCGCGGCCGCCGCGCGCCGCGGCGAGGCCGCCCGCGCGGCGGTGGGATCCTCAGGCCCCGGCGCCACCCCTGCCCGCACGCCGCAGCCTGCGGGACCGGCCGAAGAGGGTGCGCCCCCCCGGAGTCCCCCCTAGCAGGCGTCCAAGGCCAGCGCGCCGCCGGCGGCCCGAGCCAAAAGCTCCTCCCAACCCCACCGGCGGCGCGTTTCCTTTTCCGCTGCAAGCGGTTCACTCGACGTCGGTGCCCGGCCCTACCCTCGGTACGTGAGGATTCGCTCCGAGTTCGAGCCCATCGCTTCGTCCAAGGTCCGGGCGATGCTGGCCGGCCTGCCGGAGGCGCACGGATACACGATCGTGGTGAAGCCGCTGCGGTACCGGGCTCACCCCCATCTCGCGGCGTGGACCGACTTCGAAGCCCACCGCATCTTCCTGCAGGTGCCTGAGCCTTTCGTTCCGTTCGGCGAGGTCGTCCCGTACGCCGCGCGTCGCCGGCCGGGCAAGGGCTTGCGGTTCGTCTGGCTGTCCGAAGGCGTGACGTTTCGCACCCCGCGTCAGGTACTCCGGTTCCTCTACCTGCACGAGTGGATGCACTGGTACCTGAAGGAGGTGATGGGGAAGAAGTCGTCCGCCGAGACTGCCTGCGACCGGTTCGCGCTGTGGAACTACCGCAGGAAGCAGGTCGCGGCGGAGGACGCCGAGGCCGCCCTCCGCCGCGTTCGCAGCTAGCGTCCGCGACGGTTGCGATGGGCCGGGAGGTTGGTGTAGACCTCGGGCGAGCGCGGCCGAGATCGGTCGCCTCCTCGCTCGCCGAAAGGGGGCCTCGTGCCGACCGATCTTGGGATCGTCATGGACAACCGACCGGGAACCCTGGCCGAGATCGGTGAGGCGCTCGGCAGGGCCGGTATCAACGTCGAAGGGATGTGCGGCTTCGTCGCCGAGGGCAAGGGGGTCGGGCACATCCTCGTGGCCGATCCCACCGCGGCGCGGCAGGCGCTGGACGGCCTCTGCGAGGTGGGCGAGGAGCGGGAGGTCCTGGTCGTGGAGATCGAGGACCGTCCCGGCGCCCTGGGTGGACTCGCCCGCAAGCTCTCGGACGCGGGCGTCAACGTCGAGGTCGCCTACCTGGGCACCGGCACCCGGCTGGTGCTTGCGGTCAGCGATATCGAGAAGGCCCGGACGGCTCTCTAGCAGGCACTTCTCTCCCCGGCGATATCGCCCGCTCAGGATTTCCCGGCCCGGAGCCGACCCTAATTGGGTGAGGTGTTCACTCCTCCGGCCCGCTTCGGGACCCTCCGGTGCCCGCCCCTGAACCCGCCTCCGAGCTCCCCGAGCCCGCCGGCGACTGGCTCGACGGGTGCTGGCGGTGCGGCTCCGACGAGCTCGAGGTCTCCGACGACGGGCGTCAGCTCTGCGCCCCCTGCCGGCGGCTCGTCCTCGGCGGCGCGGCCGCCCCGGGCGTCGCTGTTCGGGTGACGGGCCGCGTGTACTGGGAGTCGCGTGCCCTCGAGCAGTGCTGGCGCTGCATGGAGGAGTCCGTCGACGTCGGCGACGAGCTCGGGCTCTGCGGCCGCTGCCGCGAGGAGCTCATGGACGTCCCGTGGGACGACGCTGCCGAGGGCTGATCCCGCCGGGATCCCGCTCCTAGACGGCCTTCCGCCGACGCTGCTCGCCGGCCCGCTCGGCCGTCAATGCCTCGACGCTCGGCTTGTCGATCGGCCGCGAGAACAGGAATCCTTGTCCCAGCTCGCAGTTCAGCTGTAGCAGGCGGTCCAGCTGCTCGCTCGTCTCGATTCCCTCCGCCACCGCCCGGAGGCGCAGGACGCGCGACAGATGCAGGATTGCCTCGGTGAGCGCCGACACCTCGCCGCCGTCCCCGACGCCGTCGACGAACGACCGGTCGACCTTGAGCGAGTCGATGGGGAACCGGCGGATGTAGTTGAGTGACGAGTAGCCCGTCCCGAAGTCGTCCACCGCGAGTTGGACGCCGAGGGTCTTCAGCTCCTGCAGGCGCGCGACGGAGAACTCGGTGTCGGCCATCATCACGCTCTCGGTGATCTCGACCGTGAGCGTCTCGGGATCCAGGCCCGTCTCTCGCAGGATCTGCGCGATGTCGCTCACCAGATCGGGCTCCTGCAGCTGCTTCGCGGACAGGTTCACCGACATCGTGAGGGGCTTGCGCCGGCGCCGCGAGAGCTGCTGCAGCACGAACGCCTCGCGACAGGCCTCCTGCAACGCCCACTTCCCGATCGGGATGATCAAGCCGGTCTCTTCGGCGAGCGGGATGAACTGCAGCGGTGGAACCAGGCCGCGCCGCGGATGCTGCCACCGGATCAGCGCCTCGAAACCGGCCAGGTCGCTCGACGTGAGCTCGAGGATCGGCTGGTAGTGCAGGACGAACTCGCCCTCCTCGACGGCGCGCAGCAGGTCGGCTCTCAGCTCCAGGCGCTTGATGACCGTTCCGTGCATCGTCGGCTCGAAGACCTGGTACCGACCCTTGCCCTCGGCCTTGGCGGTGTACATCGCGACATCCGCGTTGCGCATGACGTCCTCAGCGGCGGGATGCGCGGCACCGGCCGAGTGGACGATGTCGATCCCGATGCTGGCGCGCACGATCACGTCGCGGCCTTCGAGTCGGAACGGCGTCTTGAATCCGTCCACGATGCGCTCGGCCGCCTCGGCGGCCTCCTCGTCGCGGGCGTCCTCCATGAGGACGGCGAACTCGTCACCTCCGAGCCGAGCGACGGTATCGGCTCCCCGGACGAGACCCTTCAGCCGGTGGCCGACCTCCACGAGCAGGCGGTCTCCGACGGCGTGGCCGAGGCTGTCGTTCACGGCCTTGAAGTCGTCTAGGTCCATGAGGACCACGGCGAGTGAGCGATCGTCCCGCTCCTGCCGCTCGAGGGCGTGCCCCACGCGGTCGTGGAACAGCGCCCGGTTGGCGAGCCCCGTCACAGTGTCGTGGAACGCTTGGTGCGTGAGCTGTTCCTCGAACGCCCTGCGCTCGCTGACGTCGCGCGTGTTGAGAACGATGCCGGCGACGTTCGGGTCGGCGCTCAGGTCGGTGGGCGTCATCTCGACGTGCAGCCAGGTGCCGCCCCGGTGCTCGAGTTGTGCCTCGATCACCGTCGACGCCGCCGAGGCGCTCGCGAGCAGGTTGCGGACGCGGGGAGCATCGTCGGGGTGGATGAGGTCGAACAGGGACGTGCCCTCGAGGTCCTCCGGCTCGTAGCCGAGCATCCGGCGGGCCGAGGGGCTCTGGTACGTGATGGTGCCCTCGCGGTCGATGACGGTGATGAGGTCGGTGGCGTTCTGGACGAGCGAGCGGAACCTCGCCTCCACCCGCTGGCGGTGGATGTCCTCCGCCAGTTGGGCGCGCTCGAGCGCGAGCGACGCTTGCGCAATGACGCCCTCGACCGCCCGCACGGTCTGGGAAGGAAGCGGATCGTCGCCCTCCACCACCGCCAGGCCCACGAGGCGAGCGCCGGAGCGCACCGGGGCGAGCAACAGGGCTCCAGCGTCCCCCTCCAAGCCCATGGCGGCGGCCAGCGGCGGGCTGACCCGGGCCAGCCTGACCGTGCGACCCGCCAAGAGGTCGGCGGCGACGATGTCGGGAACCCCCTCCGGCGGGAGGGCGTACGCCTCGCCGCTCGGCGCGAGGTCGACGCGCACGGTCACGTCCTCGCCGGCGACCTCGCGTATCGCGCGCGCCGCCGCACCTCGGACCGCCTCGGGATCTCCCGCGGCGACGAACGCGGCGCCCACCTCGCGCAGCGCGCGCTCGCGACGTTCCGCCTGTTCGTGCCGCACCACCAGCCCGCTCATCCGCAGGGCCACGAGCAGATAGATGACGACGGCCGCGGCCACGAGGACCGGCTCGTTGACGGCCTTGCCGCGCTCGAGCTGGATGATCCGGACGACGGGCACCATGAGCGTAGCTGCCGACAGCAGCACCAGCCGGGTTCGCTGCAAACGGTCAACCTTCTCGACGCCGGGCTCGGACAGCATCCGCATGGACGGGTGCAGGGCCGCGGCGCCCCACAGCAGGTAGAAGAGCCCCCAGCCCGCGTCCAGGCCGCTCCCACTCCCGTTGTAGGTGCTCGTGACGAGGATGTACGTGTACTTCGAGTCGGTGAGCAGCAGCGCGATCACGCTGCCGATCAACAGGAAGAAGGCGATCGGCCGGCTGCCCGTCCCCATCGCCAGCCGCACGATCATGCCGAGGAGCAGCAGGTCGCCCAGCGGGTAGGCGATCGACGTGGCCTTCTGGACGAGCGTCTGCGTCGCGTCGCTGGCGTTGGGCTCCATCAGGAACACCCAGGACAGGACACCGATGCCGATCGTGATGACGAGCGCGTCGATCAGCGCGGGGCGGTTCCCCTCCGGGTTGCGGGTTCGGACGAGGACCAGCAGGCCGGCGACCAGCAATGGGTAGACGGCGAGGTACGCGGCGTCGCCCCACGAAGGGAACGGCGCGTTGTCGGAATGGAAGAACCACTGGGGGTGGTACGTGATGACGTCACCGGCGACGAACAGCGCGAGCCCGGCGGCGAACAGGTACCAGGCAAGCTGGTTGCGAGGCTGGTTGAGACGAATGCCGACGAGGATGGCAACGACGCCCGACGCGCCCACGATGTTCTGGGAGTACCCGGTCCGCGCCCACATGGGACCGAGGTAATAGAGCACGCCGAGCAGGAGCCCGCCGCCCAGGTACAGATACCAAGCGCGTTGTCGCACGTAGTGGTTATCGGGCTGGTCAAAGCCCCTGTTGAGCCCGGCCCGCCCGACCATCTCTTCCGGGGGGTTCCCGGGTGGTTCGGACGCGATCCTCTAGACCGCGTCCAGGAGCGCCTGCAGCTCGGCCCGAGCCTCCTCGGCCAGCCGTGCCTCTTCCTGGCGACGCTCGACGGCCTGCTGGCGCCGGGTGATCTCGGCGACCCGCGCCATCTCGACGGCCTTCTCGCGGGCTTCCTCCTCGGCCTTCCGGCGAGCCTCCTCCGCCACGCGCTGCTCGGCGGCGGCCTTCTCGGCCTCCTTGCGGCGAGCCTCCTCGGCCTTGCGGAGCTCGGCGGCGGCCTTCTCGGCTTCCTTGCGACGAACCTGCTCCTCGGCGTGGCGCTTGGCCTCGTCGGCCCTGGCGGCCGCGTCGGCTTGTGCCCGGCGCTTCGCGTCCTCGCGGTGGCGCTGCTCTTCGGCCTTGCGCTCGGTCTCGATCCGCTTCGCCTCGACTCTCCGGCGCTGCTCGTCGAGGCGGTGTGCCTCGACTTCCTCCAGCCGCTGCTGCTCGCGCTCCGCGTCGCGCTGCTTGCGCGTCTCCTCACGCCTCGTCTGCCGGTCGCGGGCGAGCCGGCGGATCTCATCCAGCGGCGAGGCCTTGGGGGCGGTGGCTACCGTGGCTTCCGGCGCGGGGGCGGGCTTGGGAGCGGGTTTGGGGGCGGGAGCCTTGGCGACGGCGACGACCGCCGCGGGCTTGGCCTTCTGCCTCGGCGCCGTGACGACATCGAGCGGGGCTCTGCGGCGAAGATCGTTCGCGAGCCGGGCGGCTTCGCGGCGCTGCTTGGCCTCCTGCGCCCGCCGGCGAGCCGCCTCTGCCTGCTCCTTGCGGGTGGCTGCCTCGGCCTGCTTCCGCGCGTCCTCGGCCAGCTTGCGCTCGGCCGCGGCCTTCGCCTTGGCTTCGTCCTGTGCCCGTTTCGCCTCCTGCAGTTCCGCCTCTTCCTCCGCCGTCTTCGTGTGGCTCAGCCGAGACTCCAGCACGTCGCGGAACTCTTCGGTCAGCCGGATGGCCTCCTGCTCGTCGAGGGGGGAGCCGCACGTGTCGCACGACGGCCCCGGGCGCGAGAGACCCGCGCACCACGGGCATGCCACACGGCCTGCGAGCGCTACCTCGACCTCGTCGACCTGCACGGCGGTGACGGAGGGTACGTCGGCGGTCTGCTTGTCGGCGGACATGGATGCTCCTGATCGTGTTTGTGCGGTACAGAGTCGGCGTTTGGCGTCTCGGTTGCAATCCCCCCTTCGGTCGAAAAACCGCATGGTCACTCGGGGAAGGCGGCTCGGAAAACCGGGTCCGGCGAACGCTGTGGGTGGTTCCCGCGTGCGATGCGCGCCCCGCCGGGCGACGTAGCGAACGTGCGGCGGCAACGACCGAAAGACCTACTTCTCCTGCCCGGTGTCCGGCGATTCGTCGCGCACCCTAGGGTGACGCACATCGGCGAGTGGCGTGCGTGCGTCGTCGGCGCGGCCAGCGCCGCGCATCCGATTCGTACTGTCGGCGAATTACTTCCGAAGGCTCAACCTCGGGACACCCGGGCCGATAACCCGAGCGATGCAACGCGGGAGCTCACGACTCGGACGAGCGCCGGCCGGCTGGCCGGGCTGTCCGTCCATGGCCACGCGGACACGCGTCCAGGGACTCGAGCGGAGCGGCAGGCACCGGTGGCGGCCGTGGCGGCGGTCCCGGCGGGCTCCGCGCTCGCCGATGGTCCGCTGGCTGGAGTCAGGCGTGATCCCGATGCTGATCGACTGCTCCCGCGCGCCCGAGGAGGGCGCTTCGCCTCGCAGTCGCGGTCCGCGCGCGCTCGGCGCGGCCGGATGCCTCGCACCGAGGCCCAGAGGGCGGTAGCGGAGACTTGGGGGTCAGCCCCGAGACGGATCCGCCGAGCTGTCGTCGATCGACGCCGAGGGCGACGTGGCGTCCTCGCGCTTCGCCGGCCGATACTGGCCGAACGTGGCCTGGTCCTGCGTGAAGGCGCGGAAGTTGTCCTCAAAGGAGTCCCAATCGAACTGGGGCTCGAGGGGTGGCGCCTTCGGCGGGTCGTCGCGCTTGGTACCACCTCCGCCGCCGCCCGAGGGCTGCTCGCGAAGGAGCAGCCACAGGAGCCAGGGCAGCTGCGCGACGGCCACGATCACGAGTCCGATGAGCATTCCCTCTTGCACGGCGGCCCTCCAGGTCCGGCGGTCCACCCATTGTTGCCGCCGCGCGGCCGACCCTCTATCGGGCGAATGGCCTAATTCAAGGAAGGGGGATCCCCGAATGGCGGCCCAGGACGGAATTCCGTCTTTGCGCTCAAGCGCGTTGATCCATCGGTCGAGGCATCGAATAATCGAACGAGCAGCAGAACGGGCTGCGGCATGAAGGAGGCCTCGATGGGATCGACACCCGCCGCGATGGGCCGGGGTTTGTTCGGATATCGCTCGAAGGACGTGGAAAAGCTGCTCGCCGACCGCGAGGCCATGCTCCGTCTTGCTCAGCAGCAGTCGCAGGAGGCGCGCAGCCGCCTCGACGAGATCCAGGCCGAGCTCGCGCGCCTGCGCGAGGAGGTCGCCGGCCGTGACCGCAACATCGAGGTCCTGCGGGAAGAGATCCGGCAGCGCGAAGAGTCGCTGCAGGGGATCCGCACCGAGCTGGCGCAGAGCCAGACGCAGGTCCAGCAGCTCGACTCGCAGACTCGCGCGCTCCACCAGCAGCTGCAGGAGCAGGCGCAGGCACGGAACACGCAGCAAGTCCTCATGGACGAGCTCGCTCCGATCCTGAAGGCCGCGCAGGAATCCGCGCAGCGGATCGTCGAGCGGGCCGAGGAGACCGGTGAGCTCAGGACACGCGAGGCCGAGCGGATGCGCTCCGACCTGAGCGGGGCGATCTCGCAGTACGTGCGCTGGCGCCAGCGGCTGGAGACGGTCATGGCGTCGGTGCAGGATCGGCTCGACGAGGCGCAGTCGCGGATCTCCGAGGTGCCGAAGCGGATCCAGGAGGCGCTCGCGCCGATGTCGGACGCGATCTACCTGTTCAACGAAGACCTGACCACGCTGTCGCAGGTGGGCGATCCTCCGGGTCAGATCGCCGCGTCCGAGGAGACGGCTTCTCCCCAGCAGAGCGAGACGCCCTCGGCCGAGCAGTCCGCGCCCGCCGACTACGCCGCGTCCGCCGACTACGCCGCGCCCGTGGACTACGCCGCGCCCGTGGAGCAGTCGGCCCCGGCCGATCAGGCGGCCACCACGGAGTACGCCCCGCCCGCGGAGTACGCCCCGCCCGCGGAGTACGCCCCGCCGGCCGAGCAGTCGCCCGCCGGGTACCCGCAGCCTGCCGAGCAGGTCGCACCGGCCGAGCCCGCGGCCCCGCCGGCCGAGTACGCCGCGGCGGAGCCCACGTCGCCGGAGCCGATCACGCTGCCCGAGGTGTCGAGCCCGCCGGCCGCACCTGCTCCGCCGATGGCGCCCGAGCCGTCCGTCTCCCCGACGCCTCAACCCGGCGTCGGGCAGGCCCAGCCGCCGATCATCCCGGCCGACCCGCTGGCTCCCGAGACCGAGGCGACCGTCCCAGAGGAACGCCCCGACGATCCCTTCGCGGTCGCCGACGCCGACGCGCCGGACGTGACGACGGACGAGGGTTCCTCTGGTCTGTGGACGAAAAGCGGCTGGTCCTAGGCGACGCCCCGGGATCCCGCTCGGGCGGGACCCCGCATCCGGCTACCGTGCGCTGAAGTCCTTGCCGACCACGATGGTCACGTCGGCCAGCTGGCTGGGCTCGCCCGAGACCTCTACCTCGCCCTTGCCGAGCAGCGTCTGCGCCCGGCGGGCCGCGTCGACGAACCCGTTCCCGGTCGCGACGATCTGTGTCGTCCGTTGATTGAAGCGCGTCGCGTTCTGCGACGCGACGACGAGGAAGCCGGCGGGCGCCAGCTTGTCGTTGATCATCGTGCCCAGACCCGGAGCGCCGCTCCCGTTGATGACGACGACGCGCACGAGCGTTCCCAGGCTCGTGCCGAACTGTCCGAGCGCCTTGGTGAGCGCCTTCTGGTCGACGTTCAGGCCGGACTCGGACGAGGGAGCCGTGGGCATCTCGACGACCGTCGCGTCTTTGGCCGACGCCATGATCTTCGAGACGACCGTCGCGTCATCCGTGGTCCCGGCGGTGCTCCAATCCGATGGGCTGCTGGAAGCTCCCATGATCCCGGACAGCACGTCTTCCCAGCGGGCCGTCGCGTCGTCTGCGCTTCCCTGGCCGAGATAGGCGACGGCCATGGCGCCGCGCATCGTCACGCTCCCCGGCTGGATCGTGTGCCCGGCGTAGGTGAACGCCGATTCGGTCTGCACGTGGATGCCCCCAAGTCGATCGATCTGCGAGGCAAGGGTTCCGGGGGAAGTGAACAAGTAGTGGCCGACGCGCCGGTCGAGCAGGGTCTGGGCCACTGCCTGCGCCTGCGGACCGCTCCCGGCACTCTGGCCGGCTTGCGCAACGTTTCCGGCGGGGAGCGTCACGTTGGTCTGGTTGGGAATCGCCATCGCCACCGGGTCGCCGGTGTGCGGCACCCCGATCACGGCCAGCTGCGTTCCCGTCGGCATCTGGACGGCCCAGACAAGGCTGGAAGGTGAGGTCCCGAGGCTCCCGAACCGTGTGTCGGGGTGCGGTTGCTGCCCCTGAGGCCGCGTCACAACGACGGCCGCGACGAGAAGGGCCAGCGCGAGCAACGCGACGGCCAGGGTCTTCGGGTTGCGAAGGCGGGCCTTGGTCGGGGTCGCGTGACGAGTGGGGATTGCGCGCCAGTCCGCGGGTCGTTCGCTCCAGACGCTCGATGGCGGAGCCCACTCCGGCTGCGCCGGCGTGGCGGGAGCCTGCGGGGGCAAGGGCGCGAGCTCGTGCGTGTCGACGGGGACGGTTGCCACAGGAGCCATCGACGTCACCTGTGGAATCGGTGCCGGGGTGACCGGCGGTGGTGCGGGAGCGGGCGGTGGCGGAGGTGGGGGCGCGGGGGCGGTCACGGGTGGCGGCGGGGCAACGGTCACGG
>DASPTB010000284.1:0-4380 GCA_035623615.1 Actinomycetota bacterium
ACCGTCACGCGCGCGTCCTTCGAACCGGGGTTCTCGATCTGCAGGAATCCCGCACTGCCGTAGCCGGCCGTCGGGATCAGCTGCAGCGCAGAGGCTTCCGGCTGGCCCTCCTCGGCCCGCAACGACGTTCCCGCCGTGCCATAGGCACCCACCACAACCCGTCCGATGATGGGGTCGACCTCGGCGGAGACCGTTTGCTCGTTCGGACCTCCGAGCACGAACGTGTTCACCTTGATGGCCATCGAACGTCCCGGCCGAAGCACCTGGGGCGTCAGCGCGCCGGGTGTGACCTTGCGGCGCTCCGTTCGGAACGCCACGTCGAACTCGGCGTTGGTGTCGAACGGGTTCATGACGACCAGGTACGTGGTCCGCCCCGGAGCGGTCGTGACGTCCGGCAGGTACCACTGCGGCTGGGGCGCGGACTGACAACGCTCGGTCGCAAGCGCGCCGTCCGGCGTCTGCACGACCGTCGCCGCGCCCACCCAGCCGCCGAAGTACTCGACCTCCGTCGCCGCATCCGTCGTCGCGGCGGGGATGCTCCGGAAGACCTGCCGCTCTGCCCGAACGGTGAACGTGGCCGGGGCCGAAGAGCCGGAGCCGTCCACGGCAGTCAGGCGCACCGAGGACGCGGTCCTGCCGGGGTTCGTGACGACCACCCACGCCTTCCACCCCTTCGATCCACCGTGCGGGCAGAACCACGCGCCCGTCGGCGGCCCGGCAGCCCCCGCACCGGGAGCCTTGGCGCCGACCCCGTCGAGCCACCACCCGGACGCGAGCACAAGGGCGGCCACCACGACGACGACCACGGTGCGCCGCCCGACACGGGGCACCGGCTCGTCGGCGGCGCGAGCCACGGGCTCGTCTCCCACCGGGACGATCCTCCTGGGGCCCCGATCCACGGAGCCGCCCTCCCCTTCAGACACGGCGCGACGGCCTCCTCGTGATCCAGAGCGAAGCTGCCCACACGACCGTCAGCAACGCCATCTCGAGCGTCCGGATCCACTGCGCGCCGTAGCGGATCTCCACCGGACCGGAGACTTTCGCCCAGCCGTCGGCCCACCCGAACGCACTCGACGATCTCGACGATGTCCCTCCCGCACGCGTGAGCCGCCACCGGGAGTCGTGCTGCAGCGAAAGAAGCGCCAGCGAGCCCCTCGGGACGGTGCCGCGGTAGACCTCGCCGCCTCCATGCAAGGGAACCGCCCCCTCCGCGGTCAGCCGAGCCGCCGCGAGCGACGACCCGCTCGCGGCGGCACGCGCCCAACTCGCGGGCGCGACCGTCGCCGGCGCGACCGACTCGGTGTTCCGGTACACGACGAGGCCGCCGGCGGGAACCCGGACGAGGTCGACCTGGGCGTTCAGTCGCTGCAGCGCCGCGGGGGGAACGTCGCCGGCGCCGCCCACGAGGTACTGCACCGCGAACGGAGCAAGGAGCGCGCCCCCGTGCTGCGTCGCTCCCGAGAGGACCTCCTCGAGCGTCCGGCCGAGGGCGGCGTAACCGCCGCCTGCGGCCGGACGCCCGGTGTCCAGCGCCGAGGCGCCGGAGCGCCCGTTCACCGCGAACCGAAGGGACGCTGCGCCGGCGTCCGCGACTCCCTCCGAGTTGCCGCCCGGCGCCGGCAGCTCTGCGCCGCGTGGCCGGCCGATCCACAGTACCCGTCCAACGGGCTCGGGGCCCTCCCGCACGAGTGCGTACGCCGGCTGGACGACGTCGGGTCCGCCGACGGCCCACCCGCCGCGCACCGCCTGTCCGGCCTGCAGCAGCAGCCCGACCCCGAGAACGAGCAGCAACAGCGCCGCGCCCACCTGCCGGTGGCCGAACGAGGCGAGTTGCACCTGCGGCAACACCGACGCGAGGCCGAGACCGATCACCATGCACAGCGAGTACGCGGCGAGGCCGAGATAGGCGGGGGCGTTCGAGACGCCGCCAGGCAGCCACCCCGCGGCCGAGGCCCAGGCCAGGTAGAGACAGACGAGCGCGGCGAGGGACGCGCGCGCCGCCGGCCCGCGGAGCGCTCGCGCGACCAGGATGACGGCGGTCGCCGCCGCGATCCCCAAGTACAGGGCGGGAAGCCACGAGCCCGGCCCGGAGCCGGGCGACAGCTCCAGCACCTCGAGGAACGACCGGTAACCGACCTGCTCGGAGAGCGCGGCGCTTCCCGCAGAGACCAGCACCCAGGAGAACGGGAACGTCAGCACGGCGGCGACCATCAGACCGGCCAGGGCACGGCCGGCTCCGCGAGCGCGCCGCCCGTCGCCGGCGACGATCAGGGACGAGAGCACGACCACCGCGGCGGCGAGCAGCACGCCGGGATAGAACGACGCGACGACGGCGAGCCCCGCCCCGGCCCCGATGATCCACCGCGTGGTCGGGACGGCCCCGTGCGGGAAGAAGCCCAGTCGGAGGCGCGTCGTGATCCACGGCAGACCGGCCAGGAACGCGAGCTCGGGAATCCGGCCCTGCGAGAACGCCCACATCGTCACCGGCGACAAGGCGTACGCCGCGCCCGCCAGGACGGCCGGCACGCGCTGCGCGGTCAGCCGGTGCACGCTGCGGTACGCGCCGACGGCCGCCGCCGGCGGCAGCACGAAGAGCAGGATCTTCTGCAGCAGCCCCGGATTGGCGAGGGAGAGGACGCTCCCCACGCCGAGCAGTCCGAGCGCGGGGCTCGCGGCCTGTGTTCCCCCGAGGCCCGTCGTTCGCACTCCCGAGACGAGCTCGTTGAAGAACCCGCCCGGCGAGGAGGGGAACGCCGCGACGGCGCCCCCCGAGAGCGGCGACACCCCGAAGAGATGCCGGTAGGAGAACAGCGCGACGAGGCCGCCGCACGTCCACGCCACGAGCAGCGGGTGCGCCGACGCGAACCGCCCGGCGAGCGTCCAGCCGGACACGGGCCCGGCCCCTTCCTCTTGTTCGGCCTGTGGCTGCGCCCACGTCTCGATCGACGTCATCCACCGCCGCACCTGGCGGACCGACGGCGCCATGAACGCGTGGACGCGGTGGTCGCGCTCGCGCCGTGCCCGCTGAATGCGCCGGCGGATGCGCATCGTGCCCGGGAAATGGCGGACGTTCCACCCGAGCGCCGCGGCCATCTCGTACGCGCCCTCGAACCGCCGCGACAGCAGGAGGTAGATCGTCCGGACGAAGGCCTGCAGGAGCCACAGCGGGACCGTCCAGAGCGCGGTGAACCAGCCGTCGTTCTCCAGGACCGCGGCGAGGGCCGAGCGCTCACGCTGGAATCGGGCGCGGCGGCCACCGTGGGCGGCGGCCAGGCCCGCGCGCTCTCTCGGCGCCCGGTGAACGGCGACCGCCCCGGGCGTCATCAGCACCCGGTAGCCCGCCACGCGGGCGCGCCAGCCGTACCCGGTGTCGGCGAAGCGGGTGGGGAGGCGGTCGTCGGGAAGCCCGATCCGCTCGACCACCTCTCTGGTGACGAGCATCGCGCACGACGAGATCGCCATGACCTCACGCACGCGGTCGTACTGCCCCTGGTCGATCTCCCCGCCCTCGAGCGGCGAGTAGGGATAACCGAATCGGTCGACGGACTCGCCCACGTTTCGCAGGACCTCCGGGTGGTCCGCGTCGAGGATCTTGGCGCCCACGATGCCCACCCCGTCGATGCGCTCCGCCGTCTCGACCATGCGCTCGACCGCCTCGGGCGCGAGCACCGTGTCGCCGTGGAGCAAGAAGAGGTAATCGGCCCGCTCGGCCGCGGGCGAGCCGAGAGCCTCGGACGCGGCCGCCGAGAAGGTTCGGCCCGCGCCGAGCCGGATCACGCGCTCGGAGCCGAGGGTCGTCTCGAGCATCTCCGGCGAGGCGTCGGAGGATCCGTTGTCAACCGCGAGGATGCCGAGGCGCGGATGGGTCTGCCGTGAGAGTCCGATCAGGCACTGCCGCAGCCACGACGCGCCGTCGCGAACGACGAGCACGACGAGCACGCTCGGAGCCTGGGTTGCCTCGTGCGTGACCGTATCAGCAGATCGCTCGGGAGTGTTTGTCATGCGAAGAGCCCGGATGGATCCACCCGGGAGAGCGCGGCGAGCATAGCACCCCAATAATGCAGGAAGGGGGGCAAGCGCCCCCCTTCCGGGTGCATTGGCCAATCGACCGGATCGGCTACCGCTTGGCGGCGGACTTGCGCCTTCTGGCGGTGCTCTTCCGTGCTGTCGACTTCCGGGCCGGGCTCTTGCGCGTCGACTTGCGAGCCGTCGACTTGCGTGCGGTCGACTTGCGAGCCGTCGACTTGCGGCGGGTCGACTTGCGAGCCGTCGACTTGCGTGCGGTCGACTTGCGAGCCGTCGACTTGCGTGCCGTCGACTTGCGAGCCGTCGACTTCCGGGCGGTCGACTTGCGAGCCGTCGACTTGCGACGCGTCGACT
>DASPTB010000010.1:0-15679 GCA_035623615.1 Actinomycetota bacterium
CCCCGCCTCGGCCCGGCGGCGCTGTCGCACTCGCCACACCAGGAACGTCAGGAGGCCGATGAGCTCCTGCGGGATGTAGGTGAGCGCACGCCACACGAGATCGGCCGCGAGCGCGTCGCTGCTGGACGCGCCGAACAGCGCGAGGATTCCGGTGATCGCGGCGTCCACCGTGCCGAGCCCGCCGGGCGTGAGGGGGATGAAGCTCGCCAGGCGGCCGAAAGCGAATGCCGCGAACGCCTCCGCGAAGGTGGTGTGAGTGGGCTCGCCGACCTGCACGCCGCGAAGCGCGATGTAGAGCACCATGAACGACGACAGCTGCATCAGGAAGTTCGTGAGCGTCAGCAGCCCCCACCGGCCTCGGATCACGTTCACCGTCGACCCGCGGAAGCTGACCAGAGCGTCTCCGATGCGGAGCGCCATCGGGTGGTGCACGATCTTCAGCACCCAGTTCAAGACACGATCGACGAAGTCGCCGATCACGCGCGCTTCGTGGTCGCTCTTCAGGACCAGCCCGAGCAGGAGGCCGCCGACCGCGATCACCGCCACACCGATGAGCGCGAGCCACGCGGCCTTCGACGTCGCCTGGCCGCTGAACACCAGGAGGATCACGGACACGACCGGCAGCGCGAGCGTCGCGATCAGGTTCCAGACCGTGTTGATCGCGATGCCGGCCGCGGACACTGCGCTGTCGACCCCGTAGGACTCGAGCATCGCGTATTGCACGCCCAGCCCGATCGCACCGCCGACCGCGGGGATGCCGTTGCTGATCGCGTACGAGGTCTGCCGGACGCTGAACGCCGGCCAGTACCGGAGCCCGGGGACCGCCGCTTGAAACGGCCAGACGTAGACGAGGATGTTGACGGCGCACGCGATCATCAGGGCGACGAGCCACGGCGCCGTCATCTCCTTGATCGCGGTCCACGCGTCCTTGTAGCTCGCGAACTGGGGGAAGATCCCGAGGAACACGATCACGAGGACCGCCAGCGTGACGATCGCCCCGACGATGGCCTTGCGCTTGGAAGCCTTCGCGGGAGCCCTCGTCGGAGCGGGTGCCGGTGCCGCGCCCGACGCCGCGACAGCGTCGGTGGACGGCGGCTCGCCCGGGTCGGCCATGGCCGTCAGCCTACCGTCCCGATGATCCCGGGACGGGGATTCCCGGCTGCCGTGGGGAGGTGCCGGGGTTCACCAATAGGTATAGAGAAGGAGCTGGATGAGCAGCGCTTGACCGAGCGAGCCCGCGAGCACTCCCCGCAGGTATCCGGAGTCGGCCGCGTTCGGCCCCCGGGCTTCGTCGAGTCTGCGCGCATCGAGCAACGACTCGAGCCCCATCCCCGCAACCGCGGCAAGCGGCGGGATGAAGAACAGCCATATGTGGTCGACCTCGCCGAGGAACACTCCGCTGAGCGTCGACAATGCCAGTACGCCGATCAGCACCGTCTCGAACCCGTAGCGCCCCGTCCGCCACGCCACCCGCGTCCATGACGCGACCAGCGCCGTTTGCACGACGCCCCCGGCCCAGAGGAACGCCGGGATGTTGGCGACCACCCAATAGAGGTACGGGCGGGCCCGCGACGGGTCGTGGTAGTTCGCGCGGGACGCGGCCCGGAAGTCTGCGACGAGGTTCATCCCGAGGGCGAGCCGCAGCACCAGGTACCCGGCCACGAGGCCCACGAGGATCCAGCAGGCTCGGATCAGGCCCGTCCTGACAGTTGCCGTCCCGTCCCGCCACGCGACCACGCCCACACCGATCGCGAAGAAGGCGAGGACGAACGCTCCGAAGGTGAAGCTGAAGGCGATCGCCCACAGCACGCCGGCGGCCGCCGCCCACCCCGCGGATCGGGGGAAGCGCACGAGCGCCGCGAGCGCACAGGCCATCACCGTCATGAAGACGGCGTCCATCGACGTCGCCGAGTAGATGAGCACGCCCGGCGCGCAGACGAACAGCAGCGTCGCCAGCCGCGCACCCCGCTCGTCGGCGAGCGACCGCGCGATGGCGTACGTCGGAACAGCGCCTGCGACGCCGACGAGCGCAACGAACAGCGACACGCCGAGCACGCTTCCGCCGGTCATTTTCCACAACAGCCACAGGAACAGCACGGCGCTCGGCCCGTGCGTGGCCGCGTGCAACGACAGCCCGGAGCCGAGGTGGGGGAACTGCGCAGCGAACGCTCGCGGCCCCAGCTCGCGCACGAGCGGCACGCTCGCGTAGTACTCGAGCGGGCGGCGGAACGGAGCGCTGATCGCCGCGAGGCCGTGCGCCTCGGCGGCCATCGTCACCGTGATCGCCATGCCGATCGCCACCACGGTCACCAGGAACGCCGTGCGAGGCCACTCGAGTGCCGGTGGGAACACCACCACACCGACGGCGATCGCGACGACCGCGAGCGGCAGCCACGGCCCGATACTCGGATGCAGCTGCGCGAGCAGCGGCGGGACGTCACCGGCGAACGCCTTCTTCGCCCACGGGATCGCCTGCGACACAGCCATCGACCCGATCAACACGACCGTGACGAGCACGTAGGGCGGATGGGCCTCGGCCGAGGCCGGCCGATTCGGGTCCTTCACGCTGTGCGCAGTGCCCATGGGACGTCCGAGGGAGCAGGTCGGTGGATGCAGGCCACTCTATCCCGCACCGGACGGCCGGGCGGCCCGAGGTGGGCGTTCTACCTGCGGTGCTAGGGTCTTCGCATGGCCACGGGAACCGGACTCCGGGACGCGGTGAGCGAGGTCGCGCGGCGCGCGTCGGCGGTCCTGCGCCTGCAGACCGAGCTGGCGAAGGCCGAGCTCGCGAAGACGGGAAAGAATGCCGCCGCCGGAGCCGGGCTCGCGATCGGCGCCGCGTTCTTCGCCGTGTTCGCCTTCGCGCTGCTCACCGCGCTCCTTGTCGCCGCGCTCGCGCTCGTGCTGCCCGTGTGGCTCTCGATCCTGATCATCATGGTCCTGTACTTCGTCGTGGTCGGCGTCCTGATCTTGCTTGCACGCGCCCGTTTCCGGCGGGCCAACGGCACTCCTCTCGCCAAGGAGCAGGCACGGATCACCAAGGAAGCACTGGGATTCGCCCAAACGGCGAACGGCACGTCGGGCGCGCCGGCTGTGGTGACGCCGAGCGTCGCGCCGATCACGCCGCCCGCCGCCGATCCGGGTCGAACCGATGGCGCAGTCTGACGCCACGCCGGCCGCCAACGGTCAGCGCAAGCGGCCGCCGCCGCGCCCGGTCGGCGACATCATCAACGACCTCGGCAGGGAGCGCGAAGGACTCGTCGAGGCGGTCGACCAGCTCAAGCTCGAGGCGCAGGCGACGCGGGAGCGGTTCATCTCCGCGCGCACGGCCGCGATCGCCGGCGGCGCCCTGCTCTCGCTGATCCTGCTCCGCCGCAGGCGCAAGCATCGCTGACGAAGCGAGCGGCGGGGCAACGAGCGCGCAACTACGGGGGCGGGACGCAGGCCGTCCCGTTGACCGTTCCCGGCGGAATGGACCCGTAGCTCACGATCGTCACCACGGTCCAGGAGAGCACGGGCGTGCCGCCCGGGGGTCGCTGCGCGATCACCCGGCCGGCGTACGTCAGGCACGTCCGCACCGAAAGCGGCTGCACCGCGACCTGATAGCGCAGCCCGACGGCGGTCAGTCGCGCCGTCGCTTCGGCGCGCTGCGTCCCGACGAGGTTGGGCACCACGATCTGGCTGGATGCGGGCCGACCGCAGCCGGCCGTGAGAACCCCCACCACGAGAATCGCCGCAAGCCGCACGACGGGACCAGCGCGTCCCCCGCCCGGCCGGACACTCATCTCTTCTTGGCGGGCAGCGACCGCGCGTACGCCGTTCCCACGCCGACCCATTTCGCGAGCCGGCGCTTGGTTCCCACGTCCTTCGTGTCGACGCGCAACCACCCCCGCATCTCGCGACCGCGCATCTCGACCAGCCGGGCGGGCGTCTTCGCGACCAGCGCGTCGGACTCGTCGGGGTCGCAGCGGACCATGACCCCACCCTGCCCACTCGCCGCGATCGCCATGTTTCCGCGGACGAGGAAGGCGAGCCCGCCGAACATCTTCTGCTCGGTGACGCCCTTCTCGCCGGCGATCAGCTCGCGGATGCGCTCGGCCACGTCCTCGTCGTAGGCCACGCTTCAGATCGTACGGCCATCACGACGTCCCTCGCACCCACGAGGTCAGCAGCTCCAGAGACCAGGTATTTCGGTCGATACACTCGTCCGGACGGAAAGGAAGCCAGCCATGAAACTCGCCGAGGCGCTCATCCTGCGCTCTGACCGCAAGCGGACCTACGAGCAGCTGAAAGGCCGCGCGCAAGCCAGCGCTCGCCACCAGGAGGGCGAAACGCCACCCGAAGACGCGAACTCGCTCCTCGCCGGCGCACAGGAGGCGCTGACGGAGCTCGAGGATCTGATTCGACAGATCAACGCGACCAACGCGTCCGCCACCGTCGAAGATGGTCAGACCCTGACCGCCGCGCTGGCGGAACGCGACGTGTTGCGACTGCGCTACTCGCTGCTCACCTCGGTGGCGGACGCCGCCGCCGGACGCAACCAGCAGGCTCGGCAGATTCGTAGCGAGCTCACGTTCGTGACCGCGGTGTCCGTCCGGGATCTGCGCAGCGCCGCGGACGACATCGCGAAGCGGCACCGGGAACTGGATGCGCGCATCCAGGAGGCCAACTGGAGGGTGGATCTCGTCGAAGACTGAAGCCTCGAGTCGGTAGGAAGTTGGGCAGGGCGAGCACGCGCCCCGCACCGAGGGCGAATCGGTGCATGGCCGGTCGCGCTGAGGCGCAGCGTCGGACGGTTCGAATCCGTCACCCGCACGGTGCACACACTGCCGGGACGGTGCACGGTTACCGGGAACAGGGCACCTGGCATCACCGCGTGCTGACTGGCCGACGACCGAGGGTGGGTACGGGGACTCTCGAGGCCGCTCGTCGACGCGAGGAGCCAGCTACCTGTTCACGCGGTGCGCGGTCTGGTTGTCCACCCACTCGGGAGGAAACTGCTCCTCGGCGGCGCCCTCGGAGGGTTCCTCGTCCACCGCCTGTGGCTCCGCAGGCTCGTGACCGTGACCGGTCAGGAGCCACCACCTGCGCCGGCGCTCCGAGCGCGTCGAGCGCGTCCCGTTCGAAGGATTGGTGGATCGCATCGCGATCCCCTCCTCTATCTCTTTGTCACCGCCGCTCACGGCGCCTGAGCATCTCCATCTCGCGGCGGATCCGGTCCTCGTCCGGCTCGTCGGCCCGGTACACGTCCCACGCGTTCAACACGACGCCGATCCCCCACCCGATGATGGGGAAGATCGGCCAGAAGAACCCCGACCCCGTCACCGCCCAGATCGCCACGATGAACGCGTTCACCAACACATAGACCAGCAGGTGTCCCTGGAAGTCGCGCTTCTTCTTGAGGCGCCGGATCGCCTGCTCGCGGAGCGCCTCGTCCGTCCGCTCGTCGAGTTGCCTCACCTCGCCCCCTCTCTTCCGCTTCCGACTTCATCCTCGCCGGGGAGCGGACGCGGCCCACGGCCGAACGGCCCCTCGTGCGACGGGCCTCCGGACCGCGCACCCGGCCGAATCCCGCGCGAACCTTGCCCACGCCCGATCCGAGTCGGGAGGCCTAGGCTCTGCTCAGACGACGCCCGCGGGAGAGCGACCGATGGCGCGAGAGACGGCGATTCGCACCGAGGACCTGTCCAAGACGTTCGGCAGCACCAAGGCCCTGGTGTCCCTGAACCTGGAGGTTCCCCGGGGCGAGGTGATCGGCTACCTCGGCCCGAACGGCGCCGGCAAGACGACGACGATCCGCCTGCTGCTCGGCCTGATCCGCGCGACGTCCGGGCGGGCCGCGATCTTCGGAATCGACTGCGAGCAGGAGCCGGTCGAGGCGCACCGCCGGCTCGCGTACGTGCCCGGCGAGGCGACGCTCTGGCCATCGCTCACCGGCACCGAGACGCTGCACCTGCTCGGACGAGTCCAAGGAAAGGTCGACCTCGCCTACCGCGACGTGCTGCTCGAGCGGTTCGACTTCGACCCGTCGAAGAAGGTCCGCGCCTACTCCAAGGGAACCCGGCAGAAGCTGATCCTGATCGCCGCGCTGATGACGCGCGCCGACCTGCTCGTGCTCGACGAGCCGACGAGCGGTCTCGACCCGCTGATGGAGCAGGCCTTCCGCGAATGCGTCGCCGAGTCCCGCGAACGCGGCCAGACCGTCTTCCTCTCGTCGCACATCCTGTCCGAGGTGGAGGCTCTGTGCGACCGCGTCGCGATCCTCCGTGCGGGGCACCTGGTGGAGGTCGGAACGCTCGACGAGATGCGGCACCTGTCCGCGCTCCAGGTGGAAGCCGACTTCGACGGAACAGTCCCCGACCTATCCGGAGTCGCCGGAGTGACGGGTGTCGTCGTGGACGGGAAGCGCGTCCGCTGTCAGGTCACGGGTTCGGTCGAGCCGCTGCTGACCGTGCTCGCCCGGGCCGGCGTGAGTCACCTGGTCAGCAGGGCGCCGTCCCTGGAGGAACTCTTCCTCGCGCTCTACGGAGCCGACGGCGTGGAGGCCCCGAGCGATGCGCCGGCGTAAGGAAAAGGAAATCTACGACGATCGGACGGCCTCACAGGTCGTCGTGCGCAGCACCGCCAAGCGGGCGTCCCGACCCGGTGCGCTCTGGGGGTACGTCTTCGGGGCCACGATCGCCGCGACCGTGTACACCTACCCGAAGACGTTCCCCACCGTCGCTTCCCGGGAAGCACTCGCCTCGTTCTCCACCAACGCGGCATGGGCGGCGCTGTTCGGCCCCCTGTACCGCCTCGACACCGTGGCCGGCTACACCGCGTACAAGACGGGGATGTTCGTCATGATCCTCGGCGCCATCTGGGGCCTGCTGATCGCCACGAAGCTCACCCGCGGAGAGGAGGACGCGGGTCGCTGGGAATTGTTCTTGGCGGGTCACACCACGCGCCGGCGCGCGGCGCGCGACGCCGCGATCGGACTCGGCGCGGGGGTGGTCGCGCTGTGGGTGCCGACGGCGCTCATCGCGGCCGTCGGCGGCGCCCTGTCGAAGACCGACGTGTCGGTGGTTGCGCTCGTGTACTTCGCGACCGCCCTCGTCTCGGCCGCCGTCCTGTTCATGGCGATCGGCTTGCTCTGTGCGCAGCTGGCGCCGAATCGCCACGACGCCGACCTCACCGGCGCCGCCATCCTCGCCGGGTCGTACCTGATCCGGATGATGGCCGACTCGGACGCTTCGCTCTCGTGGCTTCGGTGGCTGAGCCCGCTCGGATGGGTCGAGCAGCTGCGGCCGCTCACCGGTTCTCACTGGTTCGCGTTCGTCCCGATCGTCGCCCTGATCCTGGTCTTGGTCGGGGTTTCGGTCCGGATCGCGGGAACGCGCGACCTCGGGACGAGCGCGTTCGCCGTCCGCGACGAACCGCGGTCGCGGACGCTCCTGCTCGGCGGGCAGGCCGGGCTGACGCTTCGACTCGCGCGGCCGGCGATCGCGGCCTGGGTCGCCGCGCTCGCCGCGACGGGGTTCGTGTTCGGTCTGGTAGCCCAGACGGCCGGAAGCGCGCTCGAGCGATCGCCCACGCTCGACAAGATCATCACCCGGCTCGGCGGCACGGCATCGGGCGCCGTCTCGTACCTCGGGTTCGTCTTTGTGGTCGCCGCGGGCCTGGTGGCAATCGCCGTGGCCGGACAGGTCGCCGCCACGCGCAACGAGGAGGCCTCCGGGCACCTCGACAACCTGCTCGTACGGCCGGTGGCCCGGTGGCGGTGGCTCGGCGTGCGGCTGCTCGTCGGCCTGGGGCTGGTCGTCGTCGCCGGGCTCTTCGCCGGGCTGGCGGCCTGGGTCGGTGCGGCGACCCAGCACGCGGACCTGGGCATCGGCCAGCTGGTGAAGGCCGGGCTGAACGTCGTTCCGCCGGCGATCTTCGTGCTCGGCGTCGGCGGCCTCGCGTTCGGGGTGTGGCCGCGCGGCGCGATCGGCGTCGCCTACGGGCTCGTCGTCTGGTCGTTTCTCGCCGAGACCATCGCGGCCGTCGTCAACTCGAACCACTGGCTGCTCGACACCTCGCCGCTCACGCACATGGCGCCGGTGCCGGCGTCCAACCCGAACTGGACGGCGGCAGCGTGGCTGGTGGGCCTGGGCCTGGTCGCGAGCCTCGCCGGCCTCGCCGCCTTCGGGCGCCGCGATGTCGTCGAGGCCTGAGGCCCGCGCGCACTCCGCGCCCGGCGTGACTATGCTGCCCTCCTGCATCCGACGACTGGGAGGGCGGAGCCATGACGGGGAAGGCCGATTTCACGGAGGAAGAATGGACGACGGTCCTGGAGGGGCCGCCGAGCGCCGGAATGATCGTGGTGACGGCGCAGCGCGGGGGGAGCTTCCGCGAGACCATCGCCATGGCGAAGTCGTACACGGAGGCGCGCCAGCAGCACGGTGAGAGCCAGCTGCTCGACGAGATCGCGTCGACGAAGCCTCAGACCGACCACACGCACTACCACTCCGAGCAGGAGCTGAAGGACGGTGGCCTCGGGCACATCCGCGACGCGATCAAGGTGCTCGACGGCAAGGCCACGCCGGAGGAGGTCGAGGAGTACAAGCAGTTCGTCCTGCACCTCGCCGACAACGTCGCGAACGCGCACCGGGAAGGCGGAGTCGCCGTGAGCCCGGCCGAGAAAGCCGCGATCGACGAGATCGCCGCAGCCATGGGGACCACCGCCCAGTAACCCTGCGCCGCGCCGCTAGCGGCGGGCCGCGTGACTCACTGGAGGATGCGAACGCGGTCGATGAGGCCGCCGGCGATCACGACGTCCGGCGAGGAGCACGCCGCGAACGCGGCGAGGTCGCACAGGTTGTAGGCGTCGACCTGCGCCTCGACCACGTCGTCACTCACGCGTCCCTCCTCTCCAGAGTCTCTAGTTCCCGTGGCACCCTCGCCCCGCTACGGTGTTCGTCTGCGGAGGGTCGCGGCGCCGAGGGCGAGGAAGCCCACGGCGAACGCGGCCACGATCCCGAGATCGACCCAGTACGAGGCCGTCACCGTCGGCGACGTCATGACGACCGTGGTCGCCGAAACCGCGTACCGCATCGGCATCGCGTACGAGAGCCAGCCGAGCACCGTGGGCAGCTGATCCGTCGGCAGGAGCAGGCCACACAGCAGCAGCTGCGGGATCAGGATCACCGGCATGAACTGCACCGCCTGGAACTCCGTCGACGCGAAGGCGCTCACGAACAGGCCGAGCGCCGTGCCGAGCAGCGCGTCGGTCACCGCGATCATCCCCACGGCCACCGCCGAGCCCTGCACCTTCAGGCCGTACAGCCCGAACGAGACTCCGGACACGAGCACCGCCTGCACGATCGCCAGCGCGCCGAACGCCACGGCATAGCCGAAGATGAAGTCCGCCTTCGCGAGCGGCATCGTCAGCAGGCGCTCGAGCGTACCGCTCGTCCGTTCGCGAAGCGTCGCGACCGATGTCACCAGGAACATGACGAGAAGGGGGAAGATGCCGAGCAGCGGCGGACCGTACCGGTCGACGTCGTGGGTGGGAAAGATCCACGCGATGAGGCCCATCAGCACGACCGGTACGACGAGCAGGAGCCCCAGCGAGCGCGGGTCGTGCTGCAGCTGTCCGAGCGCGCGACGGGCCGTCGCGAACGTGCGGGCGAAGCTCACGCGAGCCCCCGGTCGATCAGCGCGACGAACGCGGCCTCGAGGTCGGGCGCTCCCGTTCGAGCCAGGAGCGAAGCCGGCGTCTCGCTCGCGACGACGCGCCCCTCGCGCATGAGCAGCAGGCGGTCGCAATGCGCCGCCTCCTCCATCACGTGGCTGGACACGAGCAGCGACGTCCCGGCGGCAGCGAGGCGGCGGAAGAGTCCCCACAGATCGCGCCGCAGGATCGGGTCGAGCCCGACCGTGGGCTCATCCAGCACCAGCAGCTGGGGCGTGCCGAGCAGCGCAGTCGCGAGCGACACGCGACTGCGCTGCCCTCCCGACAGCCGGCCCACGAGCGAGTCGGCCTCTCCTCGCAGGTCGACCTCGTCGATCACCCGGTCGACGTCGCCGTCCGGAGCGCTCAGGACGCTCGCGAAGTATCGAAGGTTCTGCCGCACGGTGAGGTCGCCGTAGACGGATGGGGCCTGGGTCAGGTACCCGATCAGGCGGCGGAGCGCCGGTGAGCCCGCAGGCCTTCCGAGGATCTCGACCGATCCGCCTTCGACGATCTGCACGCCGACCATGCAGCGGATCAACGTCGTCTTCCCGGAACCGCTGGGCCCGAGCAGGCCTACCACCTCACCCGGCGGGAGCTCGAAGGAGACGCCGTCCACCGCCATTCGGCCCCCGCGGCGCACGCGAAGCTCGGCGACGCGAACGGCGGCCGGCACGTCGCTCACGTGGGCGACGCGGTGATGGACGCGCGAATCGCGGCCGCCTCCGCTCGGTGCGAGGCTGCAGCCGCCTCGCCCGGGTCGAGGTCGGCGAGCCGCTCCAACGTCCTCGCCACCTCGAGGGGCATGCGGAGCCGGCGGTACTCGTCGAGGGCCCGATGCAGCGCCGTCCGCGCGCCGGCCGTGTCCCCGTTCGCGCCGAGGCGCATCGCCTCGGCGCGATCGATGGCGGGCGCGATCCACACGAGGTTTGCCTCGCGTGCCCGAACGCCCGGGAGCGTCTCACTCAGTTCGTCCCACCGACCGAGCTCGGCGAGGGCCTCGACGAGCGGAGCCAGCTCGTAGAACGGCTGCTCGATGGACGGCCCCCGGCCGAACGCGACCGTCTGCCGGGCGATGTCGAGGGCCGCCGCGGGCTCGCCCCCCAGCAGGGCGCGCTCGGCCATCCAGCCCTCGACCAGGCCGGGCTCCTCCGGGTTCGGGAAGATCGACTTCGCGACCTCCGCGGCCTCGTCGGGGCGACCCATCAGCTCCAGCGTCAGTGCGCCCACCACCGGCCCACCCCGCGTGAACGGACAGTTCATGTCGACCGTTTCCTCGGCGAACGCCGTCATGTGCTCTTCGATCAGCGGCAGGATCTCCTGCCAGCGCCCCAGGCGATACAGCGCCGACATGACGAGATAGGAAGCATGCATCCGCTCGTGCGGGCTGCTGTCCGACGCCAGACGGCGAATGTCCCACGCCAGATCGAGCGCGCGCTCGAGGTCGCCACCGAGATCCATGATCTCCTCGCCGGCGAAGAACGAGTCGAGCATGCGGTCGCGCAGCACCTCGAGCCGGCCGGCGACGTCGACCTGCCGGTCGACCAGTGCCAGCGCGTCGTCCGTTCGTCCCGCATCCAGGTAGAGCTCGCTCAGGCTTCGAAGCGCCAGCGAAGTCGCCTCGTCGCTGCCCAGCTCGTCGGCGATCGCGGCCGCCTCCTGAGCGGCGTCGATTCGTTCCTCTTGGGAGAGAGGATCCTTCTCCCCGAGGCTGGTGTACGTGGCCCGGGCGAGTCCCTTGAGCGCCAGCAGCTGTGATCGCGTGAGCGCGTTGTGCGTGCGCTCGATGCCCTCGGACGCGTATCGGTCGACGGTGGCGCCGGGCGGGCGGGTCGCGAACCCACCCCAGTAAACACATGTGTGCCGCGCCGCTTTCAGGCACACACGGGCGCATGCCTCGTCGTCGCCGAGCGCCCGCCACAGCTCGAGGGCCCGGTCCCACGCCTCGGTGCTCTGGTCGCCGTGGTAGCTCCAGCCGTGGTCGTCGCCGATCTCCTCGAAAGCCCTCGCGCGTTCCTCGTCGGACACCGCGAGCTCGAGTGCGGCCTGATGGAACTCGAGCCCGCGCTCGATCGCGTTGCGCCTCCGAGCCGACGAGCCCGCCGCGATCAGCGCCGGGAACGCCCGATCGCGCGCGGCCGCGCGCGTTGCCGGCTCGCCCCGCCAGGCGAGATCCGAGCCGTCACCGAGCAGCGCGGCTCGGTAGTGGTGCGCGATCGGCTCGAGCAGCGCGTCGTCGCCTTCCGAGCGCAACCCCTCCATCCACTCGGCCGCGCGGGCATGAGACCGCGCCCGCCGGGCGAGCGGGATTCCCGCGTAGGCGACATCCCGAACGAGCGCGTGCTTGAACGCGAACTCGGCCTCGCCCGCGATGCTCGATCGCTCTCGCGCGACGACGAGGCTCTTGGCCTCGAGCGCGTCCAGCGCCGGGGCGACCACCGGCTCGTCCATCGACGCGGCGAGCGCCGACGGCCAGAAGGCCCGCCCCACCACAGCGGCCTCCTGGAGCGCCTTCTTCTGCGAACCCGGCAGCCGGTCGATGCGCGCCGCCAGAACCCCCTGGATGGTGTCGGGGATCCTCGCCGCGGCGCCGGGCTCCGTCATTCGCCACGCGCCCTCGCTCTGCACCAGCACGCCGTCGTCGATCAGGTCGGCGACGAGCTGCTCGACGAAGAACGGGTTGCCTTCCGCCCGGTCGAGAATCGTCTCGCGCAGGCTCGCCGGAACCCGATCCGTGCCGAGCAGCGCTCCGGCCATCCGCTCGGCGTCGGACTCCCGAAGCGCCGTCAGCGTGATCGAGGTGGTCGTCTCCCCCACGGTCCCGAACTCGGGATGATCCTCCGCGAACTCCGGCCGCGCCGTCGCGATCATGTGGACGGGACCCGCGGATCGGCGCGCGATGTTCTGGAGCATGGCGAGGAGCTGCTCGTCGGCCCAGTGGAGGTCTTCGACGAACAGGATCGTCGGCGCGTGCCGCGCCCGGGCGGAGACGAACTGCGGCCACGCCCGTCCGAGGGCCGCGGCCACCGCCACCGGACGCATTCGATCGAGCGGATTGCCCTCGGCCTGGATGTTCGCGGTCGTCGCGAGCGCGAACTGGACGTCGCGCACCCGGCCCGGCTCGGTCGCCCCGCCCTCGAAGAGTCCGGCCGTCGTCGCGCACAGCTTCGCGAACGCGCCGTCCCCCGGCTCGTCCAGCGAGATGTCGCACGCGGCCCGGACGATCTCGCCGAGGGCCCAGTACGTCACCTCGCGGCCGGCGGCCAGACACCGCCCGCGGAGGACGGCTGGGGCGGGAGCGCTCGAGGACTCACCCTCGATGAACTCGCGAATCAGGCGGCTCTTCCCGATCCCTGCCGGCCCGAAGACGAGCGTCATGTGGGGCTTCCCTTCGTCGACGACGTCGCCGAGCGTCTCCCGCAGCGAGCGGAGCTCCCGTTCGCGCCCGACGAGCGGCGCCTGCAAGACGGCGGCCGGCCGGCTCGCCGGCTCCCGGACGGCTTCCCGGCCGGCCATCAGGCGCCGTGCAGACACGGGCCGCTCCTTGCCCTTCACGTCCAACGCTTCCGCGGACGCGAACGAGAACGCGTCGCCCGCCCGTTCGGCGGTGCGCGCCGACACCAGCACGTCGCCCGCATCGGCGGCGCCTTGCAGACGTGCCGCGACGTTCACGACGTCTCCCGCCATGAACCGCTGGTCGAGTCCGGCCGAGGTAGCTGCGAGCACCTCCCCCGTGTTCACACCGATCCGCACGGCGAGCCGGACGCCGTGGGCGGCCTCCAGGTCGGCGTTCAGGGCGGCCACGCGCGCCTGGATCTCCCGCGCCGCGTGGATCGCCCGCGCGGCGTCGTCCTCGTGCGTCGCGGGCACGCCGAAGGCTCCGACGACCGCGTCGCCGATGAACTTCTCGACCGTGCCGCCCCAGCCCTCGATGACCTCCCGGACGGCGCTCGCGTACGCCCCGAGGATCTGTCCCACGCGCTCGGGGTCTCGCCCATCCGCGATCGCCGTGGACCCGACCAGATCAGCGAACACCACGGTGACGAGCTTGCGCTCCTCCGCGGGTTCGCCCGCGGGTTCGCGGCCGTCGACGGCGCGCCCGCAGCTCGGACAGAAGCGCGCGTCCGAGGGAAGGGCCGCGCCGCACGAGGGACAGCCGGCGAGCGGCGCTCCGCAGACGGCGCAAAACCGGGCGCCGGGCGGAGACTCGACCCCGCACCGCGGGCAGGCGTCGGCCATGCAGGTGAGTCTATGGCGGACCGGAGGGCACGGGTAGGTGCCGGCTCAGGCCGGCAGCGTGATCGAGCCGTCCTCGCCGATCGTCCAGGAGGGGTTGTGCGCGACCTCCCACGGATGGCCGTCGGGGTCGACGAAGACGCCGGAGTATCCGCCCCAGAACGTCTCGGCTCCCGGGCGGGCGATCCTCGCGCCGGCCGCAAGCGCCTCCTCGAGCACCGCGTCCACCTCTTCGCGAGAGTGGGCGTTGTACGCGAGCGTCACGCCGCCCCAGCCGCCGCCGTCGGTGGCACCGCTGTCCTCGGCCAGCCGTTCGCGGCCCCAGAGGGCCAGCACCATGCCCCCCGCCTGGAAGAAGACGACGTCCTCGTCACCCGGCGCGGCGGTCCAGCCGAGTCCTTCGTAGAACGTGCGGGAGCGAGCGAGATCGGTAACGCCGAGCGTGACCAGGCTGATGCGCTGCTCCATGCGCCAGACTCCTCATCGCACGCGGAAGAATCATAGGCCCAGGGCCTCTCGCGGCCCTCAGGTCCGCTGCGGCCCGGTGGGGGACGGGTACAGTGCGGGTACCGGGAAAGGAGCGCACGTGGCACAGCAGATGATCAGCGAGCGAGCCTTCTCGCCGGAGGCCATCGCCGAGCTGGGCGGGACCCCGACGGCCGCCCGGCACATGACGGTCGCCGGCACCGTGTTCAAGAGCCTGGTGCTGTTCGCCGTCACCTGCGGGTTCGCCGTGTTCGGATGGGACCACGCGCCGGGCGTCATCAAGGCGACGTCTGGCCCCTCCTGGCTCCTGGGGTATTTCCTTCTGATCGCCCTCTCGTTCCTCGCGATCGCCCGGCCACGCCTGTCGCCGCTCGGCGGTCTCGTCTACGCCGTGCTGATGGGCTTGTGGTTGGGCGGCATCTCCCGCGTCTACGAGGCCGCGTACGACGGCATCGTCGCGCAGGCGCTGCTGGCGACGATGGCCACGGTGCTCGTCTGTCTCGTTCTGTACGCGCTGCGGATCGTCAAGGTCTCACGGAGGTTCGTCCTGGTCGTCGTCGCGGCGACGTTCGGCATCGCCCTGATGTACCTGACCGCCTGGATCCTCACGCTGTTCGGGACGCGGCTCACCTTCTGGACGAGCCCGTCGCCCGCCGGCATCGCGATCAGCGTCGTCATCTGCGTCGTGGCCGCGCTCAACCTGTTCGTCGACTTCGCCTACATCGACGCCGGGGTGGCGGGCGGAGCCCCGACGTTCATGGAGTGGTACTCCGCGTGGGGGTTGCTCGCCACGGTCGTCTGGCTCTACATCGAGGTGCTGTACCTGCTCGCCCGGCTCCGCAACGGATGAGGCGCCCGAGCGCCCGGAGTCAGCCGACCTCAACGACCAGCTTGCCGCGGGTGTGACGCTGCCCGGCGCGGGCGACGGCGTCACCCGCGCGATCCAGGGGAAGCGTCTCGACCTCCGGTGTCCGGACTCGGCCCCCCTCGATCTCGCCGGCGATCCCGGCCAAGCCCTCGTGGGAGACGCGCGCGAAGATGTTCTCGGCCTTCACTTCCCTGGGAGCGAGGGCCTCCTCGTCCGCCCCGCCCGCCGACGAGACGACCCGTCCGCCGGAGCGCAGCTGTTCGCTCAGGTGCGTCACCAGGTCCTTGTCGCCCGACATGTCGGCGATCGCGTCGATTCCATCGGGGCAGGCCGATCGAAGAGCCCCAGCCGGGTCTCCCGTCGTGGGATCGATCACCTCGGACGCGCCGAGGCCG
>DASPTB010000015.1:0-3069 GCA_035623615.1 Actinomycetota bacterium
CCTTCACCCACGCCCACCACGTCTCATGGTGGTCGAAGGGTGGAAGGACCGACCTCGAGAACCTGGCGATCGTCTGCACCTTCCACCACCGCCTCGTGCACGAGCACGGCTGGAGGCTCGAGCGAAGCCGGGGTGAGGCCACGTGGTTTCGTCCCGACGGGACGAGGTACCGGTCGGGGCCGACCCCTCCCACGGCGCACGCTCGAGGTCAGCCGGCGCTGCCGGTGGCGGGGATGTGATCGGGCTCGTAAGGACCTGGCGGCGACTTTCGCTTGTCGCGCCCTGGTCAGGCGAAGCCGAGGCCCGTCATCAGGGCACGCAGCGTCAGCCCGAAGACGAAGAACGACGCGACCGCGAACACCTTCCATCGGTCAGATTCGATGTCCATGCCGCGCGCAAGCACGTGTGCGACCACCAGGACGAGGGCGGGGAACACGGCGCCGTAGAGAGGATGAAGGAACGTCGGCAGCGGATGCCTCAGCCACAGCGTGAGCCCGACGATCAGCTGCAGCACGAGGATCCCCTGCAGGACGCCGAGAAGGCGCCAGAACCAGCGGTTGGGCTCGCGACGGAGCGGCCACCACGACACGAGACCCCACAGCAGGAGGACGAACCAGCCGCCGACGATCACGAACCCAATCGTCGCGTGGATCTTGCAGACCGTCGTCTGGCACGGAAGCGACGCGAGCATGTCGGTGCGGAAGCCTAGCAGCGCGATTCAGGCCGCGCGTCTCGCCTCCCGCTCGGTGGACGGCCGGCGGGCTCAGACGCCCCCGTAGCGGACGGCGCCGATGCGCTCGGCGCCTTCCTTGTTGAGCCGGCGCGAGAGATGGAGCCCTTCGAGCCCGAACTCGAGGGCCGAGGCCGCGACTCCCGGACTCTCCTCCTCGACGCCGAGCCGCCCGAGCAGGCGGCCCAGCCCGGGAGCCTCTCCGAACTGCCGGAGAAACTCGGCCGCCGGCGTCGTGTCGGACGTCTCGACCTCGAGACCCTCGTCGAATCGGGACACGATCGGCGCGAAGTCGAATCCCGACAGCCGACGACGAAAGACCTCCAACACCGCCTGCCGGCTCACCCGGGAGAGGATCTCCTCCTCGCGCCCCTCCTCGATGGCGTCGAACTCCACCCGACCCTGCGAACCGGCCAGCACCGCAGGCAGATCGACGACGCGCGGAACCGCCTCCGGCTCACCCGCCAGCGCGGCCCGTCGCACCGCCGAGGCGACGACGGTCTCGAGATTCCCGATGGAATAGCGAACCGACACGCCGCTGCGGTGGTTCACCTGTGGAGAGCGACGGAGCTCCGCCGTCAGCGCGGCGAGAATCTCCTTCATGAAGGCGGGAACGCGCACGGGAACGCCGCGGCCGCCGTGCGGCGCGCGCGCCTCCTGGTCCATGATCGATATCTCGTCGCCGAGCGTCTCCGGGTAGTGCGTCCGCACCTGTGTCCCGAACCGGTCCTTCAGCGGCGAGACGATGCGGCCCCGGTGTGTGTAGTCCTCCGGGTTTGCAGTCGCCACGAGCAACAGGTCGAGCGGCAGCCTGATCTGATAGCCCCGGATCTGCACGTCGCGCTCTTCGAGAATGTTGAACAGCCCGACCTGGATCCGCTCGGGCAGATCGGGAAGCTCGTTGATGGCGACGATCCCGCGATTGGTCCGAGGGATCAGGCCGTAGTGAATGGTCAGCTCGTCGGACAGGTAGTGTCCTTCCGCGACACGGATGGGGTCGACGTCTCCGATCAGGTCGCCGACGCTCGTGTCGGGCGTCGCGAGCTTCTCGGCGTAGCGGCGGTCGCGCGGGATCCAGTCGATCGGCGCGGCCTCTCCCTCGTCCGCCACGAGCTGGCGACACCGCGCGCAGATCGGCCGGAAGGGATGGTCGTTCACCTCGCAGCCCGCGATCGCGGGTGTCTCCTCGTCGAACAGATTCACCAGATGGCGGATGAGCCGCGTCTTCGCCTGGCCGCGCTCACCCAGAAAGACGATGTCGTGTCCCGCGAGGATGCCACGCTCGAGTGCCGGGATCACCGACTCGTCGTACCCGACGATCGAGGGGAACAAGGACCCGCCCTTCGACAGCCCGGCCAGCAGGTTCTCCCGGAGCTCCTCCTTCACCGTCCGGTCCGCGTACCCGGAAGCGCGAAGCTCGGCGATCGTGGCGGGGCGGCCGCTGGAAGCCGAGGCGTGGGACTCCGAAGCCATCCGAGCCAGGGTACCGGGATTCCTCGCGTACGGGGGCCGGGTACCGGCGAGCGGCGAGCGGCGAGCGACAGGCAGCAGGCAGTGGGCACGGCAGCGGGCGACGGGCTTTGCCGCCCCCGCCCCTTGTCCGAGGCGGTGGGGCGCTCCCCCATGGCTTCGTCCAACCGGGGGTGGCGAACGGGCCGCCGCCGGACGACAATGGCGCACCGATCCGGAGAGGAAGCGTCCGAACCAGGATGTCGAGCGAACCACTGCTGTACGAACGACTCACCTGGCCCCAGGTACGGGCGGCCGCGGCCGAGGACCGGGTCGCCGTCATCCCGGTGGCCACCCTGGAGGACCACGGCCCCCATCTGCCCGTCGACGCCGACCTGCGCATCACGAAGGAGATCTGCCGGCGCGTCACCGCCGACCTCGCCGAGGAGACCGTGCTGCTCCCGGCGATCCCGCACGGGTACTCGCCGCACCATATGGACTTTCCGGGCCCGATCACGATCGGGTGGGACACCTTCACCAGGTACTGCACCGACGTGGGGACGTCGCTCGCCCGCCACGGTTTCCACCGGATGCTGTACGTGAACGGCCACGGCTCCAACCAGAACCTGGTCGAGATGGCCGCCCGCCTCGTGGGCCTCGAGCACCCCGACGTCCTGTCGGCGGCCTGCTTCTACCTCGGCAGCCCCGAGGGACTCGCCGTGGTGGAAGAGGTGCGCGAGTCGGAGCGGGGTGGGATGGGTCACGCGTGCGAGCTCGAGACCTCGATCTATCTCGCCATCGATCCCGATGCCGTCGATATGCCGAAGGCCGTCGACGAGATCCCCACGGTCCAGTCCGAGCACGCCTGGATGGACTGGACCGACGGTTCG
>DASPTB010000022.1:0-2408 GCA_035623615.1 Actinomycetota bacterium
AACGGCCCCGTCGCAGAGTATAGAAAACGCCGTCCGGTCAAGGACTCGCGCAATTGGGGTGAGCGAGGGGACTCGAACCCCCAGCCTCCAGGACCACAACCTGGCGCTCTAACCACTTGAGCTACGCCCACCACGGAGTGCCGCGATTCTACCAGCGGCTCTTCTCGCGCCGGCCGAGGCCTGACTCGGGCGACGCCGTCCTGCCAATCGCGACTATGATCGCGCCGGCGCGACGGCCGCCGCGCACGCCCGAGGCCGCGCGTCGCGCGTGGACGAACGGGGGGCGACGGAGATGGCCATCGACACGTTGATCATCGGCGGCGAGCACACGCGGTCGGCGGAGGGAAAGACCTTCGCGGTCCTGGAACCGGGGACCGGGGAGGAGCTCGCCGAGATCGCGGAAGCCGGACCTCGCGACGCCGAACGGGCGGTGGGCGTCGCGCACCGGGCGTTCGAGGAAGGACCGTGGCCCCGGACCCCGGCGACCCAGCGGGGCCGCGTGCTCGCCAGGGCCTCGATCCTGCTCCGCGAACGCCTCGAGGGGATCGCGACGCTCGAGGCGCGAAACGCCGGCAAGCCCATCCGCGACGCACGCGACGAGATCGGCCTGGTCGCGGACGTGCTCGAGTACTGGGGCGGCGCGGCCAACAAGATCTTCGGAGAGACGATCCCCGTGCAGGACACAGGCCTCGACTTCACGCTGCGCGAGCCCGTCGGTGTGTGCGCGCTGATCACGCCCTGGAACTTCCCGATGGTGATCGCCTCGTGGAAGATCGCACCGGCGCTCGCGTGCGGCAACACCATCGTAGTCAAGCCGGCGTCGTACACGCCGTTGTCGGTGCTGCGACTCGCCGACATCCTGATCGAGGCGGGGCTCCCCCAGGACGCGATTTCGGTGCTGCCGGGCCCCGGCGGGGCGGTCGGCAATGCCCTTGTGAACGATCCCCGGGTGTCGAAGGTCGGGTTCACCGGCTCCACCGAGGTCGGGTCGCGCATCATGGCGCAGTGCGCGGGGAACATCACCCGCGTGTCGCTCGAGCTCGGCGGGAAGTCGGCCAACGTGGTGTTCGCCGACGCCGACCTGGATCTCGCCGTGGAGCGCTCGGTCTGGGCGGTGTTCGGCAACTGCGGTCAGGACTGCTGTGCCCGCTCGCGCGTGCTCGTCGAGCGCCCCGCCTACGACGACGTCGTGGCCGCGATCGCGGCGCGTACCGACCGGCTGCGGGTCGGCCAGCCGCTCGACGAGGCCACCGAGATCGGGCCGTTGATCTCGGCGGGACAGCGGCAGACGTCGCTCGACTACCTCGAGATCGGACAGAAGGAAGGCGCGAAGCTCGTCACGGGCGGTGATTCGCCCGAGGTTCCGGGTGGTGCCGGCGGCTTCTACCTCCGGCCGGCGGTGCTCGCCGACGTGGGCAACGACATGCGGGTGGCCCGCGAGGAGATCTTCGGTCCGGTCGTCGCGCTCATCCCGTTCGATACGGAGGAGGACGCCGTCCGGATGTCGAACGACAACGAGTACGGGCTCTCGGGGTCTGTGTGGACCCGCGACGTCGGGCGGGCCATCCGCGTTGCCAAGGGCATGCGAACCGGCGTCGTCAGCGTGAACTCATCGCACAGCGTCCATACCGAGGCGCCGTTCGGCGGCTACAAGAAGAGCGGGATCGGGCGCGAGATGGGGATGCACGCAGCGAACCTGTACACGGAAGTGAAGAACGTGTTCATCTCCGAGTCCTAGCGAGGTCAGCTGCCGAAGCCGATGAGCGCCGTTTGGGCGCGGTCGATGCTGTCGACGCCGATCACGAGGCGGTCACCCGGCGCCAGGTAGAGGAGATCGATGGAGACCTCGGCCTGCGCCAGTCGGCGGGCGACCTCTGCCATCGCGGACGAACCGCCCGTCACCGGCAGGACGAAGACCTCCCGCTCCAACCTCACCTCGAGTCCTGCGTCCTGGATCGCCCGGCGGGCCGCGGGCGCCTGCTCGTCGCTCGTCAGCAGGTGGAACGTCTTCTGGCCCATCGTCGCGAAGGCGCACAGGCCCTCGATGGCGACGCCCGCGCCGGCAGTCGCGTCGCGCAAGGCGTCGAACGTCCCCGGGCGGTTCGGGGCGTTGACGGTCAGGTCCTTGGGCATGCGGGCGCTAGAGGTGCACCACGGGGCAGGTCAAGGTCCGGGTGATCCCGGGAACCCCTTGGATCTTCGCGAGAATGTCCTTGTTGAGCGCGTCCAGGCTGTCGGCCTCCGCCTGGACGACGACGTCGTAGGGGCCCGTGACGTCCTCGGCGCTCACGACGCCGCCGAGAGACGCGATCTCGTCGGCGACGCGCGAGCCGGCGCGGCCGACCTCGGTCTGGATCAGGATGTATGCACGCGTCATCTCGCCCTCCTCGTCGCTCGAGGCGAGGCCA
>DASPTB010000042.1:0-10870 GCA_035623615.1 Actinomycetota bacterium
ACGGGCAAAGCGATCCTCAAGATCAGCTCGCAGACGCAGGGGCAGGGCCACGAGACGACCTTCGCGCAGATCGTCGCCTCCGAGCTCGGCATCCAGCCGGAGGACATCAAGGTCCAGCACGGCGACACCGACAACACGCCCTACGGGCTCGGCACGTACGCGTCGCGGTCGACCCCCACCGTCGGCGCGGCCACCGCGATGGTGTCGCGCCGGGTGGGCGAGAAGGCGCGGAAGCTCGCCGCGCACTTGCTGGAGGTCGACGAGAACGACATCGAGCAGGACGTGGGGAAGTTCTACGTGAAGGGCGCGCCCGACAAGGTCAAGACGATCCAGGAGGTCGCGTTCGCCGCCTACACCAACTATCCGGTCGGGATGGAGCCCGGGCTCGAGGGGAGCTACTACTACGACCCGCCCAACCTCACGTACCCGTTCGGGACGTATGTGGTGGCCGTCGAGGTCGACCCGGACACCGGCCAGTGGAAGGTGCGCCGGATGGTGGCCGTCGACGACTGCGGCGTCCGCATCAACCCGATGATCGTCGAGGGACAGATCCACGGCGGGCTGACGGAGGGGTACGGCATCGCCGCGATGGAGCTGATCACGTTCGACGACAGCGGGAACTGCATCGGATCGAACTTCATGGACTACCTGCTGCCGACGGCGTGGGAGACGCCGAAGTTCGAGCTGTTCGAAACCGTGACGCCGTCTCCGCATCATCCGATCGGCGCGAAGGGCGTCGGCGAATCTGCGACCGTGGGGTCGCCGGCGGCGTACGTCAACGCGGTGCTCGACGCCGTGTGGCACCTCGGCGTGCGCAACCTCGAGATGCCGGTCACGTCGGCGCGCGTGTGGGAAGCCATCCACGACGCGCAGGGCGGCGGAGGCGGCGGAAGCTGAGGCGACGCAGGGTGATGGGCCCGTGACCGTCGAACTCGAGGCCGTCGAGCGCGACCTGCGGGAGCGGGGGCACCCGTTCGCACTCGCCACGGTCGTGTGGCGGCGCTCTCCTTCGTCCGCGAAGGTGGGAGCGCGCGCGCTCGTGACCGCGGACGGTCAGCTGCGGGGCTGGCTCGCCGGCGCGTGCGCGGAGCCCGCGGTGATCGGCGAAGCCAAGAAGGCGATCGCGGAAGGGTCGGCGCGGCTGGTGTTCATCGGTCCGCCGGAGGAGATCGCCGAGCATGCGCGCGACGGCGTGACATCGGTCCCGATCGCGTGCCAGAGCGAGGGCGCGCTCGAGGTGTACGTTGAGCCCGTGCTGCCCAACCCGCAGCTCGTCGTGATCGGCCGGTCGCCGGCGGTCGACGCGCTGGCCCGGATGGCCGGTGTCCTCGGCTGGCGGACCGTCGTCGTCGACGACGCAGGGGCAGCCGAGGATCATCCCGGGATCGAGCACGTGGAGACGAGCCTCGACCTGGCCTCGCTCGGGGTGGGCGCGGGGTCGTTCGTGGTGGTCGCGACGCAGGGCCACTACGACGAGGAGGCACTCGAGCAGGCGCTCACCACCGACGCGACGTACGTGGGGCTGGTCGCTTCCCGCAAGCGGGCCGCCGCGGTGCTGGAATACCTGCGGTCGCGCGGCGTGCCGGAGGAGCGGGTCGCGCGGGTCCACGCGCCCGCGGGCCTCGATCTCGGGAGCGTCGCGACCGACGAGATCGGCGTGGCGGTTCTGGCGGAGCTGGTTCGGCTGCGGGCAGAGGAGGGCCTGGGGGCCGTGGTCGCCGCCGCGCCGAGCCCCGAGACGCACGAGGCGGTCGATCCCATCTGCGGCATGACCGTCCAGATCGCGTCCGCCCGCCACCGGTCGGTCTACGAGGGCCGCACGTACTACTTCTGTTCGGCGGGCTGTCTGGCGAAGTTCGAGGAGGCTCCCGCCGAGCATGCGGTCGGGGCGGGCTGAGAGCGGCCGGCATCGGGCTGTCGCTCTCCCTTGTCATTGACTTCGAACGTGTGTTCGGGTATGGTGTCTGCACTCCCCCCGCGACCGATCGAGGTCCGGGATGCAGTCTCCTCAGGAAGCACCGCTCGCCGAGCAGATGGACGCGTGTCACGTCCGCGCCTGCGCCGCGCACCGACAGCTCCTCGGGTTCATCGCCGGGGCGGATCGCCGGGAGCTTTGGCGTGGCGACGGAGCCCGCGACATGGCCCACTGGCTCTGGATGCGCTACGGCATGTCGGAGTGGAAGGCGAGGCGCTGGATCGTAGCGGCGTATGCCCTGGAGAACTTGCCGTTGACTGCTTCGGGCCTGGAGTCGGGTGAGCTCGGCATCGACAAGGCGGTCGAGCTCTGCAGGTTCGCGACGCCCGAGACCGAAGAGGGGCTTCTTTCATGGGCCACCCGGGTCTCCGCCGGAGCCATCCGCAGGAAGGGAGACCTCGAGGCAACCAGGACCCTCGCCGAGACCCGCGAGCTCGAGCGGTCGCGTTCGCTCCGTGTCTCTTACGACGACGAGGGCCGGCGCTGCGACATCGAGGTGAGCCTGCCCGCGGCCGAAGGCCGGATGGTCGAGGCCGCGATCGAGGCGCGCCGGAGGACTTTGCCGGTCATGCCCGGGGAAGAAGGCGACGCCGACGCCCACCGTGCGGATGCCCTAGTGGCGCTGTGTACGGGAGGCTTCCCTGAACGAACCGACGAGGCGACCGTCGTCGTGCACGCCTCATTGGAGGCGATGGCGACCGGCGAGGGATCGGCGTCCCTGGAGTCCGGCGGTGTGATCCACGCCGAGACCGCCCGGCGCCTGGGGTGCTCGGGACGGGTCCAGGTCGTGGTCGAGGACGAGTCCGGGGAGCCGATCCGGCTCGGCAGGACCACGCGGGATCCGTCCGCGGCGATGCTCCGCCTGCTTCGCCACAAAGACCCGGGGTGTGTGTTCCCGGGGTGCGGCTCGAGGTCCTTCACCCACGCCCACCACATCTCGTGGTGGTCGACCGGCGGCAGGACCGACCTCGACAACCTGGCCATTGTCTGCACGTTCCACCACCGCCTCGTCCACGAGCACGGCTGGAGACTCACCCGGGACCGGGGCGAGCTCCGGTGGTTCCGTCCAGAGGGCACGAGGTACCTGGCGGGACCGGAAAGACCTCAGGGACCGATCGAGGCGCTCCCGCGAGGGCAGCCGGCCCTGCCGGTCGCGGGGGTGTGATCCGGCAGCGAGATTGACTGACTGATCGCTCGGTCCGATACTCGCCTGAATGAAGCCCGAGTTGTGGTTGCTGCCGCTCGTCGTTGTCGTGACCGCGGTACGCGCCTATCTGAGCTTTGGTCCGACTCATCATGGGTGGTTCAACAGAACGTTTCCGCGCCGACGGCTCGCCGATCTCTGGCTCGTCGCGGGAGCGGCGGTACCAATGGTGCTCGCGCTGATGGCGTGGCCGACCCGTGCCGGTAATGAGGTTTGGCTGTTCTCGTTCTGTCTCTCCGTCCTGCTCTTCAACACGGTGGGCCTTCTGCTCGAACTGAGGGCCGGTCGCGCCGGGGAGCCGACGTGGTCGGCTTGGAGAGCGAGCCCGCCCTCCCGGGCGGACCGCTGAGGACGGACATGGCGGACGACGAAGCCTTGCTCAAGCAGGCGGAGAAGGCACTGACCGAGATCAAGGTCGCGCAGGGGCTGTCCGACGAGCACGCGTCCGTTCTGGCCGCGCTCCGGCTCCGGCTCACGGGCGATCCCGGCACCTCCCTCGAGGACATGATGGCCGCTGCGGGCGACCTCGGTGGGCCGAATCTCGACGAGATGCTGGCCGAGGGTTCCACGAAGAGGGCGGGCCCCAGCCTCGACGACGTTCTCGCGCGTGAGCCGAGGAAGAAGGGATCGCTGGACGACCTGCTGGCGGGAGACCAGTAGCGGCCCGTCAGGCGAGTGCGACGGCGCCGGCCAGCTCCTCGAGGCTCTCGAGGTTGTGTCCCGAGAGGAACACGTCCACGTATGGGAGCGACGCCGCCATCCCCCGGGCGAGAGGCTCGTAGCTCGGGCTTCCCTTCAGCGGGTTGACCCACACGACGCGATACGCGAGCCGGGACAACCGCTGCATCTGGCGCGCAAGCAGTTCGGGATCTCCGCGCTCCAGCCCATCGGAGCACAGCACCACCACCGCGCCTCGCAGCGCGGACCGCGCAGACCATTCGTCGAGCAGCGCCTTCAGCGACTCACCGATGCGCGTACCGCCCTCCCAGTCGGTGACCCGCGCGGCGACGGCCGCCAACGCCTCGTCGGGCTCACGCGTGCGGAGCACCGGGGTGATCCGGGTCAGTCGCGTACCGAAGCAGAAGGCCTCCACCTTGCGGCCGGCGCGCGCGGCCGCGTGGGCGAACTCGACCAGCGGCCGCGCGTACGGCGACATCGAGCCCGACACGTCGAGGATCAGCACGAGCGGACGGGGCCGCGTCCGCCGGTCCTTGTACGCGCGGCGAAACGGCTCTCCCTCGGTGCGCAGCGACCGCCGCAGAGTTCGGCGAAGGTCGAACTGCCTTCCCCGCGACGCCGGGCGCAGTCGCCGCGAGGATCGCATGGGCGCGATCAGGGCGAGCCGGCGGACGAGGGCGAGCACCGTTCGGCGCTCCTCCGGCGTGAGTTCCGTGAAATCCCTGTGGCGCAATACTTCCGCGTCACTCGCCACGATGCGCAGCGCGCTGTCTCCCTCGGGCTCGTCCTCCTCCGATGCGCCCGTCCACTTCGCGGCGACGATGACCTCGGCCTCCTCCGGCGGAACGAGCGCCTCGTCCGGCTCTCTCGCCGGCGATGGCCCGGTCTCCGCCTGCGGTAGCTCAAGTGCGGGTCGCTCGTCGGGGCCGAAATAACGGTCGAACAGCGCGTCCAGCGCGGGGAAGTCCTCCGGGCGGGACACGAGGGTCGCGCGGGCGGCCAGGCGCAGGTCCACCGCGTCGAACGGGTCGAGCGCCGCGGCCGCCCGGCAGAAGGAGATGATCCGCCCTGTTCCGCACACGAATCCGTTTTCTCTGAGGAAGCGACCGAAACCCACGAGACGGTGCAGGACCTCGGCTCCGGGCTCGTCGTGATGCAGCGTGCTCGGCGCGGGAGGCGGGCTGCTTGCGGGGGGCACGGCTACCGGCTCAGGTCTGCCCGCCGACGACGTCCACGATCTCCCCACGGGCGAGCTCGAGGTCGTCGTGATCCTTCAGCACGGCGCCGAGCGTCGCCGAGGCCGTGTCGGCGTCCAGTCCGTCCACGCCGAGGAACGCCAGGGCGTGCGCCCAGTCGATCGCCTCGGCCACGCCGGGGCGCTTCGCGACGTCCATGGTGCGCAGGCGCGCCACGGCCTCGGCGACTTGCCGCGCGAGCGCCGGTGATACCTCCGGGGCGCGAACCCCGATGATCTCCATCTCGCGTTCGAGCGACGGGTGGTCGATCCAGTGATAGAGGCACCGTCGCTTGAGCGCGTCGTGGAGCTCACGCGTTCGGTTCGACGTGATGATCACCGCCGGCGGCCTGATCGCGGCGATGCGGCCGAGCTCCGGAATCGTGACCGCGAACTCGGACAGGACTTCCAGCAGGAACGCCTCGAACTCGTCGTCCGCGCGGTCGAGCTCGTCCACCAGCAGCACCGCCCGGTCGCCGGCGCGGATGGCGGCCAGGAGCGGCCGCTCCACGAGGAACTCCTCGCCGAACAGGTCGCCGACGCGCGACTCGGGATCGGCGAGCTCGTCGGCCTGCATCGCCCGGACGGCGATCAGCTGCCGCGAGTAGTCCCACTCGTACAGCGCCTGGCTCGCGTCGATGCCCTCGTAGCACTGAAGACGGATGAGCTCGCGGTCGAGGGCGGTCGACAGCACCTTGGCCACCTCGGTCTTTCCGACCCCGGCCTCGCCCTCGAGCAGCAGCGGCTTCCCGAGTGAGAGCGCCAGGTAGATCGATGTGGCGAGCGGCCGGTCGGCAAGATAGGCCCCGCTCCGCAGCTTCTCCTGCAGCTCGTCGACCGAACCGATCGGGGCGTCGCTCATGACCCCATGATATGGGGTGGGCGGATCCCGTCGGGCCGGCTCAGGTCCCGACCGCTTCTTCGAGCGCCCTGCGCACCAGGACCTTCGCAAGCTCGGTCCGGTACTCGGCGCTCCCATTCGTGTCCGACGGCGGATTCGTGCCCTCGGCCGCGTGCGCGGCGGCCGAGGCCAGCGCATCGGCCGACGTTGCCCCGCCGGCGAGCGCGGTCTCCACCGCCCCGGCGCGAACGGGCGTCGCGTCCATGTTGGTCAGCCCGATTCCCGCGCGCGAGATCGAGCCGTTCTGGCGCTCCACCACCGCGGCGACTCCGACGATCGCCCAGTCGATGGCGCGCCGGTGGAACTTCTGGAACGACCAACCGGTTCCGGGGGCCATCTTCGGCACGCGGACCGCGGTCAGCACCTCGTTCGGCGCCAGCGCAGTTTCGAACAGGCCCGTGAAGAACTCCGAGGCGGGGATGGTCCGGTCGCCGCCCGGACCGTGCGCGAGCACCTCGCCGTCGAGGGCTACCAACACCGTCGGCAGGTCGGATGCGGGATCGCCGTGGGCGATCGAGCCTCCGATCGTGCCGCGGTGGCGCACCTGCGGGTCGCCCACCTCCCCGGCCGCGTGGGCGAACAGCGGGTTGTGCTGCGACAGCGTCGAATCCGCCGCGGCGTCCCCGATCCTCGTCAGCGCCCCGATCTCCACCACATCGCCGGCGTCGCGCACGTAGGCGAGGTCGGTCAGGCGGTCGACGTCGACGAGCAGCGACGGCGTCGACAGCCGAAGGCGCATCAGCGGGAGCAGCGAGTGGCCACCCGCGATCAGCTTCGCGTCGTCGCCGCCCTGGTCGAGCAGCTTGACGGCATGGTCGACGGACTCTGCGCGCTCGTACTCGAACGCGGCGGGGATCACTTCCCACCACCTCCCTTTGCCTGCTGGATCGCTCGCCAGACGTTCTCCGGAGACACCGGGCGTCGTACATCGGTGACTCCAAGGTGCGAGAGCGCGTCGACGACCGCGTTGACCACCGCGGGCGGCGACGCGATCGTGCCCGCCTCCCCGATCCCCTTCACACCGAGCGGGTTGGTGGTGGACGGCGTCACCGTCCGGTCGAGCGTGAACGACGGAAGGTCGGACGCCGCCGGCACCTCGTAGTTGGTCATCGAGCTCGTGAGGAGCTGTCCGTTCTCGTCGTACATGGCCTCCTCGTACATCGCTTCCGCGATTCCCTGCGCGATGCCCCCGTGGACCTGCCCGTCGACGATCATCGGGTTGATCACCGTGCCGCAGTCGTCCACGGCGACGTACTTGAGGAGCTCCACCGCGCCGGTCTCCGTGTCGACCTCGGCGAGGCACACGTGGGTCCCGGCGGGCCACGTGAAGTTCGGCGGGTCCCACACGGCCGTCGCCTCCAGGTTGGGCTCCGTGTCCGCCGGAAGCCCGTGCGCATGCCACGCCGAGAACGCGAGCTCGGGGATCGTCTTCGCCCGATCCGGCGCTCCCTTCACCTGGAAGGTCCCGCCGTCGAACTCCAGGTCGTCCTCGGAGACCTCGAGCTCGTGCGCCGCGATCTTCCGCGCCTTCTCCTTGATCTTCTCGAGGGCCATGTAGAGGGCGGTGGCTCCCACCGACACGCTCCGGCTGCCGTATGTGTCCATCCCGAGCGGTGCGATGGCCGTGTCACCGTGAAGCACCTCGACGTCGTCGGGCGTGACGCCGAGCGTGTCGGCCGCGATCTGCGCCCAGGTCGTCACGTGGCCCTGCCCGTGCGGCGACGTGCCGATTTTCAGCACGACCTTGCCCGTGGGCAGGCACTGCACCACGCACGCGTCCCAGCCGCCGGCCGCGTAGCGAAGCGCGCCGAGGATCTGCGAGGGAGCGAGCCCGCACATCTCGATGTAGCTCGAGAGCCCGATGCCGAGCTGCTTGACGTCACCGCGCTCGCGCCGAGCCGCCTGCTCGCCCCGCAGCTCGTCGTAGCCTGCCATCTCCAGGGCTCGCGCGAAGCCCGCCTCGTAGTTCCCCGAGTCGACGCTCAGACCGGAGATCGCCGTCCGCGGCTCGTCGAACGGCGGCACCAGACTCGTCCTGCGGACCTCGGCCGGATCCTTTCCCACCTTGCGCGCGTACGCGTCGACGGCGCGCTCGAGGACGTACGTCGCCTCCGGGCGGCCCGCGCCTCGGTAGGCGTCGGTCGGCGTGGCGTTGGTCACCACGCCGGAGAACTCGTACCAGTAGGCCTGCATGTCGTAGGGGCCCATGTAGACCCAGCCGCCGAGCTCCGGAATCCCGGGGGTCAGGAGCTGGTAGTACGCTCCCATGTCGGCGATCTCCTTGACCCGGATGCCGAGGATCTTTCCGTTCTCGTCGCCCGCGAGCTCGACGTCGTGGATGACGCCGCGGCCGTGAATCGTGGCCAGGTAGTTCTCCGAGCGCTCCTCGGTCCACTTGATCGGCAGGCTCAGCTTCTTCGCCAGGATCAGCGCGAGCGCCTCCTCGGCGTAGATGTTGAGCTTGGAGCCGAAGCCGCCACCCACGTCGGGCGCGATGATCCGGAGCTTCGACTCGGGGATGCCCGCCACTCCCGACAAGGTCACGCGCGCCACGTGCGGGATCTGCGTGGCCGTCCACAGCGTGAACTCGCCCTGGGCAGGGATCGGCATCGCCAGGCACCCGCGTGGCTCCATCGCGTTCGGGATCAGGCGCGGCTGGTGATAGCGCTCCTTCACGACCACGGGTGCCGAGTCGAAAATCCCCTGATCGCCCGCGCCGCCGTGACTCCAGTGCACGACCGTGTTCGTGCCGAGGTCTTCGTGGATGACCGTCGCGCCGTCCGCCATGCCCGCTTCGAGGTCGAGGTTCACGGGCAGCGGCTCGTAGTCGACGTGCACCGCCTCGGCCGCGTCCTTCGCGTGGGCGCGGGTGTCGGCGATGACCACCGCGACACCGTCCCCCTGGAAGCGCGCCACATCGCCCGTCAGCGGCCAGTGGACCGGGATCTTGATGTCCTCGGTGATCGGCCAGACGAACGGCAGCGGCCCGGCCCAGTCGTCTGAGAGGTCGGCCGCGGTGAACGCCCCGGTCACGCCGGGCAGGCTCTTCGCCGCCGACGTGTCGATCGACCGGATGCGTGCATGCGCGTAGGGACTCCGAACGACCGCCATCCAGACCATCCCGGGAGTGGTGAGGTCGTCGACGAACCGAGCCTGCCCGGTGATCAGCTCGGGGTCTTCCTTCCGGGGAACGGCGGTTCCCACGTAACGTTCCGCAACTGCCATCGCTCGCCTCCTACCGGTTCGCGGAGCCGGCCCGCATCTCCTCGGATGCGGCGAGGACCGCCTTGACGATGTTGTGGTAACCCGTGCAGCGGCAGAGGTTGCCCTCCAGGCCGATCCGGACCTCGGGCTCGGTGAGCGGCCCGGACGCCTCGCGGATGAGACTGTCCGAGGCCATGATCATGCCCGGCGTGCAGTAGCCGCACTGAAGGCCGTGGTGCTCGTGGAAGGCCTTCTGGAGCGGATGCAGCTCGCCGTCCTGCGCCATCCCCTCGATGGTCGTGATCTCTTCCCCGTCCGCCTGGACGGCGAGCATCGTGCACGACTTCACCGACTTGCCGCCCACGAGTACGGTGCAGGCGCCGCAGGTCGAGGTGTCGCATCCGACGTTCGTGCCGGTGAGGCCGAGGTTCTCCCGGAGGAAGTAGACGAGCAATGTACGGGGTTCGACGTCCGCTTCGTGGCGGGTGCCGTTGACGGTGACGGCGATGTGCCGCACGACGAGCCTCCTCTCGCGCTCGAAATGGAGCAGCAGTGTATCCCCGCGGTCCACCGTGAGGGAAATCGACCCAGTGTTCCCCCAGTGGGGTCGTAATGACGGTCGACGTGTCGCCCATCCCATGCCTATGTCGACGCTCGTCGTGCATAGGCCGGGGTGGGCAGGCGTTGAAGCAAACGCCTAGGCGGCAGCCGGTTGCTCCGAGGTGCAGAAGGCGCAGCGCCGCGCCTCCACCGGGATCTCGCTCAGGCATTCGGGGCAGGGCTTCGTCGTGGGGTCGACTTGCTCGCCGCGACGCTGGCGCTCCCGGAGCCGGTTGATCGGCTTCACCACGAGGAAGAAGACGGCCAGGGCGACCAGGACGAACGAGATGACGGCCGTCAGGAAGAGGCCGTATGGGAACGCGGTGCCTCCCGCCGTGAACGACAGGTCGGAGACGTTTGCCTTGCCCGCCACCACCGCCACGATCGGTGTGATGAAGGCCGCGACGAACGCCGTGACGAGCGTTCCGAACGCTGCGCCGATGACGATCCCCACCGCCAGGTCGACGACGTTGCCGCGCATCAGGAATTCCTTGAAGTCCTTCATCGCTGCCCCTTCCCGCCGGCGAGCCCTTCGCCGGTCCCGGGCAGGAGGCTAGCGGGGGAGGGGCGTCCCGTCAGTCCGTGCCGGCGTCGCGGCAGGCTCAGACCGGTCGGGCGCGCCCCTGCGCCCAGGCTCGAAGCCGGGCAAGGTCGTCCGCTCGCGTGCGGGAGAGCGGCGGCGACGCCTGCAGCTCGGCCACGACGTCCTGGGTCGCGAGTGTCCGGCCACCCGCGTACGCCCGGTACAGGGCGCCGGCGACCGCCTGTTCGATCTCGGCGCCCGAGAAGCCGTCGGCGGTCGCTGCCAGTGCCGGCAGGTCGAACGTCGAGGGATCCTGACGGCGTTTCGCGAGGTGCAGGCGGAAGATCTCCTCGCGCTCCGGCGCACGTGGGAGGTCGACGAAGAAGATCTCGTCGAACCGGCCCTTTCGAAGGAACTCCGGCGGCAGCGTCTCGACATCGTTCGCCGTCGAAACGACGAACGCTCCGGGCGGGCGCTCCTGCATCCAGCGCAGGAACGTCCCGAGGACGCGGCTGGCGACGCCGCCGTCGCCGCCGGACGGCGGCGCGAAC
>DASPTB010000047.1:0-17395 GCA_035623615.1 Actinomycetota bacterium
CGGCCTCAGACCGGCGGCAGCGGACGGGTGAAGCCCATCGCCTTCGTCAGCACGCGGAAGCCCAGTCGTTGATACAGGCGGGCGGGCGCGCCGCCCTCCTCGGCGAAAAGGAAGAGCGCACGCGCATCCATGGCGCCGGCCGCGGCGATCGCGGCCGTGACGGTGGCGCTCGCCACCCCGTGATTGCGATGCTCCGGTAGCGTGACGACGTTGTCGATGTAGGCGGAACCCGCCAACGTCATCAGCGACGTGAAGCCCGCGATCTCGCCGCCGCGGGACCCCGCGAAGAACCGAAGCCCCGCGGGGATGGCCACCTCACGGTCGCGCGCGACCATCTGGTCGACGACGTCCGGACTGAACGTCTCGCCGAACTCGTTTCGCGACCGTCGGTAGAACTCCCAGAAAGCTTCGTCCGGTGGGTCCACCTCTTCGATCATCGCGTCGGTGACAGGCTCGGTCGCGGGCCCTTCGAACAGCATCAGGACGTCCTCCGACGGTCGGACGCCTTCCTGGACGAGTTCCCGTGCCGCTCGTACCGGTCGTGTCGCGTCGACGAACTCGATGTGTTCGTGGGTTGCCCCCACGGCTCGCAGGCGCGGCTCGAGTTCGGCCCGAATCTCGGAGAGGCCCACGTCGGGAACTTCCTCGAACACGCCCGCGTGGTTGGCGTCGAAGATGAGGGGGTAGCGGGCGTCGACGACGACCACTCCCCACGGCGTGCGGACGAACGTCTCGGCGAGCGCCTCGGCCTCGTACCAGTAGGAACGAATCGCGTCGGGGATCGGCATGGCGGGTCGAGGGTACAGGCTCGCGGTACGCTCCCTGACGCATGACCGAACCCACGTCGCTCCGCGAGCACCTCGAGCTCCTCATGCCACCGGGAGGGCGGTCCCGAAGGGTGATGGGGTGGGGCGTCATCTGCTGGACCCTGATCGGTCTCGGGTTGCTCGTTCTCGCGATGATCGCCGTCCTGGCTCGCATCGCGGAGGTGTTCCCCTTCGTGGTGGTGGCCGGCCTCGCCGTGTTCCTCCTGAATCCGTTGGTGGCCGCACTCACCTCGCGGGGCGTTCCGCGCAGCGTGGCGACCGTTGCCGTCTTCGGGGTCGCCGTGGTCCTCGTCGCGGTCGCACTCGAGCTGCTGGTGCCCGTCGTCGTGCACCAGACACAGGAGCTCGTTCGGAGCTCGCCGGCGCTGGTGCGGCACGGGGGCAGCGGTCTCGTCGACCGGCTCTCGCGCTCGTCGAGCCCTCTGCTTCGGCGGCTGGGGACCTCGGTGAAGACGTGGGTCGACGCCCACGCCGGGACGGCCGGGGCCGAAGCGGACACCGCCGTCGCCGCGGGCCTCCGGCTGGCGCACGCCGGACTGGTGCTGCTGCTCGGAGGATTCCTCGGGTTCCTGCTCCTGCTGTCCGCGCCGTCGACGTCGCGCGCCGCGACGGCGCTCGTCCCGCCTTCCATGCGGCGCGCGGTGGATCCCTCGATCGCGCAGGCGCGGAAGATCACGGAGGGGTACCTGCGCGCCCGACTGATCGTGTCGGCCGTCGTCGCGCTCATCGCGGGCGTGGGGCTCTGGGCGGTCGGGATGCCCTACTGGTTGCTTCTCGCCATCGTTGTCGGCGTCGCAAATCTCATCCCGATGATCGGGTCGTGGCTCGGAGCGATCCCCGTCGTTCTTGTCTCGCTGGCGACCAAGCCTCCCCAGTTCCTGTTCGTCGTCCTGGCCGTCGTCGCCGTCGCGCACGTGGTTGACGGGTACGTTCTGTCGCCGATCGTGCTGAAGGAGACGACGAAGTTGCATCCGGTCGTCGTCCTGCTGGCGGTGCTCGCGGGCGCCGAGCTCTTCGGTTTCTGGGGTGTCCTGGCGGCGATCCCCGTCGCGGGCGTCGTCCAGTACGTTCTCGTGGAGTGGGTGCTGCCGGCGCTGGGCGGACCGTCCCCGGAGGCGAAACCAGAGACGGAGCCGTCGACGTGACGTTGCCCAGGCGGGGTGGCGGCGCATGTGCCGCGCGCTGACGGTGCTTTGCGCGGCGCCCGGCGGCGATGCGCTCGACAGGCTCAAGCGGGCGGCGGTGTCGGCGTCGTGGGAGCTCGTCGGGGGGGCGTCGTCGTCCCAGGAGCTGCTGCGGCAGCTGGACGAGCTGGCCGTGGACGTCGTGGTCCTCGACGCGTCCCTTTCCGGCGTCGACGTCGCGGAGATCCGCAGGATCCATCCCCGCGCCCGAATCCTGTCGGTCGGCGGCCTCGCTGGGGTGGACGGCGAGGCTGCCGACCTGAGCTCGGTGCGCGACGCGATCCTAGGGGTGCCGCCGGTGGGCGGCCCGGTCAGGGGACCGGGCCGCCCGCGGTGAGGCTCAGCCGCGCGATCCGCAAACCGGCCAGGGATGCAGTCCCGCCCGAAGCTGGAGATGCCGGGCGATGACGATCTGCTGTGCCGGGCGCGCGAGATCGGCTCGCAGCGCGTAGCGGCGCCCGCCGTTGGCGATCCACGTCGAGGTCATGAACTGCAGACCTCCGTAGAAGGGCGAGTCCGCGATGTGCCAGTGCAGGCCGGATTCGCACCGGGCGATGGCGAGCCAGTTCACGCCACCGAGGTGCGCCACCTGCGGGAGCCTCGGCCAGGGAAGCCGGTGTCTCGTCGGCTGGGTGGGTCGGACGAAGTGGAACTGCCCCGCGAACAGCTTGCCGCGCGTGATGGGCTCCACATGAAGACCGGCCCGTGAGGGGGCCGGGTGTGCGGTGTGCCGGACGGCGTCGAAGCCTCCGGCCGCTGCATGTGCCACCGTCGGTATCGAGAGCGAAACGAGCGAAACGACGACCGCACGCCGCAGCGGGCGATGCAGTTTTTCCAGCATATGAGTGGGTTCACCCCCGGAGCTTGGTCGGGGTTATCTGCCCCCGACGTGGGCCCGGTAGGTCCTGGGTGTTGCCCTCACCTCCTTCTCCGTTGTCCTCCCGTGGACCTTCTCGCTGTTCCCCGCCACCCGGACGCGCGCGCGCGACAGCGCGAGCACTCCGAGGAGGAATTGAGGGGAAAAACGAGAACCCGATTGGGTCCGGGGCATCCTAGCGAATGCCTCCGACACTGACACTCGGTCTTTGGTCGTAGGCGCTCGTGGAGACTTGGTTGCGCCCCTCCCGCGGCCGAACCCCCGGGGCTATCCTCACCTGGTGAAACGGATCCTGCTCGCCCGCCCAAGGGGGTATTGCGCGGGCGTGGAACGGGCAATTCAGACTGTCGAGACCGTTCTGGAGAGAACGGGCCCTCCGGTCTACGTTCGCCGCCAGATCGTCCACAACGCCCACGTCGTGTCAGACCTCGAACGGCGAGGGGTGGTCTTCGTCGAGGACGAGGCGCAGGTTCCCGAAGGATCCGTCGTCGTCTTCTCCGCCCACGGGGTCGCGCCGGAGGTTCGGGCGCGCGCCGAGGGGCGCGGGCTCGAGGTGGTGGACGCGACGTGCCCCCTCGTGACCAAGGTGCACCGCGAGGCCGCCCGGTTCGCCGCGCGGGACGTCACGATCCTGCTGATCGGCCACGCCGGCCACGACGAGGTCGTCGGCACGACGGGCCACGCTCCCGCCAACACGGTCCTGATCCAGACAGTGGAGGACGCCGAGATGGTTCGCGTGCCCGACCCCTCGCGCGTCGCCTATCTGACGCAGACGACCCTCTCGGTGGACGAGACCGCCGCCATCGTGGCGGCGCTTCGCCGGCGGTTCCCCGCCATCCAAGACCCGCCGAGCGAGGACATCTGCTACGCGACGCAGAACCGCCAGCAGGCGGTGAAAGAGATCGCCGCCCGATCCGACCTCGTGCTGGTGATCGGGTCCACGAACTCCTCGAACTCCAACCGGCTCGTCGAGGTGGCGAGCGCCTGCGGAGCGCGGGCCCGGCTGATCGAGGACGAGGCGGCGATCGATCCCGCGTGGCTCCACGACGTGCAGACCATCGGGGTCACGGCCGGCGCGTCCGCGCCCGAGCACCTGGTCGACCGCGTCGTCGCGGCCCTGCGCTCGCTCGGGGCGACGGATGAGGAAGAGGTCCGCCTGGCAGAGGAGCACGTCCAGTTCGGGCTGCCCCTCGCGGCGCGCGCACCCGCGGTCGTCTGACCCGCTGGCTCAGCTCGCCCCAACCACCGGAGCGGGCGCGCGCGTGAGCGCCTCGAGTTCGGCTTCGCCCTCCTCGGGCCCGATCGCGATGAGGCGGTCGCCGGCTTCGAACTCGAATCGTGGTCGCGGGCGGTAGATCCACCGGCGTCCCCGCTGCACGGCGAGGATGAACATCCCCGTCTCGGTTTCGACCTGGAGGTCCTTCAGCGACCGTCCGACCGCGCGCGCTCCGTCCTCCACGAGTGCCTCCGCCGTGACTTCTTCGGTCTCCTCGAGCGCGAGCTGGATGACGGGGTGCAGCTCCTCGCCCTGTTCCACGGACCAGGTCATGTCGCGCGCCGCGTCGAAGATCTGCTCGCTCGCGTATGCCAGGCGGAGCAGCCCCCGAAGCTCGTCGGTGTTGCGGGCCTCGGGCGCGGCCTTCAGGACCCACGACTCGAGCTCGTCGTGCAGGATGTCCGACCGCGCCTCGAGCGCCCCCACTTCCGCGGCAAGGGACCGGTTCTGCAAGAGCAGCGACGAATAGGCAAGGCCCACGGCCACCTCGGCCGAGTTCTTCATCTCCACCAGGAGGTCCACGGCGCGGTCGAGCTCGGTGAGTGGCGGGATCTCCTCGTCGGGCGGCTCGGGCAGCGGCGGCGCCCCGACGACCTCCCGCAGGAGGTTCACGCCGTCCTCGGGACCGTGGTAGAGAAGCACGTCGCCGGCCGACAGGACGGTGTCGGCGTCGGGGTCGAACACCCACTCGTCGCCGCGCCGGACCGCCATCAGCCACATGCCGGTTTCCGACGGCAGCCGCAGGTCGCGCAGCGATCGGCCGATACACGGCGCGTCGTCGCGCACCCGCACGCGCCCGATGATCTCGTCCGCGTGGCGCAGGTCCTTGCGGAGCGCATCGGGAATGCCGAGCCGCGCGGCGACCACGCGCGCGATGTCGGAAGCCGCGTCGCCGATCTTTTCGATGGCACCCGCGATCCACAGGACGTCGCTCATCTGCTCGGCGTCCTCGGGCGAGCGCCCCGCGAGGATCGCGAACTGGCGCAGCCGCCGGAGGTATCCGTACAGGCGGCGTTCGAGCGACTCGACCTCTTCCGCCAGGTCCTCGTCGTTGAAGAAGACCGCGGCGTACGCGAGGTCCACCATCAGCTCCGAGGCGTCCTTCGCCTCGACGAGGAGGTCCTTGACGTTTCTCGGTTGATCGTCGGCGTCAGACATGGGTTCCGTGGATGCCCAGAGCGGCGATGACAAGGATAAGACAGATCGAGCCGACGAGGTCCATCAGGCTCGAGCCCAGGGGAATGCCGTGGTTGTCGGGGTCGAGGCCGAACCGGAAGGTGGCCACGGCCCCGTAGTAGGCGATGGCGCACGCGAAGATGGTCGCCAGGAAGCCCGCGATGAGGCTCACCAGGAGCATGTCGACGAGCCCCGGCGACGCCCGGTTGGTCACGACGGCGACGAGCTGCGAGGAGAGCCCTACCAGCGTGAACACCGAGACCGCGAACACGAACTGGATCGACATGTCCAGGAACGCGAGCGGCTGGGGCCATGCCTTCGGCTCGATCAGGCCGAGGTGGAGCTTGGACGCGAGCCGCGAGGACAGGATGCCGTTGAGCGCGTTCGTGTCCTCGAGGAACGGCGGCACGAGGATCAGCAGCGCCGGGACCGCGGCGAAGACGGTGTTGAACCGCGTGTCGAGGACGCTTCCCGCCAGGATGTCGAGCAACCCGGCCAGGCAGAGCACCGGGATGGACTCGCGCACGATGCGCCGCGCGAGGTCGAGGTCCGTCAGCACGCCGCGGATCGTGACGACCAGGCACACCACGATGAGGAAGGCGCCGACGCTCACGGAGAGGATCTGGTGCGTGGCCGGGTACGTCACGAGGAACGACACGGCCCACAGCGCGGGGAGCGTCGCGATGTCGCCCATCGCGGTCACGACGGGCGCCGAGACCGAGTCGATGTCCCACTCGTGGCGAAACGAAAGCACCGCGAGGACGACCGCCGCCGTCCCGACCACGAGCGACCCGAGCGCGCCGCCCAGGACGCTGATCATGACGAAGTCCCACAGGGTGATCACCGGGCCCGCCGAGAACAGTGGTGCGACGACGCGGGCGGCGACGGCCAGGAACAGCGACGTCGAGAGCGTCAGCACGATCGACGAGTAGACGTTCTGGCCGAGGAAGCCGCGCCGGGCGCGGGTGGGCTCGAACACACCGGAGTGGACGCCCGTGCCGAGACGCGACCCGAGTGCGCCGAAGACGTTGCCGCGCATTCCGATCGCGGCGGGGATGAGGACGAAGAGTCCGGGGAGCCGGTCGAGGCTCTTGGTCATGAAGGCGAGCACGAGGCCCGCGAGCAGATCACCGCCCGAGGACAGCAGAAGTCCCGCGTACCCCTGACGGAGGGTGCGCTGCTCGGACCGCCAGTAGCGAAAGACACGCCTGGCGCGGCGCCGGGGTGCAAGGGCCATAAGGGCACGCCCATCGCAGGCTCGCTTCCTGTCGCAGTTGCGGACCGAGAACGTTCGAAAACTGGGCCGGGAGCCCGAGCGAGTATGCCCCCTCGACCCCCACCCGGCAACACTCGCCATCAAGTTCCCCGTGATGGCTCCGAGCGGCCATCCATGCCCCGACCAGGGAGGCCGTCGAACGGTTTGGACCTTTTGCTCCCTTGCGAAGCCACCGGGCCGCGGCTACCGTGGCCGGGACCATTGGGGGACGTTTGGCTTCTGTGGGGAGTGGGGTGGCGCGCGCGACAACGCGGATGCAGGGCCAGCCGGTGGGGGACGCGAGCGCCCCGGCCGTGCGACTGGAGGGCGTCCGGAAGCGCTTCGGCGACGTCGACGCCGTCGACGGCGTCGAGCTCGACATCCGCGCCGGTGAGTTCTTCTCCATGCTCGGTCCGTCCGGTTCCGGCAAGACCACGTGCCTGCGCATGATCGCCGGCTTCGAGCGGCCGACCTCCGGGCGCGTTCTGCTGCACGGAATGGACGTGACGCGCGTGCCGCCCTACGACCGTGACGTCAACACCGTGTTCCAGGACTATGCGCTCTTCCCGCACATGACGGTCGCGGAGAACGTCGAGTACGGGCTCATGGTGAAGAAGGTGGGACGGTCCGACCGTCGCGAACGCGCGATGGACGCGCTGCGCATGGTGCGGCTGGAGGGCTTCGAGAAACGCAAACCGTCGCAGCTGTCCGGCGGCCAGCGGCAGCGGGTGGCGCTGGCGCGCGCGCTCGTCAACCAGCCGTCGGTGCTGCTGCTCGACGAGCCGCTCGGCGCCCTCGACCTGAAGCTCCGTCAGGAGATGCAGGTGGAGCTCAAGACGATCCAACAGCGCGTCGGGTTGACGTTCATCTACGTCACGCACGACCAGGAGGAGGCGCTCACCATGAGCGATCGCCTCGCCGTCATGAACGCCGGCCGCATCGAGCAGATCGGCACACCGGCCGAGGTGTACGAGGATCCGGTGTCGCCGTTCGTCGCGGGATTCGTCGGAACGTCGAACGTGTTGACCGGCGAGGCCGCGCGGGCCGTATCGGGATCGGCGAACCCGATCACCGTGCGGCCCGAGAAGATCCGGATGCTCGACGCGAGCGAGGCGGCGCCCGAAGGCGAGTGCACGATCACCGGACACGTCGACGCCGTCATCTATCTCGGCGCGGTGACGAGGTACCGGGTCCGGCTCGACGTCGGCGACCAGGAGCTGATCGTGCTGCGGCAGAACCTGCGCCACTCGTCGATGCAGGTGCTCGAGGTGCAGGGAAAGGCGGTGCGGCTCGCGTGGGAGCCGCAGCACAACCGGATGTTGCACGAGGACAACGGGGCCGCGGAGGCGGCGGAGGGGAACAAGGAGGGCGCATGAGAACGAGGTGGCAGGTCCCGGTCATGGCGATCGGGGTGATGCTGGTCGCCGCGGCCTGCGGCAGCAGCGGCGGTTCGTCGAGCGGTGGCGGTGGCGGCAGCTCGAGCGGCGCGCAGGCGCAGCCTCCCACGGCGACCATGAAGCCGCAGACGAGCATCGGGCAAGGGGAGGGCAAGCTGAACGTCATCGCGTGGGAGGGATACACGCAGCCCCTGTGGGTCAAGCCGTTCGAGCAGCAGACCGGCTGCAAGGTGAACGCGAAGTATGCGGGGTCGTCCGACCAGATGGTGGCGCTCATGAAGAACGGCGGCGGCGGCCAATACGACCTGGTGTCCGCTTCCGGCGACGCGTCGCTCCGGCTCATCTACGGCGGCGACGTGAAGCCGGTGAACGTCAACCTGATTCCGGACTGGAAGAACTTCTTCCCGCAGCTGCAGAGCCCGCCACACAACACGATCAACGGGATCCACTACGGGATCTCGCTGCAGTGGGGTCCGAACACGCTGATGTACAACACGAAGGACTTCCCGACGGCGCCCACGAGCTGGAGCGTCATCTACGATTCGAAGTACAGCGGGAAGATCACCGTTCCGGACAACCCCATCCAGATCGCGGACGCGGCGCTGTACCTGTCGAAGACGCAGACCAACCTGGGCATCACCGACCCCTACGAGCTGACGCAGGCGCAGTTCAACGCGGCGATCAACCTGCTGAAGCAGCAGCGGCCGCTCATCAAGAAGTACTGGGGGCTCGCGTCGCAGGAGATCTCGATGTTCAAGAACGGCGACGCGATCATCGGGGCATCGTGGCCCTACCAGGAGAGCGTGCTGCGCTCCGCCGGGGCGCCCATCGCGTCGACGATTCCGTCGCAGGGCGCGACCGGGTGGGCCGACACGTGGATGCTGGCCACCAAGGCACCGGACCCCAACTGCGCGTACCTGTGGCTGAAGTACATCAGCACACCGAAGGCGCAGGCGCAGCAGGCGACCTGGTACGGCGAGACGCCGGCGAACACGCTGGCGTGCCCGATCATGAACCAGATCGACAAGGGCTCGTGCGCCCTGTACCACGCGAACGCGCCGGCGTCGTACTTCGACACGATCAAGTTCTGGAAGACGCCGATCGCCACGTGCGACAACGGGCAGAACGACTGCGTCCCGTACTCCGAATGGCAGCAGGCGTGGACGACGGAGGTGACCGGCTAGCCGGGGCGGATGGCCGTCGGGACCGTCGACCGGGTTCCGCCGCGCAGGGCGGGCGCTCGCGTCTCGGGGACGTTCTGGCGTCACCCGTGGGCGCGGGCGACCGCCCTGCTCACGCCGCCGCTGGCGTGGTTCGTCCTGATCTACCTGGCGTCGCTGTGCGTCCTGCTCATCACGGCGTTCTGGCAGATCAACTCGTTCACGACCAACATCGTGCGGATCTGGAACCTCGCCAACTTCCAGCAGATCTTCGAGAACGCTGCGTACCGGGAGATCATCCTGCGGACGGTGGCGATGGCCGCCGGCGTCACGATCGTGGACGGGATCCTCGCGTTCCCGTTCGCGTACTTCATGGCCCGGGTCGCCTCGGATCGGTCGCGGACGGCGCTGTTCGTGGCGGTCCTGCTGCCGCTGTGGGCGAGTTACCTCGCCCGTGTGTACGCATGGCTGCTGATCTTCACGCACGACGGCGTGCTGAACTGGTTCCTGGCCAAGCTGGGACTGGGGTCGGCCAACCTCATCTACACGAACGTCGCGGTGTTCGTGGTCTTCTGCTACATCTGGCTGCCCTTCATGGTCATCCCCGTGTACGCCGCGCTCGAGCGGATCCCCTCGTCGTACCTGGAGGCGTCGGGCGACCTTGGCGCGCGGGGATGGCGCACCTTCCGCAGCGTCATCCTGCCGCTGGCGCTCCCCGGCCTCGCGGCGGGGTCGATCTTCACGTTCTCGCTCACCCTCGGTGACTTCATCACGCCGATTCTGATCGGCGGCGCGGGGTCGAACCTCATCGGCAACGTCATCGAGTCGAACGTGGGCGTCGCGAACAACGTCCCGTTCGCGGCGGCGTTCGCGATGGTTCCGATCGCGATCATGGCTATCTACCTGTTCATCGCGAAGCGCCTCGGTGCGTTCGAGGCTCTGTAGCCATGGAAGGGCGGTGGACGCGCATCGGGCTGCGGGTGTGGACGGGGCTCCTGCTCGTCTTCCTGTACGTGCCCATCGGCCTCATCATCCTGTACGCGTTCAACAGCTCGAAGATCGAGACATGGCCGATCGCCGGGTACACGCTCAACTGGTTCAAGGTGGCCTGGCACGACCCCGACGTCCGCTCGGCCCTCGCGCTGTCGATCAAGTGCGCGACCCTCGCCACGATCGTGGCGCTGTCGCTCGGGTCGCTGGTGGCCTTCGGCTTGCACCGCACCAGGTTCTTCGGCCGCGAGGCGATCACGCTCCTGCTCGTGCTGCCGATCGCGCTGCCCGGCATCATCACCGGAATCGCGCTGGCGTCGTTCTTCAGCTTCGGCGGGATCGACCTGTCGCTGTGGACGATCGTGGTCGGGCACGCGACGTTCTGCATCGTCGTCGTCTACAACAACGTCATTGCCCGGCTGCGGCGGACGTCGGGGTCGCTGATCGAGGCCTCGATGGACCTGGGCGCGCGCGGATGGCAGACGTTCCGGTACGTCACGCTGCCGACGATCTCGACGGCACTCGTCGCCGGCGCACTGCTGGCGTTCGCGCTCTCGTTCGACGAGGTGATCGTCACGATCTTCACGGCGGGGGCGCAGAACACGCTGCCGCTGTGGATCCTCGGCGCCATCCGCCTGGGGCAGCAGTTGCCCGAGGTGAACGTCGTGGTGTTCGGCGTCCTGCTGCTGACGCTGATTCCCGTGGCGATCGCCGCGCGGCTCACGGGCGGCGGCGGCATCAGCGGCCGGGCGGACACGGGAGAGGTCGCCGAGGCGGTGCAGGCGGGGGCCGGCGCCGAGTAGGCTGCGACGCGTGTCCGAGGCCGACGGGTCGACGCTCGTCCGTTGCGGCCGCCTCGTGGACGTGGCGGCCGGCGAGATCCTGTCCGCGAAGGCGATCGTCGTCCGGGGCGAGCGCGTCGACGCAATCGTGCACGACGACGGATCCGTGCCTTCGGGTGCGGCGGTCGTCGATCTGCGCGAGCACACCGTGGTTCCCGGCCTGATCGACTGCCACGCGCACCTGGTCGGGGCGTTGGAGTTCTCCGGCGTTCCCTCGATCCAGGACTCGGAGGCACGGGAGACGCTCCTCGGCGTGTCGAACGCACGGGCGGCGCTTCGCGCGGGCTTCACGTCGGTGCGCGACGTCGGAACGTTCCGTGCGTTCATCGACGTCGAGCTCCGCGACGCGATCGCCGAGGGCATCATCGAGGGTCCGCGGATGGCGTGCGCGGGCGCCTACGTGACGTCGACGTCGGGCGGCGGCGAGATCGCCGGCCTGTCGGAGGACGTGACGGTCGGTCCCCGGTTCCGCGTTGGCGTCGCCGACTCGGAGGACGAGGTTCGCCGGGCGGTCCGGCGCATCCTGCACGGGGGCGCGGACTTCATCAAGGTCATCGCGACCGGCGCGGTGCTGACGCGCGGCGGCATCCCCGGGGCGCCGGAGTTCTCCGAAGGCGAGATCCGCGCGGCCGTCGAGGAGGCGGCGCTCTACGACACCTACGTCGCGGCGCACGCGCACGGCGCGGAGGGAATCAAGCGGGCGGTGCGCGCCGGCGTCCGCTCGATCGAGCACGGCTCGCTGATCGACGACGACTCGATCGAGCTCATGCGCGACTCTGGCACGTATCTGGTTGCCGACATCTACAACGGCGACTACATCGCGGAAGTCGGGCGCCGGGAGGGCTGGCCCGAAGACACGCTGCGCAAGAACGACGAAACGACCGACGCGCAGCGGGAGGGGTTCTCGAAGGCGGTGGTCGCCGGCGTGAAGATCGCGTACGGCACGGACAGCGGCATCTTTCCGCACGGCGAGACCGCGCGGCAGCTGCCCTACATGGTCCGCTACGGCATGACGCCGGTCGGGGCGGTCCGCTCGGCCACCGTCGTGGCGGCCGAGCTGATGGGCTGGAGCGACCGAGTGGGCTCGCTCGAGCCGGGACTCTTCGCCGATCTCGTCGCGATTCGCGGGCACGAGCTCGGAGACCTCTCGGCGTTCGCCGAGCCCGCGCTCGTCATGAAGTCCGGCCGCGTCGTTCGCGGCAACGCCGACGAGTTGTCCGCTTGACAGCGGCCCGCCGCCGCCGTACTCCAAGGAGTGTCGGAGACCGGCGCCGCCGAGGCGCGGTCCCGGAGCCGGGGGAAAGGAGCGGGCAATGGATCCTCTCGTGTTCGTCGGGTGGGCGGGAACGCTCGTCGCGCTCGCGGTCGCCGGCCTGGCCGGATGGACATGGCGGCGCGGGCTGTCGGACCTGCTGTTCACGCGCTCGCAGGTGCGCCGCGGCGTCGTTCCCGGCGACGAAGCCGCCCGGGTGGTCGCCCGGTGGCACGCGACGACGGGACGCATCAAGTTCTGGTTCGTCGTCGTGCTGGCCTGGCTCCTGATGCCGGGCGTTCCACCGACCGCCGAGCAGGACCCGAAGCTGATGGCCGTCGGCGCCCCGCTGGCCGCCCTGCTCGGCGTGACGACCCTTCTGGTCACCGACCTGCGGTTCCGCGCGCGGCTTCGGCGGATCGGGCGCGATGCGGCTACGAGCAACGTGGTCGCGTTTCGCCGCCCGCGTCGCGGCGCGATCGGGTGACTCGCCCGTGTCGGCTCGGTCGACGGGGCTGATCTATAGTCGTGACATGGTGGTCGAGATCACCGACTGGGCCAGGGAGATCCTCACGAAGGCCGACACCGCGGCCCGGCGATTCAACCCCGACGTGGTGATCCGGCTCGCCAACCAACAGGGCACGGTGCAGGCCGTTCTCGCGCAGGCGCCCGAGGACGGCGACACCGCCGTGAGCATCCCGGGGATGACGGTCTACGTCGAGCGCGGCCTCACCGGAGTGGTCGACGTCGAGGAACCGCACGACCGCCTGGTGCTCCGGCCCGAAGGGTCGTCCCCCAACCCACGCGAGCACTGACCCACGCCGGCAAGTTCTCGAGCGACCGCCCGCCCGGGCTCGCCTAGGTCCCGTTCCCCGTTTCGGACTCCGCCATGGCCAGCGCCTTTTCGACGACGTCGAAGCCCTCGAGCAGCAGCGCGTCGTCGATCGTGAGCGGTGGCAGGAACCGGACGACGTTGTCGTAGGTGCCCGCTTTCAGCAGGATCACGCCCTGCTTGTAGCTCTCCTCCAGCACGCGGTTCGTCGCGTCCTTGGCCGGATGCTTGGTCGCCTGGTCGTCGACGAGCTCCATCGCGACCATCGCGCCACGGCCCCGGACGTCGCCGATGAGCGAGGTCCGCGTCGCCATGTCGCGAAGGCGGCCGCGCATGAGGTCGCCGATGTGGTTGGCGCGCTCGACGAGCCCGTCGCGCTCGATCGTGTCGAGCACCGCGAGGGCCGCCGACGTGGAGAGGGGGTTGCCTCCGTACGTGCCCCCCAGCCCACCTGGGTGCACCACGTCGAGGACGTCGGCGCGGCCCGTAACCGCCGCCAGCGGCAGTCCCCCGGCGAGCGACTTCGCCGTCGTCACCAGGTCGGGTTCCACCCCAGCCTCCCATTCGATGCCGAACATCTTGCCGGTGCGGCCGAAGCCGGTCTGCACCTCGTCGGCGACGAACAGGATTCCGTTGGCCTTGCAGTAGTCCGCGATCGCGGGGATGAACCCGGCGCCGGGAACGATGAACCCGCCCTCGCCCTGCTGCGGCTCGATCAGCACGCACGCGAGGTTGTCGGCGCCGATCTGCTTGTCGATCGCCGTGATGGCCGCCTCTGCGCAGCGCGGGCCGCATTCCCCGTACGACTCGCCCGTCGGGCATCGGTACGGGTAGGACATCGGCAGGCGATACACCTCCGGCGCGAACGGCCCGAACCCGGCCTTGTAGGGCATGGCCTTCGCCGTCAGCGTCATCGCCATGAGCGTGCGTCCGTGGAAGGCGTGATCGAACACGGCCACGGCCGGCCGCTTGGTGAAGTACCGGCTGACCTTGACCGCGTTCTCGGTGGCCTCGGCGCCCGAGTTGACGAAGAGCGTCTGCTTGGGGCCCGGGCCGGGCACGAGCTCGTTGAGCCGCTCGGCCAGCTCGACGTAGGGCTCGCTCATCGTCACGTGCATGCACGTGTGCGTGAAGCGGTCGAGCTGCGCTCGCACGGCCTCGACGACCGCCGGCGCGGAGTTCCCGACGTTCAGCACCGCGAGGCCCGCTCCCAGGTCGATCAGGCTGTTGCCGTCGACGTCCTGGACGATCGCGCCGGACGCCGCCTGGGTAAAGACGGGCGTCATCGAGGCGACGGCCTTGGGGACGGCGTTCTTCCTGCGCTCGAACAGCTCCCGGGACTTCGGTCCGGGGATCTCCGTCACGATTCTGCGTTCCTGCGCAAGCTCCACGAGGACCCCTCTCCCGGCCGGTGATCTCCGCCTCTCGCGAGCGGACCGGCCGAACGACGACGACAACGACAGCGTCCGGGCGAGTGTCTCGCGATGCCGGGGCGGCGTCAGGGCCGCGCGGAATCACGCCTTCGAGCGCGTTTGTACGGTGCGGCCACCGCGGCCGCCAATGCGGCGGAGGAGCCCACGGCGCGCGGGCCCGCGACCCGTCGTCGACGATTCTCCGGGGTGTACGACGACTTGTACGAATCGTACAATGTGCCCGATGTCGCTCACCGTGGCGGACCTGTTGAAGACGCCCGGCCTGCCGATCAGGGCGGTCGCCGGCAAGACGGGGTCGCGGCGCACCATTCGGTGGGTGCACGTGAGCGAGCTCGAGGACCCCACGCCCTGGCTCAAGGGTGGGGAGCTGCTGCTCACCACCGGCATGGGGATCGGCAAGACACCCGCCCGGCAGCGCGCGTACGTCAACCGGCTGGTGCGCTCCGACCTGGCGGGGCTCGGGTTCGGCGTCGGCTTCTCGCACCAGCGCATCCCCAAGGCCGTGACCGAGGCGGCCGAGGCGGCCGGGTTCCCCGTGTTCGAGGTTCCCTACGACGTCCCCTTCATCGCCATCACCGAGGCCGTCTTCACTCGCATCGTCGCCGACCAGTACGACCTGCTCTCGCGTTCGCTCGAGGCCGAGCACGCTCTCACCCGCGCCGTCCTCGAAGGCAAAGGGGCCGAAGGGGTGGTGTCCTCGCTGACGGGAGCGGTCGGCGGCTGGGCGGTTCTCGTCGACCTGCACGGCACGGTGGTGGCCGCCGTGCCGTCGTCTGCATCGAACTACGCCGGGCGCGTCTGGAGCGAGCTGCGCTCGTCGCGTCCCGAGGGAATTCATTTCAGTCTCACGCTCGTCGATCGCGGGCAGAACATCGCCGTCCAGCCCGTCTCGTCGCAGGGGCGCATCGAGGCGTACCTGGCCGTCGGAAAGAAGGACGCACTGACCCAGTTCGACCGCATCGTGTCGAGCCACGCGCTCAGCCTCCTCGCGATCGAGCTCGCGAAGGCGCGCGCGGTCTCGGAGGCCGAGCGGCGGCTGCGCGGCGACGCGCTCGAGCAGCTGCTCGCGGGCGCGATCTCGCCGGCGGACGGCCGGCGGGCTCTGGAGCGCCTGGGCTTCGACCTGACCCGCCCGGTCGTCGCGGTCGCGCTCGTGTCGACCGATCCGACCGACCGGCTCGACGAGATCTGCGAGGACGCGCTTTCGCGCGGCACGCAGCCGTTCCTGTCCTCACTGCGCGAGGGCTACGCCTTGATCGTCCTGCAGCCGGACGCCCCGGAGGGCTTCCTGGCCGGCGTTCGAGTCGCGCTCGGCGAGCGTGCGCGCGGCACCATCATGTCCGGGGCGGGGAGCCTCGTCGCCTACGATGCGCTGGCCCAGACGGTGCGCGAGGCGGGGTACGCGCTCCAGGTCTGCCAAACGGAAGGCAGGGTCGAGGCGGAGTTCCGTGACCTGGGGACCTACCAGCTTTTGCTCTCGCTGCAGGACCCGGAGGCGCTCGCGACGTTCGCGTCGAGCGTGTTGGGCCCGCTCGACGCGTACGACGACGCGCACGGGGGTCACCTCGTGCCGTCGCTCCGCGCCTTCCTCGAACGCAACGCACGGTGGGAGGCCGCCGCGGCCGAGCTCTACGTCCACCGCCACACCCTTCGGTACCGCATGCGGAAGGTCGAGGAGCTGACGGGTCGCGACCTCGCCTCGGCCAGGGACCGGATGGAACTCTTCCTGGCGCTGCGGGCCAGAGACATCCTGTCCTCGGGAGACGCCTCCGAGAACGGTCGGGCCGCCGGGTTGGCCCCGGCGTACAAGGAGGATCGGGCCCTTTCGACGAGCGGCCCTCGACGCGCACGCCGAAAGGATTAGCGTTATCTTCCCGGTCAGTCTCGGGCTCATCGCGGGAGCGGCCGGGGCAGCAGGGGGGAACAGGTTTCCGGAGTCGCAGCGGCGACCCCGAATCGGGATCGACGACAGGACGACAGGAGGGGCACATGGCCACCACTGTGAAGAAGGCGCAGATGTTCATCGGCGGCAAGTGGGTGGACTCGAGCTCGGGCGAGACCGATGCCGACATCAACCCGGCCACCGGCGAGACCGTCGCCGAGGTCGCGGTCGGGACGCGTGAGGACGCCGACCGCGCCGTCGCCGCGGCGCTCAAGGCGTACGACGAAGTGTGGTTCGACACGCCGCCGAAGGAACGCTCGGCGATGCTCCTGAAACTCGCCGACGCCATCGACGAGGACGCCGAGGAGCTCGCGCGGCTGGAGTCGGTCGACGTCGGGAAGCCGATCTCGGTATCCGCCGCCGACATCCCGTTCATCAGCGACAACATCCGGTTCTTCGCGGGGGCCGCGCGCCTTCCCGAAGGCAAGTCGACCGGCGAGTACGAGAAGGGCTTCACGAGCATGATCCGCCGCGAGCCGCTCGGCGTGACGGTCGGGATCTGCCCGTGGAACTACCCGCTGATGATGATGGCCTGGAAGATCGGCCCGGCGCTTGCGGCGGGGAACACGTCGATCATCAAGCCGGCGCAGAACACGCCGCAGACGGCACTCCGGCTCGCGGAGCTGTCGGCCGACATCTTCCCGCCGGGCGTGATCAACGTGATCACTGGGCGCGGGTCGGTCGTGGGCGACGCGCTGACGCGGCATCCCGACGTGCGGCTCGTCTCGGTCACCGGGGACACGTCCACCGGCAAGCTGATCGCGGCCGCCGCGTCCGACACCGTCAAGCGCGTGCACCTCGAGCTGGGCGGCAAGGCGCCGGTCGTGGTGTTCGACGACGCCGACGTGGAGAAGCTCGTCGAGACGCTCAAGTTCGCCGGGTACACGAACACCGGGCAGGACTGCACCGCGTCGTGCCGCGTGCTCGCGGGCAGCGGCATCTACGACAACCT
>DASPTB010000056.1:0-4141 GCA_035623615.1 Actinomycetota bacterium
TTGAACTCGTCCCGCTTCTCGCGGCCGTAGAAGAGCATCGCTCCGATGTTCCCCATCGAGTAGACGATGATCAGGCTGAGCGTCTGCATGATCCCGATCATCCCGAACGTCTTCACCGGCCCGAGCCACGAGCCGAGCCCGAGACCGATGAGCAGGGTGATCGTGGTCAGGAACCAGATCGCGTTCCACGGCGTCTTGTACTTCGGGTGCACCTCCGATAGCCACGCCGGCAGCGCCCCGACCCGGCCCATGTCGAAGAGGACGCGGGTGGTCGCGTTCTGGATCGCGATACAGACCGCGAGGGCCGAGTTGACCGCGGCGAGCAGGATGATGATCCAGGCCCCACCCCAGAGCCTGCGGCCCAGGTCGAAGATCTGGTCGGAGGCCGTGAAGTTCTTCACGTTGTTCGTCCCCTCGCCGAGCAGGACGCCCCAGTTGACGAACATGTAGAAGAGCGCCACCAGGATCGTCGAGCCGACGATCGCGAGCGGCAGGTTCCGCTTCGGGTTCTCCGTCTCCTCGCCGAGTGGTGCCACCGACTCGAACCCCGACAGCGCGAGAATCGTGAACACGACACCCAGGTACATCGCGTGCGTACTCGGGATGTTGCTCGGGTTGAAGGATGAGAAGTTGAACCCGCCCGGGCCTGGCGAGATCATCCCGGAGAACATCAGCGCGATGAAGATGCCGACCTCGAGGACCGCGAGCGTGAGCATCACCTTGATCGAGAGCGCGATGCCGAAGACCGTGAAGACCGTCACGCAGAGCACGAGCACCGCGAAGATGATCCACCACGGAACGTTCCAGCCGTACTGAGCCTTCAGCGTGTCGTGCACGAGCGAGCCCGTGAACGCGCAGACGACGCCGATTGCGACCGGGTCGTAGAGGAAGTAGAGCCACGTCGTCAACCAGCCGAAACGCGGGCCGATCGTGCGGCTGATGTAAAGGAAATAGCCGCCGGCACCCGTGAACTGCTTGGCGAGCTGGGTCAGGACGATCGCGACGCCGAGGCAGATGATCCCGCCGAGCAGGTACGCGATCGGCGCCGTTACGAAGACGAAGCTGACGATGAACGTCAGGCCGAGCAGGACGTTCAGGCCCGGGGCGATGTGCGTGACCGCCTGGACCATGTTGCCCCAGAAGCCGATCGCACCGGCCTTCAGCTCGGTCTGGGCGACCTCACCGCGGGCCGGTCCTCCGGCGACCGGGGGAGCTGCTGCATCAGAACTCATGGACCTTGGCACCTCCTGTGTCGATGTCCGCCTCGCTCCAAGCGCGACGGTGGTCGTGTCCTGCCTCAACCGATCCGGCGCAGCTCCTTTCGGTCGTCGTGGTGGATGACGGCCTCGATCGCCGCATCGGAGCTGCCCGGAGCCCAGAACTCCGTCACCGTGAGCAGGTGCGCGCCCATCTGCTGGCGGGCCGTCTCCGGCTCCCGGGCGACGAGCGCCTCGTAGATGCGCCGGTGCGCCTTCGTCGCCTCCGGGATCTTTCCGTTCAGGTTCGTGACTCGCCGGCTCACGCGCAGGAGCTCCCGCACCGAGTCGAGCACGAACGCGAGGACGACGTTGCCCGTGGCCGCCGCGAGCTCGCTGTGGAAGTCGACGTCGACCTCGAGGTAGGCGTCGGGTACACCCTCCAGCTCCGCCATCCGCTCGATCGCGAGCCGCATCCCCTCGAGCTGTTCCGGGGTCGCCATCAACGCAGCGCGGGCGGCGATCTCTGGCTCCAGCAGCATCCGCAGTTCGTGCAGGTCGCCGAGCGTCCGGCGCACGCCCTCGGCGTCCTGGTTGAGCTCGAGCAGGAGGGGATCGAGATGGTTCCACTCCGCGACAGGGCGAACCTCCATGCGGCGGCCGTGATGCACGGTGACGAGCCGGTGGGCGGCGAGCGCCCGGATCACTTCGCGCGCCGTCGACTTCGAGACGCCGAACTCTTCGCAGATGTCCTGCTCGGTCGGCGGCAAGCCCAGGTCGCGGTTGACGATTCTTCCCGCGAGGACGCGCGTGACCTGGTCGCTCAGCTTGAGGGGGCGTTGTATGGTCATCAGCTGACTGATGGCGACCGTACGCCGTCCGCTCGACGGGTGTCAAGATCGGCGATCACCGAAGGAGGGACAAGCGTGACCCGAGCGATCCAGGTAGCCGACGTCGCGATGCCGCCGCTCGAGGTTCCGAACGAGCTTCCCGCGATCACCGGCGACGAGTTCGAGGCGCGGATCACCGCACTGCTCGGGGCCGTCGACGTCGACCAGGTCGTCGTCTACGGCGACCGCGAGCACGCCGCGAACCTGATCTTCCTCTGCAATCTCGACCCGCGCTTCGAGGAGGTCCTGCTCGTGCTCGGCCGCGGGCGGCGCACGCTGCTCTTGGGCAAGGAGGACATCGGCTACGTGCCGGTCGTCCCGATCGACGTCGGCACGATCCTCGTTCCGTCGCTGAGCCTGATGGGGATCGACCGGAGCGGCGGCCCAACGGTGGAGCAGGCGCTGCGGGAGGCGGGCCTCGGCGATGGCGACCGCATCGGCGTCGTCGGCTGGAAGGCGCTCCTTCCGGAGGAGTCGACCCTCGCGGTCTCGCCGATCTACGCGCCCGCGTTCATCGTCGACACGCTGCGGCAGATCGCCGGCTCGCCCGATCTGGTGGTCGACGTGACACCGGCGCTGACATCGTCGCGCGACGGCCTGCGCACGTTCAACTCCGCCGACCAGATCGCCGTGTTCGAGTGGGGCGCCTCGCGCTCATCTGCCTACGTGATGGCGGTCCTCGGTGCGGCCCGACCGGGCGTGAGCGAGCGCGACGTCTTCCACGCGGTGCCGTGGGGGGGCGAGCCGCTCGCCTACCACCCGGTGCTCGCGTCCGGGCCGGATGTGGCCGTGGGGCTCAGGAGCCCGTCGTCGCGGCGGTTCGAACTCGGGGACGCGGCGATCGTCGGGATCGGCCTTTGGGGCGGGAACACCGCTCGGGGCGGTCTGGTCGCAACCTCGGAGAGCGATCTGCGGGCGGAGAGCGCCGGCTACCTCAAGCGCCTCGCGTTCCCGTACTGGCGCGCGATAGCGGCGTGGTACGAGGCGCTTGCGCTCGGAACGTCGGGTGGCGAGATCTTCCGCGAGATCACCGAGTTGCTCGTCGGCGAGGTGTTCTCGTCCTCGCTCAACCCGGGGCATCTGATCCACTACGACGAGTGGCTCGACTCGCCGATCCGCGCGGGGTCGGACGACCCGATCGCGAGCGGCATGGTCGTACAGAGCGACATCATTCCGACCGGCATCGGGCCCGGCTGGACCGTGAACTGCGAAGACACGGTTGCCGTCGCGGACGCGACGCTGCGTGCGGAGATAGCGGAGCGGCACCCCGAGTTGTGGTCGCGCGTCTCCGCCCGGCGCGCGTACGTGAAGGACCAGCTCGGCATCGCCCTCGCGGACGAAGTGCTGCCGCTCTCCTGCACGTGCGCGTACCTGCCGCCGTTCTGGCTCGACCTCGACCGGGCTCTCGCCTTCGGGTGAACGCCCTTTCGGGCAAGGCCGTGCTCGTCACGGGGGCCGCGCGCGGCATCGGCGCTGCCGTGGCCGAGGCGGTCGTCGAGGCTGACGGGGCGGTTGCCCTGCTCGACGTCGACCCGGCCGGGGCCGAGGTCGCTGCCCGCCTCGCCGACGGGGCGGAGGCGCACTTCTTCCGGTGCGACGTGCGCAGGTTCGAGGAGGTCGACCGTGCAGTCACCGACGCGATCGGCGTGCTCGGCGGGCTGGACGGTCTCGTCAACAACGCGGGCGTGAACGCGTACTTCGACGCCGTCGAAATGCGCGAGGACGACTGGGACAGCGTCTTCGCCGTCGACCTGAAGGCGCCGTGGTTGCTCGCCAAGGCGGCGCTGCCGACGCTCGTCGAGCGGAGGGGGGCCGTTGTCAACATGAGCTCGCTCCAGGCTCACCTCACGCTCCGCGGCTTCTTCCCGTACGCCGCCGCCAAGGCGGGGCTCGAAGGCCTCACACGCTCGCTCGCCCTTGAGTACGCGCCGCACGGCGTGCGCGTCAACGCCGTTGCGCCCGGGTACACCGACACGTATCTGTTCAAGGAGTGGCTGATGCGGCAGGCCGAGCCAGAGCGCGCGCTCGCCGGCGTGCACGCAGCGATCCCGCTCG
>DASPTB010000077.1:0-7464 GCA_035623615.1 Actinomycetota bacterium
GCGTCTGGATCAGTCGTTCGCCGGCTCGGGGGTCGGCGTGACGGCGAAGCCGCCCGCCGGCTGGGCGGGCTTCGAAGCCTTGACCGACCCGCTCTTGATCGCCTTGAGCAGCCGTCGCTCGATCACCACGGCCGCCAGCGACATGAACAGCCCGAGGAGCCACCGCTCGAACCGCCGCCCCAGGCGGCGGCTGCGGCGCGGCGCCTCGGCGCTCACGAGGCGGAGGCCTCCTGCCAGGCATCCGCGAGGCGCTCCGGGTCGAGCTCGGACTTCGGGATGTAGGCGGCGGCGCCGCACTCGGCGGCGCGCGGCGCGTATTCGGCCGCTTCGTACGTCGACACCAGCAGCACCACGACGCGCTGCGACCCGTCCAGGATCTGCCGCGTCGCTTCGAGCCCGTTGATCCCGGGGAGGTTCACGTCCATGAGGACGAGGTCCGGGTCGAGCTCGGTCGTCATCCGGACCGAGTCCTCGCCCGTCTCGGCCTCCCCGGCCACCTCGAACCCGTCGGTCGCCTCGACGACCATCCTGGCCGCCATCCGGAACGGCTCCTGGTCGTCCACGATGAGCACTCGCACGTCTCCCACGCTGCCAGCATCCCACCCCGGAGGGCCGGCGAGAGTGAGGACTGCATGCGTCTTCGATGGGGTGGCAGCCCCCCGGCGGGGCTCACCCCGCGCGCGCGAGCACCTCGGCGAGATTGGAGATCGAGCGCTGCATGTTCCTGCGCTGCACGGGGAAGTACGCGCGCAGGGCCGCCTCTCCGGCGACTCCAAGCGGCATGGTGAGCTCCTCCACCCAGGTGAAGCGCGTCCCGCCCGCGACCGGCTCCAGGAGCCATTCCCCCCATCCCTTGACCATTCCGCGATGTTCGACCTCCATCCGCCGCGGCGGCTCCCATCCGGTGACCACCATGACGTCGGTGGTCGCGGGAACGCCGAGGACCTTCGTGCGAACGTCCAGCCGCGCACCGAGCCCGCGCTCGCCGCCGCGCAGGCGCATCCACGCCACGTCGGGCATCCAGTCCGCCTGGCGCTCCCAGTCGGACAGGACCTTCCACACGAGCTCGGGCGTGGCGGGAAGCGTTCCCGTCGCGGCGACCCTCACGCCGCCGAGCCCCCGGGGGTCACCGGTGCGCGGCGCGTCTCCGGCGTTCGGACCGCCAGGAGCGCGGTGACGAGGAGCGGCAAGGCGGCGATCAGGTACGCGGCGGTGAAGCCGAGCGCCCTCGCCGTCAACCCGGCCACCGCAGGTCCGATGGCGAAGCCGAGGTCGCCCGAGAAACGGAAGGCGCCGACGGCCGTTCCGGTGCCTTCCTCGGGCGCCACGTCGTGCAGGATTGCCGCGGGCGCCGTCGCGCCGGCGCCGCTCGCGAGCCCCATGACGACGAGCAGCAGCGCGAACGCGATCACCGAGCTCGGCAGTCCGAGCACGGCGACGATCGCTGCGTACGCGAGGGACGAGAACACCAGGAGCGCTCGCCGCCCCCGCCGATCGACCACGGCCCCGAACGGATACAGCACGACGAACTCGGCGGCGATCGACAGCGACAGCACGGTCCCGATCGCAAGCTCGGACATTCCCAGGGCGTTGTGCCCGAACAGCGGGATCAGGGTGCTCCAGACCCCCCCGATGATCCAGAACGTGGCGAAGTTCGCCACGTTCGCCGTGACGAAAGGCCGCAGACGGATCAAGTCGCGCAGGGCGTGCATCGTGGGGCGCTCGCTCGGCCGCTCGACCCGCGGCGAGCGCTCGGTCAGCAGCAGGAAGAGCGTGCCCGCGGCGAAGCAGAAGATCGAATAGGTGTACAGCGGCATGCGCAGACTGCCCGTGACGCCGGCGATGAATCCGCCGAGCGGCTGCCCCGCGATCATGCCGACGTTGAACGTTCCGTAGAAGAGCCCGAACGCGCGGCCGACGCGCGCGGGCGGCACGATCTTCAGGTAATACGAATAGAGCGCCGCGAACAGCAGCGCGGAGCCGGCGCCGCCGGACGCGCGGAAGACGACGGCCCAGGCGAAGGTCGGGGCGCGGCCGAGGAGCAGCGTCGTGATCCCGAGGAAGGTCACGCCGATCGAGAGCGTGGCACGCTCGCCGTAGCGGTCCACGAGCGGGCCCGCCACGAGGTCGAAGGCGAGCCGCGTGAACGCGAACGACGAAACCAGGAGCCCCACGGCGCCGTATCCGACGCCGAAGCCCTGCGCGTACAGAGGAAGGATGGGCGCGATGATCCCGTACCCGGCCATCGTGACGAAGATCGTGGCCAGCACGACGCGGACGCGCCGATCGGCGAGGAGCGCCCTGGAGTCGTCGGCCACCTAGGCCGCCACGGGTCCTGCTACGGTTCGGTGCGTGAGGGTGGACTGCACGTCCGCAAGTCTATCGACGGGCTCCGAAGCGGCTCCTTCGAGGGAGACCCGGGGGTGATCGAGGACGTCCTCTTCGCCGCGGCGCTCGTGACGCCGGCCGGCGAGGCGCCTCGCCGCGGCGCGGGCCTCGCAGCCTCGGTCGTGCGCGACGCGGCGCTCGTGTGGCGCGACGGGCTGATCGTCTACGCCGGCCCGGCGAGTGCGCTTCCCCCCGGTCTCGAGGTCGAGGCGACCGACGAGCTGGTCGTGCACGGCGCCGTCGTTCCCGGGTTCGTCGACTGCCACACGCACCTTCCCTTCTTCGGCTGGCGCGCGGACGAGTTCGAGGCGCGCCTCGCGGGGCGCACGTACCGGGACCTGCAGGGCGGAGGCGGCGGGATCCTGCGAAGCGCCCGGCTGCTCGCGGACGCGAGCGACGAGCACGTGCTGGACTTCTGCGTACCGCTCGCCGAGGAGATGCTCGCGCACGGAACGACGGCGCTCGAGCTGAAGACGGGGTACGGGCTGTCGGTGGAGGGCGAGCTTCGGCAGGCCCGCCTCGCCCGGCGCCTGGCAGCAGAGGTCCCTCAGACGGCCGTCGTGACGCTGCTCTCGTGCCACGCCGTGCCGGAGGGCTACGAGCGGAAGGAATGGGTCGAGACCGTCTGCACGGAGATCCTTCCCGTCGCAGCGTCGGAGGGATTGGTCGACGCCGTCGACATCTACGTCGAGGACATCGCGTTCGACCTGAACGATCTCGCGCGCGTCGCGGAGGCCGCGACCGCCGCCGGACTTCCACTGCGTTGCCACGCCGATCAGCTCGGCGACTCGGCCGCGGCCGAGGCGGCCGTGCGCGAGGGCGCGCGAAGCGCCGACCACCTCAACCATGCGAACACGGCCGGGGTGGCGGCGCTCTGCGCGGCCGAGGCGACCGGCGCGGTGCTACTTCCCGTCTCGACGCTCTTTCTGCGCGCCGATCCGGCGCCGGCGCGCGACCTGGTCGACGGCGGGGCGGCCGTCAGCATCGCCACCGACTTCAATCCGGGAACGTCGCCGACCCTGTCGCTCCCGGAGGCCATCGGCGTCGCGGCCTCGCTCTACCGCATGACGCCCGGGGAGGCGCTCACCGCGGCGACGCTCAACCCGGCGTGGGTACTCGGCCTCGACGACAGCGTGGGCTCACTGGAACGGGGGAAGCGCGCCGACTTCGTGGTCCTCGACGCGGACGACGTCGCGATGATCCCGTACCGGCCGGGGCACAACCCGGTGCGGGAGGTGTGGCTCGCCGGACGGCGCGTGGCGTGACGGCAAGCGTCCCGCCGCGGCTCAGCCGCCGGGACGCCGGATGCGCGTCGAGAGCACGTCGCGCAGGCTGACGATTCCGGTGACGCGGTTGGACTCCATCACGGGAAGGTGACGGAACCCGCGCGAGAGCATCACCTGCGCCGCCTCGCCGGCGTCCATCTCCGGCTCGGCGGTCATCGGGTCGGGCGTCATCCACTCCCCGACCGTCGACGCGGTCAGGTCCCTGCCCGACGCGGCCGCGCGCAGCACGTCCCGCTCCGTGAAGATCCCCGCCAGCCAGGCGCCGTCCATGACCACGGCCGAGCCGACGCGCTGCTTCACCATCTGGGCGGCGACGTCGGCGACGGTCGTGTCGCCGGTGACGGCGAACGGGTCCTTCGTCATGATCTCCGCGAGCGTCGGCACGGTCGCTCCTTGGTCGTCCCTGCGTCGCCTTGGCTTGCCTCGGGTTACCCCACCCCGCCTCGCCTCGTCGATCCGGTCAGCCGCCGCCCTCGCCGCCGACCTCGTCCTCGTCGAAGTTGCGCACGGGCGTTCCGGGGCCTTCGAGGTCCTCGTTCAGCCGCCGCCAGAGCGTGCCCGCCCACGAGCTGACGCGGGGCCAGTCACGCCAGAAGACCTGCAGCGCGGTGTGGTCGAACGACTTTGCGGCCTCGTCGGGCGTCACCTCGTCGGCGACGGCCTCGAGGTCGGTCATCGCCTCGAGCAGCCGGTCGGAGCTCTCCACGGAACCTCCCTCACGCGTGCGGCGAGTCTAGCCCGCGAGGCGCCGCACGGTCGACCCCTAGGCGAGCGGGCCGGCGGCCGCCTCGACCGCTCCCACCAGCCGTCCGGACTGGACAAGCTCGATCGCGGCGTCGACGTCGGGCTTGAGGCCGCGGTCGTGGGACAGCACCGGTACGACCTCCCGGATGGCCGCGTGCGCGGCGCCGGTCCCGGTTGCCGGCCGGAGCGGCGCCCGCAGGTCGAGCGCCTGCGCCGCGGCAAGCGCCTCGAGCGCGATCACCACCTCGGCGTTGCCCACGATGTCGCGGGCGTGGCGCGCCGCGGTGACGCCCATACTCACGTGGTCCTCCTGTCCGGCCGACGACGGGATCGAGTCGACCGACGCCGGATGCGCGAGCGTCTTGCATTCGGACACGAGCGATGCCGCGGTGTACTGCACGAGCATGAACCCGGAGTTCAGGCCCGAGCTGGGAACGAGAAACGGCGGCAGGCCGTTGCTCGTGTTCCCGTCGAGCAGTCGGTAGAGGCGTCGCTCGGAGATGCTCGCGACGGCGACGATCGCCGCCGCGAGCGCGTCCATGGAGACCGACACGGGCTGTCCGTGGAAGTTCCCTCCCGACACGATCTCGTCGTCGTCGGGAAGCACGATCGGGTTGTCGGTGACCGACCCGGCCTCGCGTTCCAGCACCCCTTCCGAGAAGCCGATGACGTCGCGGAGCGCGCCGTGCACCTGCGGCGCGCACCGCAGCGAGTACGCGTCCTGGACGAGGTGCTCGCTCTCGCGGTGCGACGCGACGATCTCGCTTCCCTCGAGCAGCCTCCGAAGGTTGGCGGCGCTGGCCGCCTGGCCCGGATGCGGCCGGAGTCGTTGCAGACGATCGTCGAACGCACGATCCGTGCCGAGGATGCCCTCGACCGTCATGGCGGCGGCGATGTCGGCGGCCTTGGCGAGCGCCAGGCTCCGGGCCGACGCGAGCAGACCGACGGCGAGCATCGCCTGCGTCCCGTTGATGAGCGCGAGGCCGTCCTTCGCCTCGAGCTCGAGCGGCTCGACGCCCATGCGCGCGAGCGCGTCCGCGGCCGGCATCCGCTCGCCCTCGAACGAGACCTCGCCTTCGCCGATGAGCGGGAGGGCGAGGTGGGCGAGCGGGGCGAGGTCGCCGGACGCTCCGAGCGAGCCCTGCTGGGGGACGACGGGGAGCAGACCGCGGTCGAGGAACTCGATGAGCCGGTCGACGACGACCGGCCGCACGCCGGAATAGCCGAGGGCGAGCACGTGCGCGCGCAGGACGAGCATGGCGCGCACCTCCCACTCGGACAGCGGTTCGCCGACCGCGACCGCGTGCGACCGAAGGAGCCCGTGTTGCAGCTCGCGCGCCTGCTCGGCGGTGAGGTGGACGTTCGCGAGCGCCCCGAATCCGGTGGTGACGCCGTACACCGTCGCGCCGGCGGCCAGCTTGCGGTCGACGACCGCGCGGGCGGCCTCCATGCGCTCGCGCGCGCCCGGCGCCAGGGCAACCGGCTCGCCCCGCGCGGCGGCCTGGACGTCGCTCGCCGAGAGGCTCCCCCCGATCAGGACCGTCACGGCCCGGAGGCTACGACCGCGCGCGGCGCAGCGGCAACCGGCTGCGGGTCGAACCCTCCCGTGGTGGGAGCCGTTCGGGCGTCAGCGCCGGCCGAACCAGCGGCGCGAACCCTTGGGCCGGTACGCGCCCTGCAGCTCCGCCTCGGTAAACCCGAGCGGCGCCCGGCCGGTCACCGCGTACTGGTAGAGCGTCGCGGTGAAAGCCCCCGACGACGCCAGCGTGACGGCCATCAGTGCCCCGAGCGTCACCGCCATCGCAAGGATGCCCAGCACCGGAGCGAAGAACAGCAGCACGAAACCGGCGATGAACAGCGGCACCGAGACGAGGCCGATGGCGAGACCCATGGTCAGGTCACCGGTGACGCGCTCGCCCCACCGCTCCTTGAACAGGGACGCCGACCGCTTGATCGAACCCGCGACCGGCACGGGCTCGTAGAGGAGGACGGGCACGACGAACGACGTCGCGAGACCCCACGCGAGACCCGCCACGGCGGCGATGATCCGGCCGCCGATGCCCGTCCGCTCGTCGAGCGTCCGGATCAGCAGGCCGATCGTGGCCGAGACGAGTGCCCACGCGAGGATCTTCCGCCAGCGCTTGCGAACCAGTCGCGTCGCCGCCCGAACGGTCGGCGTTCCTCCGCGCAGGCGGATGGTCGCCATGCCGACGACGAGCGCATTCGCGATCACCGAGAGCGCGCCGATGACGGCCATGGCGATCGCGAAGGCAAGCCACGCGGGCATGAACATGTGCGGGGCAGGGTCGGCCGGCGTCGTGTGATACCAGGCCACCGTGGGCAGGGCGACGGCGAGGGCGAACGCGAGGCCCGTCAGCAAACCGGCGACGATCGGCACGACCAGGAGCGTGGGCGTCTCTGCCAGCAGCCGCCAGCTGGCCCACAGGAGCGCCGAGCCCCGGCGGATCGGGCCGCCCGGAATCGGTTGCCCGCCGGATTCGTACGAAGCGTCCATCCGTTCCGATTGTAGCCACGCGGACCTCCGTCGTGAAGCCCCTCGTCGGCAGCCGGTACGCTGGGGCAATGCAGGCCGACGTCCAGTTCCGGCGAATCGCCACCCAGCGGCTGTCCATCCGGAGGTCGCGGCCCGGGGACGCGGCCACGATCTCCGCGTACCGGTCGGACCCGGAGGTCCACCGCTACCAGGGGTGGGACTCCACCGACGTGGCGTCCATCACGGAGGAGATCGAGGAGATGGCCGCCCGGTCGCCGGGGGACCCGGGCGGCTGGGTCCAGTTCACGGTCGAGGAGCGAGACGGCGGGCCGCTCGTGGGAGACGTGGGAATGTCTCCCGCCGACGGCGAGCCCGGCGTGATCAAGATCGGCTACACGATCTCGCCGGCGTTCCAGGGCCGCGGCTACGCGACCGAGGCCGTTCGAGCACTGATCGCCTACGCGTTTCGGACGCTCGGGGCCGACGTCGTCCGGGCATACGCGAGCGCGGAAAACGCCCCTTCGATCCGCGTGGCCGAGAAGGTGGGCATGC
>DASPTB010000083.1:0-12279 GCA_035623615.1 Actinomycetota bacterium
CGTTGGGGGGCACGGTGAACGACGTGGTGCTCGCCTCGGTCGCCGGCGGCCTGCACCGGTGGTTGCGCGCTCGCCACGAGCCGGTGCGCAACCGGACGCTGCGCGCCATGGTTCCCGTATCGGTCAGGTTACCTGACGATCCGAGCGGGATGGGGAATCGCCTCTCGACACTGTTCGTCGACCTGCCCGTCGGTCCCGTGGGGCCGAAGCGGCGCCTCGCGATCATCCGCGAGGGGACGAGGAACCTCAAGGAGTCCCGCCAGGCCGTCGGCGCCGAGTTCCTGATGAACATCGGGGCCTGGGCGCCGCCGACGATCCACGCGCTCGCGGCGCGTGTGGCCGCGCGAACCCGGTTCTTCAACCTGGTGGTGTCGAACGTGCCCGGGCCGCAGGTCCCCCTGTACATCGCCGGTGCGAAGCTGCTTGGGGCCTACCCGCTGATGCCGCTTGCCGGCGGGACCGGGCTGTCGGTCGCGGTGACGAGCCTGGCCGGCACGATGGCGTTCGGCCTCGTCGGCGACTGGGACACGCTCCCCGACATCGAGGTGCTCGCGACGGGGCTCGCCGAATCGATCGAGGAGTTGCGCAAAGCGGCCGGGCGATGACGACGCCCATGCCGATTCCGTTCGTCCAGGTGCGGGGTGACCACCGGGCGGTCGGGCGGCAGGTCGGCGAGGCGTGCGAAGCCGAGATCGTTGCGCGCGTCGAGCGCGATCCCGGACCGAGGTACACGCGCGAGTCGCAGCGCGCGCTGGCCGAGCGGTACCGGACGGTGACGGCCCAGGCGTATCCGTGGCTGATCGACGAGCTCGAGGGCGTCGCCGAGGGCGCGGGCGTCGACCCGCTCGACGTGTTCGCGGCCTCGATCGAAGAGCTCTGGACCGAGCTGACCGAGGCCCCGACCGAAGGCCGGCGAGAGCCGTCGCCTGACTCGTCCGAGCGCGGGAAGTGTTCTGACCTCGTCGCCACCCCGCCGCTCACCGAGGAGGGCGCGACACTGGTCGCGCACAACAACGACCTCTCGCCCGAGAGCGAGGCGCGACTCGTCGCACTGGAGTGGTCGGTGGACGCCGAGCCGCGCATGTTCACCATCGGCATCGGGCCGTGGATCAGCGTGGGTTGGAACGAGGCCGGCCTGTCGCTGACGGGCAACGAGCTCACGCCGAACGACGAGCGCGTGGGGATCCCCCGGCTCCTGCAGGTGCGCGACATCCTCCGGCAGTCCTCGGTCGACGACGCGGTGAAGGTCGCGCTGCACGCCGACCGGGCGTCGTCGTACTGCAACCTGCTCGCCCACCGCGACGGCACGGTCGTGTGCGTCGAAGGCTCCGCGAGCGACGCGGAGTTGATTCGTCCTGAGGGCGGCCGGCTCGCTCACACGAACCACTACGTGGCCGAGCGCATGCTCGGCTTCGAGGGCGACCCGGAGTACGCGAAGCACTCGGCCATCCGGTACCGGCGCGCGAAGTCGCTCCTCGACGAGATGTCGGCGGGCGACGAGCCGATCACGACGACGGCGCTCCGAGCGGCGCTCGGCGATCACGCCGGCGCGCCCGATTCGCTCTGCCGCCACGCCGAGGACGGCGCGTCGTCCAAGACGGTCTTCTGGTGCGTGGCCGACGTCTCGGCGGGCCGGGTGACGTACGGCCACGGCAACCCGTGCGACTCGGTGGATCAGGAGTACGCGTTCGACGGCCGGCCGGCCTGAGGCCGACGCGCGGGGGCTAGAGGTACTGTCCGGGCGACTGCTGCGGTTGCTCGGGCTGCTGCCCCGGCCCCGGCATCATTCCCGGGGGAAGACTCCGCCGCCGCAGCTCCTCGAACTGGGCACGCGCGGCCATCTGCTGCGCGTACATCGCCGCCTGGATCCCGTGGAACAGGCCCTCGAGCCAGCCGACGAGCAGCGCCTGCGCGACGCGGACCTCGGACTCGGTCGGCACCGATTCCATCGGCGGCGCGAGCGACTCGAGCTCACGCTGGAGGTCGGGGGACAGGACCTCGGACAGCTCCTGGACGGCCCGCTCGTACGCGTTGCGGAGCATGATGCGGCCACGTTCGTCCGGCGGCGCCTGCCGGGTCTCGTCGAGGAGCTCGCGAACCATCGTGGCGATGCGCAAGACCTTGTCGGGCTCGGTCACCGCCGGCCGCGCGGCCTCCTCACCCTCCTCGTCGCGCTCTGCGGTGGGTCCACTCGGAACCATGATCGCCGCGGGGTCCACGGTGGCCGGCTGGGACTCGTCCATCGAGCCCCACGCTAGCAGGCTTTCCGAAGACAGAAGTTCCAGCATCCTCGGTCGGGGATGCACGCGACGTAGTCCCTGCCGCACCCCCTGCACCGGAAGAGGTGTCCTCCGCACGCGCACCCGGTGCAGCTGATCACGGTGCACCAGATCCCGTCGCACCGGACGAGCACGAGCGGCTCCGCGCCCGCATCCTCGCCGGGCGAGGGCGCCAGCGCGTCGCTCAGCTGCCCGGCGGCCTCCGGAACGCCGGCCATCTGCGAGAAGAACCGAAGCGCCGCGTCGGCAGCGTGACGGAGCAGGCCGCGGCGGCCGAACGCACCCGAGGATGGGAGGCGACCGCTCACGCCGGCCCACCCGTCGCGCGGGCGACGAGCTCATAAACGTCCTTCACCGTCGTCGCCACACCGCGCGCGCCGATGCGATCCTCCGGCGTCACGACGAAGACGTGCGGGGTGACGAACGACTCGAAACGCCGCGCCACCTCGTCGCCCCGCTCGGTCACCAGGTCGGTCCGGCCGGCCGGGCGTCGCCAGCCGGCCGGCTGCTCGGCCGGATCGCCTCGGCTCACGACGATGGCGGGTGGGAGCGACCCGTCCTCGCAACCGCCGATCAGGCCGGGAACGAGATCCTCGCAAGGAGGACACCCCGGGTGCGCGAACGTCACGAGGCGAAGCGCTCCGTTCCAGCGGTCGCCGGTGTAGGGCGACCCGTCGAGCGCGGTCGCCTCGATCCTCGGTGCGCGCGTTCCCACCGCGAGGCCGCCGTTCAGCGCGTCGAGCGCGCCGCTCGCCGGCGCGCCGGCGCGCTCGACCTCGGCGCGGAGTCGCGTGAGCGAACGCAGCATCGCGGCGACGACCACGGCGAGAATCAGGACCGCCGCGAGCGTCAGCAGCACGACGACGAGGAGCACGGTGGTCACGGGTCCACTCCTGCGGGGGGCAGGAGGCGAGCGATGGGCTCGATGCGCAGCGACGCGAGAATCGCGTCGAGCTCGCCGAACCTCGCTCGCTCGTTCCCCACGATGACGTACAGGCAGAAGGCTCGGCTCGAGGCGGCGAAGAATCGCTGCGCGCCGCCCTGGCCCCGGCGCGGCACCTGCATCGCGGTGGGGTGGACCTCGGCCGGGCTCACGCGCATGGGCAGGCGGTGCTCCCGGAACAACGCGTCGCCGGCGAGCCGTGGGTCGTACTCGACGAGCGAGAACATCGCGTCCCGTTCGCTCATTGCGGCCGCGAGCCGTCCCGCGAACGAGCTGTCGTCTGGGACCATCGCGAAGCTCGACGCGTGCAGCACGGGAAAGTTGAGCGCGGGCGGCGGGACCGAAGGGACGAACGCTCGTCCCTCCCATCCGACGGGAAGGTCCACGCTGATGCCGTCCTTGGAGAGGATCACCGGACGAGCACCGCCAGCGCCATGGCCGCGACGCCGAGAGCGGCCTGGCCCGTGGCCGCCGAGCGCACAGCGAGCGGCTGCAGCCGCCGAAGCCCGGCGTCCATCTTCAGGAGCTCGTCGGTCGAACGAACGCGCCGTGCGGCGAGCACCGGCAGCGCCCGCGCCAGGCCGAACGTCGCGCCGATGAGGGCGCCGGCCGCGACCGAGCCGGAGACGGCGGCGATCACGAGCGCGGCGTAGACGCCGGCCGTCGTCACGACCGTCGCCACGCCGAGACCGAGCTGGAATCCGAACCCACCGCCGAAGACCCAGCCGCGATACCGGTGTCGCCACTCCTCGTTCACCTGCCGCGTCGGACCGGGGAGCGCCCGACCGCGCAGCGCAGTGTCGACCGCGGCGGCCCCGAGCGCCGCCAGGGCGGTCACCACGAGCGCCGGCCCGCGCGCCGGCGGCCCGGCCGCCGCGCCGATCGCCCCCGCCGCCGCCCCGGCCAGCATGCCGCCGGCGGCCGACGCCACCACGTAGAAGCCGACCGTCCAACCCCATCCCGCGATTCGGCCCCGCTGCCCGAGCGGGGTGATGCTTCCCAGCATCGACACTCCTCAGGGCGACCAGGTCGATCGCACCGCCGCGACGACCGCGACTGCGATCCCGACGACGGTCACGGGCGACGGCGTCTCCATCACACGCCGCTCCCGGCGACGCGGGCGACCTTGGCGCCGCCGGTCTGCGCGAGGGCGACCTCCTCGTCCTCGATCGCGTCGCGTAGGAGCGAGCGCACCTGTTCCCACGAGCCGGCGGCGCCCTCCGAACGCACGGTCCCTTCCGGGCCGACGTACACGAAGTACGGCGACATCGTGATGCCGTAGCGCTCCCACGCTTCGGTGGACATGACGACCGGGACGTCCGGCGGCGCGAGATCGCGCAGGCGCGATGGACTCTCGCGGTCGCGGCCCTTGGTCACCACGACGAGGCGAGCCCTTCCCGGAAGCGGCTCCGCGTCGTCGCGCAATCCTTCCCAGAGCGCGAGGCACGTCAGGCAGCCGCTCGACAGGAACGCCACGAGCGTGGGCCGCGCGCCGCGGACGGAGAGCTTGCGGGCCTCGCCCGAGGGCGTGTCCCCGGCGATGTCGGCGGCCGGCGGGCTCGACGCCCGCGGGGCGGGGAGGCCAGCCGCGAGGGCATCGGCGGCGCCGGCCGGGCTTGCGGGACGGAGCTCGAGCTCGTCCACGTAGTCCTGCCGGCCGGCGCCGCCGTCGTGCTCGGCCGGACCGAGGCGCCGCAGGATCTCGGCGTGACTCCTCAACAGTCCCACGACCAGGAACGAGAGAAGCACGAGCACCACGGTGTTCGTCACCACGATCACGGTCATGTCCGTCGTCCTCCTTGCCCCGTCGTCACAGGCATCCGGCGTTGTGTCTGCACGTGTACTGATCCACGGCGCTCGAGCAGTTGCAGTTCAGGCAGCCGATCCTGCACGGGGGGACGCACGTCACGAGCCGGCAGACCACCTCGGTCGTGCCTCGGACGTGCGTGTTGCACTGCCCGTACCGGAAGTGCACGCAGCACGTCCGGCGAACGCCGCATTCGTTGTCGCCGCAGTGGCATCCGCCGGGACACCCGGCGCCCGGCTTGCGGTTGCAGTCGATGTAGTAGCGGGTGTTGGTCGCGCCGCACAGCCCCGAACCCGTGTAGTGGCACTGCCACCAACCGGCGATGTACGCGTAGGGCGGGCAGCCGAAGTTGTCGCCGCCGGCGAGCTGGCAGCAGAACGCGGAATACCCCGTGCAGCACAGGCTCCCCGGCTTGCAACCCGAGCAGCTGATGAGCTGCTCGGCCGAGACGGGCCGAGTGAGGAAACGGATCGGCGCGACGGCGGACGCCGACGCCGCGACGGCCGCCCGCACGAGCACGCTGCGGCGGGGCAGCCGCCGTTCGAGGAGCGACGCGGTGCGGTCGACGAGCGACGGCCCGCCCTCCTCGCTCGCCGGCCGCCTCATCGCGCGGAGGTTCCCGCCATCGGCTCGGCCCACAGGCTCGGGTGGCCCGCGGTGACGCCGGCCGCGCTCAGCGCGTCCTCGGTCCGCGCGTGGCGATGACGTCCTCCGGCGGCGTGGTGCTCGTGGTCGTGCGTCCCTCCCCGATACGCCGTGAGCGCGCCCGGAAGGAGCGTCGCTGCCGCATGGACGAGGTACGCGATGCAGAAGACGCCGGCGACGAAGGCCACGCTCGTCCATCCGAGCGCGCGAAGCGTTTCGGGCAGCGAGGCGGGAGCCGTCGCCGCCGACACGAGCGCGACGCCACAGGCGGCCAGGTCGGCGGCGACGTGCGCCCACGTCGCGGGCGCGTCGTCACCGAAGCAGCCGCACGACCGAACGTTCGGGTTCAGGACGAAGACGCCCGCGGCGGCCGCGAGTGCCGCGAACGTCCCCGCTAGGAGGAGGCACGCGAGCGTTCCCGGCCGGACGAGCACGACCAAACCGAGGGCGATCTCGGCTGCGGCGAGCGCTCGGACCAACCAAGGGGAGGAGGGGAAGCGGGCCGCGTGCAGCGCGGTCGCGGCGGGACGAGGATTCCGGACCTTCATTCCCCCGGACACGACCAGCGCGCCGGCACACGCGAACAAGGGCCCCTCGACGAATGACAACGATGTAGTTTAGGCCGGGCCTCTCGGGCCGATCAACCCGGCCCGGCGAGCCACCCGAGCGCCAGATCGAGGAACCGCCCGGGCGCCTCCATCATCGGAAGGTGCCCGACGCCCGGCAGGATCACGAGATCCCAGTTGCTGTGTGCTCGGACCGCGCTCCACGCGTTGCGAACCGGGACGAGCGGGTCGGCCGCGCCGTGGACGACCAGCCCAGGCGTGCGGATCGCGCGCACGAGCGCGCGGTACCGGCGGGGAAAGAGGAACGCGCGGACGATCGAGCGGCTCGCCTCCGCGAACGCCTCGGCGGACTCGCGGCTGTCCCCGTGCTCGGCCACGGCCTCGATGGTCGCGGCGACCAACCGCGGGTCGACGGAGGCGGGATCCCCGGTGCAGTACTGGAGCGTTCCCCACACGAGCGACTCTGCCCCCAGGTGCCGCGCCCGCCGCTGCAGGATCGCGGGTCCGGCGCGGCGCGTCGCTGCCGCCAGGAACCCGATCGCCACCGACGGCGGAACGGTGAGCACCGCCGCGCCCGGGGGTGGGAACGCCGCGTTTGCGAGCACGAGCGCGCGCACCGACGCGGGCTCGTGGGCCGCCTGCGCGAGTGCCACGACGCCGCCCATGGAGTTCCCGATCAGGTCGACGGAGCCGAGTCCGAGCGCGCGGATGAACCCCGACAGCAGCCGGCGGCTCGCCCCGATCCCCGCGGCGCGCCCGTCGCGGGGCGTGCGGCCGAAGCCCGAGAGGTCGAGGGCGAGGACGCGCCCACGGCGAGCGAGCCCGGGCGCGAGGAGCGCCCAGTTGAGGAGCGACCCGCCCAGTCCGTGCACGAGCACCGACACCGGCCCATCGGCGGGCCCGTCCCACTCGCGGTAGTGCACGGGGCCGTCGACGTCGATCCAGCGGCTCTCGGGCAGGCCCAGCGATTGCTCTGCGGCGGACGGAGGAAGCGTCTTCACATCACGCCCAGGCCGCCGAGGTTCCTCATCAGGTCGCTCATGACGTCCGGATCGGTGACGGCATCGACGAGCGCCGGCACGCCTTCTTCGGCCGCCTTCAGCGCGCGCTCGAGGGCGGGGCGGACCTCCGAGTGCTCGGTGATGCGCTCGCCATGGCCACCCACCGCCTGCGCGAGCAGGTCGTATCGCATCGACGAGAGCTCGGCGCCCTGGTCGCCCTCTTCTCCGTAGAACATCCGCTGCTCGTGCCGCACGTCTCCCCAGCCGCCGTTGTTGACGACGACGACCACCAGTCCGGCGCGATGTCGCGCCGCGGTGTCGAGCTCGATGGCCGACAGTCCGAACGCGCCCTCGCCGGTGAACACGAACACGGGCTCGCCCGGCCGCGCGCTCCTCACGCCGATGCCGAACGGCAGCCCGATGCCGAGCGTTCCCAGGGCCGATCCGATGAACAGGTTCGAGCCCGGCCGTCGCGCGGTCGACATCGCGATTCCCCAGACGACGCTGTCGCCGCCGTCGGAGACGAACGTCGATGCTTGCTGCTCGCGAGCGAGCGCGGCGGTCTCGCGAGCGAGCCACCCCGGGTGGATGCCGCGCGCCGGGCGGTCGCACTCGCGCTCCCAGCTTTCGCGGCTCGCGGCCGCGGCCTCGCGAGCCCGTTTCCGCCACGCATCGAAGGCGCCGGGCGACCCGGTCCACGCGTCGGTCAGGGCGTCGAGCGTCGCGGCGACGTCGCCGGCGAGCGACACCTCCGGGCGACGCAGACCGCCGAGGTGCTCGGGCCGGACGTCCACCTGGACCACCTTCTGGTCGGGGGCGAACAGCGGAAGCCCGCCGTACACGACATTCGCGTTGAAACGCGAGCCGAGCACCAATGAGACGTCGGCCGACGCCAGGGCGATCCCGCCGTGCACGAGGCTGCCCAGGCAGTGCGAGTGCTCGTCGTCCAGCAGGCCACGCCCCGCGCTCGTCGTCGTGACAGGGATGCCGGTCCGCTCCGCGAAGGCGCGGAGTGCGTCGCCCGCTCCCGAGAAGAAGGCGCCGGAGCCGGCCAGCACGACGGGGCGCTCGGCAGTGGCGAGCAGGGTGACCGCACGGTCGACGTCGCCGCCGACCGGGACGGAACGCGCGGGCGCCGCGTCGTGGCCCGTCGGCCAGGCCGCGGAAACCGGTTCCTCGCTGCGCGCCAATACGTCCTGCGCTATCTCGAGGTACGCGACGCCTGGTGCTCCCGCGCGGGCCTGGTGCACGGCTTCCACGACGTACTCGGGGATTCGTGCGGTGCGCACGCATTCGGCCCGCCATTTGGTGATCGGGGCGACGGCCGCGAGCTGGTCGAGATCCTGCACCGCTCCTCGCCCCCGCTGATCGAGCGCCGTGCGACCGGCAACGACAAGCAGGGGAACGCCCGCCGCGTTCGCCTCGGCGATCCCGGCGAGCGCGTTCGCGAGCCCGGGCCCCGCCGTCACGGCCGCCGCGCCCACGCGACCCGTGGCGAGCGCGGCGCCCTCGGCCATGAAGACCGCGTTCTCCTCGTGCCGCGTGGTGACGAGGTTCAGGTCGCACTGCCGCGCGCCCTCGAACAGAGGAAGGACGTGCCCTCCGGGGAGCGCGAAGAGCGTTTCGACGCCGGCCGCGACGAGAGCGCGCGCGGCGAGGACGCCGCCGTGGGGAGCGGGCGAGGCCATGCGGCGGCGAGTATAGGATCCTGCGTCGATGACCGCGGGAACCATGCGAGCGGCGTTCTTCGAGCGCGCAGGCAGGGTCGTCGTTCGCGAGGTGCCCGTCCCTGAACCCGGCGAGGGTGACGTGCGCCTGCGTGTCCGCGCGTGCGGGATCTGCGGCTCCGACGTGTCGTTGTACAAGACCGGAGCGCTCGCCGGACCGGACACCGTCCTCGGCCACGAGATCGCCGCGCAGGTCGACCTCGATCCGAGCGGCGCGCTCGCGCCGGGCACCGCGGTGACGGTCTTTCCCGCGCGCGGATGTGGTACCTGCCTCTGGTGCCGGGAGGGACACTGGCGCTACTGCCTCGATCCGCCGCAGGGCGCGTGGGGCGGCTACGCGGAGTACACGGTATACCCCGCCCGGAACCTGATACGGCTGCCGGGGGGAATGGATCCCCGGCGTGCTGCGCTCGCCGAGCCGCTCGGCGTCGCGCTGCGTGCCGTCGAGCTGTCCGGCGCCAAGCCGGGCGACCTGGCCTACGTGAGCGGTCTCGGCCCGATCGGGCTCCTTACCGTCACGGGCCTCGCGGCGGCGGGCTGCCGGATCGTCGGGGGTGACCCCCGGCAGGAGCGGCGCGTCCTCGCCGAGCACCTCGGCGCCGAGACGGTGATCGATAACACGACGGGCGACCCGGTCGCCGCGACGCTCGCGCTGGATCCCCACGGTCCCCGCCTGGCGTTCGAGTGCGCCGGCGTTCCGGCGTCGCTCGAGCAGGTGCTCGACACGTGCGGACCGCAGGGCGTCGTCGGCATCCTCGGGATCCCGATGGCGCCCGTGTTCCTGCTGCGAATGACGCTTCGCGAGCAGCGCGCGTTCGCGATCTCGGGCCCCTCGATCGACTCGATGCGCGCGGCGGTCGACCTCCTCGCGGAGCGCTCGGGGATCGACGAGGTGATCACGGGGACGGTTTCGCTCGAAGAATTGGACGAGACGATGACCGCGCTGGCGGCGGGCTCCGGTGGCATCAAGGTCCTCCTCGACCCCGCGCGACGATGAAGCCGCCGGGGCGGGCGCTCCTTCTCCCACGCGAGGCGAGCGCCCCCCCCGGGCCTGACCTGTCGCCGGCGGCAACAGGGGCGGATCGGGCCCGCACGCCCCGGGCTGCGCTATCCTGTCGTTCCAACCAGGCGGACTTCCCTGGGAGGCGGTCCCGGCCGTCCTGACGGCTTTGGAGGGCCCGGAACGCCTCGCGACGCCCGCTCCTGTTCGGCGTCGGCTGGATTCTTTGGGCGGATTGCGGGCATAATGCCACTGACTGCCGTCCGCGGGCACGAAATACGGCGGGCCGCGGCAGCGTTTCCCCTATGGGAAACAGTTGATGATCAGGTATTTGAGTCGGAGTGTGATGCAGACAGTGGCAGACCCTGAACCGAAGCCGTCGAGGAAGTCGGAACCGACTCGGGCACTGTCCGAAGCCGACGACGTCCGCCTCTATCTGGAGGCGGCGGCCCGCGAGCCGCTGCTGACCAAGGAGGAGGAGGTCGAGCTCGCCATGGCGATCGAGCACGGCGAGGAGGCCGAGCAGCGCCTCGCCGCCGGCCGCCTCCGCTCGGAGAAGAGCATCAAGCAGTCGAAGGACGGCGTCCGCAAGGGCCGCGCCGCCCGCCAGCGGTTCATCCGGGCGAACCTCCGCCTGGTGGTGTCGATCGCCCGCAAGTACCAGGGGCAGGGCTTGCCCTTCCTCGACCTCGTCCAGGAGGGAAACATCGGCCTGATGCGCGCCGTGGAGCTGTTCGACTGGCGGCGCGGGTTCAAGTTCTCGACGTACGCGACCTGGTGGATCCGGCAGGCCATCACCCGCGCGATCGCAGACCGGGGCCGGCAGATCCGCCTGCCCGTGCACGTCCACGACCAGATCCGAAAGATGCGCCGGACGGTGGTCCAGTTCAGCCAGCGGATGGGACGCGATCCGACGCCGGAGGAGCTCTCCAAGATGCTCGACGTGCCCGCGGAGGAGGTCGACCGCCTGATGGAGGCGGAGCGGCGCGAGCCCGTTTCGCTCCAGGCTCCCGTCGGCGAGGACACCGAGCTCGGCGACCTGCTCCAGCAGGCCGACGAGCAGAGCCCGCTCGACGCCGTCGAGGACGCGATGCTGCGCGACGAGATCGGTCAGGCCGTCCTCAACGTGCTCGACGACCGGGAGCGCCGCGTCATCGCGCTCCGTTACGGCCTCGGCAACGGCCACCCGATGAGCCTGCGCGACGTCGGCAAGCAGATGGGCCTGTCGGGCGAGCGCGTCCGGCTGATCGAGCGTGAGGCGCTGCGCAAGCTCCGCGACTCCGAGATCGTCAACGCCGCGGGCTGGATCTAGCGGCGCCGGCGCCGCGCCCTTGACGCGATGCCCGCGGCGAAGCAGTCACGGAGGGGGGAGATCCTGGTGGGGATCTCCGCGTGGACCGAGCCCACGCTCGTCAAGGCCGGGACGTTCTATCCGAAGAAGACGATGACCGCCGAGGAGCGACTTCGCTTCTATGCTTCGGAGTTCCCGGTGGCCGAGGTCGACTCGACGTACTACGCGCCGCCGACCCTGCGAAACGCGGAGCTCTGGATCGAGCGTACGCCGAAGGACTTCGTCTTCGACATCAAGGCGTTCTCGCTGCTCACGGGCCATCCCACCCGGGTCGATCGCCTGCCGAGGGACCTGAAGGAGGAACTCCCCGCGCAGCTCGCGGAGAAGAAGAACGTCTACCGCGACAAGGTGCCGGGAGCGTGGGCCGACGAGGTCTGGAGCAGGTTCCACGAGGCGCTGTTCCCGCTTCACTCGGCGGGCAAGCTCGGGTCCGTCCTGTTCCAGTTCCCGCAGTGGTTCTTCCCGGGACGGGAGTCGAAGGACTACATCGTCGAGTGCGCGCAGCGGCTGTCCGACTATCAGCTGGCCATCGAGTTCCGCCACGGGTCCTGGCTGAGCGAGAAGAACGCGGAGCGCACGCTCGCCTTTCTCGAGGAGCACCGTCTCGCGTTCGTCTGCGTCGACATGCCGCAGGGTTTCGACTCGAGCCTCCCGCCCGTGGCGGCGGTCACGAACCCGGCGCTCGCGGTCGTCCGGTTCCACGGCCGCGACCCCGACGCGTGGGCCTCGACGTCGGGCGGGGCAGCGGAGCGGTTCAGGTACGACTACTCGAAGGCCGAGCTCGAGGAGTGGACGCCCAAGGTGGACGAGCTCGCGTCGCAGGCGCGCGAGACGCACGTCGTCATGAACAACTGCTACAACGACTACGCGGTGAAGAGCGCGCGGCAGCTCGCGTCGCTGCTCGACCTGGAGGAGTAGCGGGTGGCGAAGGATCCCGAGAAGCAGGGCGTCGCGGCGAAG
>DASPTB010000307.1:0-8651 GCA_035623615.1 Actinomycetota bacterium
GATCGGGCTGAAGCGCGAGGACTGGGCGACGTACCGGCGGCTCGAGGATCTCAAGGCGCTCATCAACGCGTTCTGCGAGGAGCACGGCTACCAGCGGCTGTTCGGGACCGACGGCGCCGCCATCGACCGCCGCGCGCAGCACGTCACCGCGCCCGACGCCGACCGGGTCCGCGAGATCCTCGAGCCACTCGGCCTGTGGGACCGCGTGATGACGGTCGACCCGAAGAAGCTGACCGAGCTGATCGAGTCACGGACGCTCCCCCCCGACGTGGAGGACGCGCTGCTCGCCTCCCGCGAGGAGGTCCGCACCCAGCACGCCCTGTACCTGCGCGAGCCCGCGCGCTCCCGCCGATAGGAGACCACGATGATCGTTCGCATCTTCAGGGCCACAGTCGCGCCGGGGACGGGCGATGACTTCGAGCAGAAGCTTCGGCGGCTGTCGGTTCCCATGCTGGACGCGGCCGACGGGCTCCTGTGGTACGTGGTGGGGCGCCCGCTCGGCCAGGCGCGGGAGTTCTCGGTGGTCACGCTGTGGCGCGACCTGGAGGCGCTCCGTGCGTTCGCCGGCCCCGACTGGCGCGAGGAGGCGGTCATCCACCAGGAGGAGCTGCCCCTTCTGGAGGACACCACCCTCCACCACTACGAGGCCGCGTTCTCCTCGTCGCTCCCCCGCCCCTGAATCCTCTCGACGTCCGGCGAGCCTCGCCACCCGCGGCCCGAAACGGTTGATCAGGTGGCCGCGCGAACGCGGTCGAGGGCGCGCTGCAGGTCGGGCGGCAGCGGCTCGTCCACCTCGACGCGCTCGCCCGTGACCGGATGGTCGAACGCCACCCGCCACGAGTGTAGGAATGGGCGCGTCAGACCGAGCCGGTCGGCGTCCCCTCCTCCGCCGCCGTAGCGACGGTCGCCGATGATGGGGTGGCCGGCGGACGAGAGGTGCACGCGGATCTGATGCGTTCGCCCCGTTCGCGGCCGCGCCTCGACCAGTGTCGCGCGCTCGAACCGCTCGCGGACCCCTACCTCGGTCGCCGCTCCCCGGCCCGTCGCCTGCCTGGCAACCACGCGCGCGCCGCGGCGCTCCAGCGGGGCGTCGATCAACACGTGGTCGGCGATGCGGCCCCGCACCAGCGCGAGGTATCGTCGGTCGACGTCGTGCCGGCGGAACATCGCCGACAGCGTCTCGTGCGTGGCGTCGTCCTTCGCGACCACCATCAGACCCGACGTTCCGGCGTCCAGCCGGTGGACGATGCCAGGCCGGTCGGGATCGCCGCCCGACGAGAGCGGCACGCCCATCCCCAGCAGCCGGTTCACGAGCGTCCCGTCGCGGCGCGCCGCGGTCGGGTGGACCGGCAGCCCCGCCGGCTTCGCAACGACCATCAGGTGATCGTCCTCGTAGCGGACGACGACGGGATCGTGCTCGACGGGAAGATCGCCCGCGGCCCGGACCGACGCCTCCACCGTCTCCCCGCCCGCGAGTCGGAACGACTTCGGACGGGCGCGGCCCTCCACCAGGACGCGTCCCTCGTCGATCGCGCGCTGCGCTTCCGCCCGCGGGACGTCGAGGGCGCGCGCCACCTCCACGTCGAGCCGGCCGGGCTGCGCGACGAACGTCCCCGCGCCGCTCATCCCCCGGAGGTGGCCGGGCGCCCCCACGTCGAGGCGATCACCGCGATGATCACCCCGACGACGATGCAGGAGTCGGCGACGTTGAACACCGGCCACAGGTGCAGATGGATGAAGTCCACGACGCGGCCCGAGACGCCACTCCCGCGCACGACGCGGTCGGTGAGGTTGCCCAGCGCGCCGCCCAGGATCAGGCCGAGCCCGACGGCGACCCACGGCGACGTGAGCCGCCACGCCGACACGACGATCCCGGCGCAGACGAGCGCGCTCGCCGTGAAGAAGAGCCACGGGTGGTTGGGGAACACGCTGAACGCGCCGCCGGAGTTGGTCGTGTAGCTCAGGTCGAGCACGTGCGGGACGACGACGACCGGCCCGCGATCGGCGAGGTAGCGGACGGCCAGGCCCTTGGTGACGCGGTCGAGGACGTACGCGCACAGCGCGACGGCGTAGACCACCGCGGCGAGGCGAGCGCTCCGAGCCACGACCCGGTCAGCGGACGCGCTCTTCGGCTTGCTTGTCCTTGAGGCAGAGGTTCGCGTAGGGCAGCGCCTTCAGGCGGGCCTTCTCGATCGGCTTCCCGCAGCGGTCACAGAGACCGTACGTTCCCTCGTCGATCTTCGCCATCGCCTTGTCGATCTTGTCGAGCAGGTCGCGGAGGTTGTTGACGAGGGAAAGGTCCTTCTCGCGTTCGAAGGTCGCGCTGCCGGCGTCGGCGTATTCCTCGTCGAAGCCGACCTCGCCGGTCATCTCCGACTGGTCCCCGGCGAAGGTTCCCGCGGAGATCTCCTCGTACTGGACGCGAATGTCCTCTCGATGCGCCTCGAGCTGAGCCTTGAGCGCCTTGAGTTCTTTAGCGGTAAAGGGCGATTTTGTAGGCATTTCCTGTTCCACATCCTTCGCGGGGTCGCACGGGCCACCCGGAATCGCGAGGGCCCCCCGGAACGGGAGCACATACTATCCCGCACTACTCGAAACGCCATGCAGGCGGGCTTCGAGCTGGTGACCGTCCAGGCCTGAGACCAGGAACTTCTTCGTCCGGGCCCTCGTGCCCGCGACGAGGCGGACATCGGAGGGCGCCACCCCGAGGGCGGCCGCGAGGGTCCGGCGCGCCTCGTCGTTGGCGCGGCCCTCGACCGGCGGGGCGGCCACTCGGACCACCACGTGCCCCCGGGCCACCTCGAGCGCCGGCCGCGAGCGCGGCCGGACGTGGACTTCGATGACTGCCCCGCCGGGGGCATCCCGAACCGCTCGCACGCCGGGCTTCCTCCTGCCGCGCCACCGGTCGCCCGCCCTGGGGATCGGCGGGCCCGAGCCGGGGGCCGGCAGGCGAAAGGTACAATGTTTCTCCAAAAGCGTCGACGGGAACGAGTACCCGGGATCATCGGGCCCGAGCGAGCCGGGGATGGTGCGAGCCCGGCGGTCCGGCCCCGGAGAACATCCTCCCCGAGCCGCCGCCCGAACGGCGCGTGTGCGTCCAGTAGGCGCGGACGGGCCCCGCCCGTGACAGCGGGGGGTCGTCGAGGGCCGGGCCCTCCGCGACCGGTGAGCGGGACGGCCCGCGAGGGTCGTCCAAGCGGGGTGGTACCGCGGGGCTCGCGCCTCGTCCCTGGCAGAGGGACGGGGCGTTTTTTCGTTGGGCGATCGGCGGCGACGTCGAAGAGGAGACGATGGGATGACGAGGTACCGGCCGGTGGATCCCAAGGTCGACCTGCCCGCGCTCGAGGAGCGGGTGCTCGCCTTCTGGCGCGAGCGCGACGTCTTCGCGCGCAGCATCGAGCAGCGCGCAGCCGCGCCCGAGTGGGTCTTCTACGACGGTCCGCCGACGGCCAACAACAAGCCGCACATCGGCCACGTCGAGGCGCGGACCTTCAAGGACCTCTATCCGCGCTACCGGACGATGACGGGCCACAAGGTCCACCGAAAGGCGGGGTGGGACTGCCACGGGCTGCCCGTGGAGGTCGAGGTCGAGAAAGAGATCGGCACAAAGAGCAAGCGCGACATCGAGTCGTTCGGCGTCGCCGAGTTCGTGAAGAAGTGCCGCGAGTCCGTCATCCGCTACGTCGACGACTGGAGGGCCATGAGCGAGCGCATGGGCCACTGGATCGACATCGACAACGCGTACTGGACGATGGACTCCTCGTACGTGCAGAGCGTGTGGTGGGCACTCAAGACGCTGTTCGACCAGGACCTGCTGTACCGGGACGACCGAACCGTCGCGTACTGCCCGCGATGCGGCACGCCGCTGTCGGACGCCGAGGTCGCGCTCGGCTACACGCAGGTCGTCGATCCAAGCGTCTACGTGCGCTTCCCGGTCACCGACGGCCCCACGGAGGTCGTCGGGGCGTCGGTGGTGGGGTGGACGACGACGCCCTGGACGCTCACGTCCAACCTCGGACTGGCCGTCGCGGGCGACGAGCCGTACGTGCGCGTCGCGAGCGCCGGCAGCGACGATCTGATCGTCGCTGCCGCGCGCGTCGACGACCTCCGGCGGGTGCTCGGGAACAAGGAAGTAAGGTTAGTTGACGAATTCCCCGGCTCGCGGCTCGTCGGCGCGCACTACACTCCGCCGTTCCCGAACCTCGACGACCCGAACACCCACCGTGTCGTGGCGGCGGGCTTCGTGTCGATGGAAGACGGAACCGGGATCGTCCACATCGCACCCGGGTTCGGCGCGGACGACCTCGCGCTCGGAAGGCGAGAGGGGTGGCCGCCGTTCCGTCCGATCGACGACGCCGGCCACTTCACCGACCAGGCGCCGGAGTTCGTGCGGGGCGAGTTCGTCAAGGACGCCGACCCGGCGCTCACCGAGGACCTTCGCGCCCGCGGCGTGCTGGTGCATGCGGAGGGCTACGAGCACACGTACCCGCTCTGCTGGCGGTGCGACACGCCGCTCCTGTACGTCGCGCGCCCGTCCTGGTACGTGCGGACGACCGCGTTCAAGGACAGGCTGCTCGAGGCGAACGAAGGAACCAGCTGGTACCCCGCGCACATCAAGCACGGCCGGTATGGGAACTGGCTGGAGAACAACGTCGACTGGTCGCTCTCCCGCGAGCGCTACTGGGGAACGCCGCTCCCCCTGTGGCGGTGCGATGGGAACCACGTGACGGCGATCGGCTCGTTGGCCGAGCTGTCCGAGAAGGTCGGTCGCGACGTGACCGACATCGATCCCCACCGGCCGGTCATCGACGAGGTGACGTTCGCGTGCGCCGAGTGCCGCGGGGAGGCCCGGCGCGTGCCCGAGGTCGTCGACGCCTGGTTCGACTCGGGCGCTATGCCGTTCGCGCAGTGGGGGTACCGGGGCGAGGATTCCGAGGGCGCCGGCGTCTTCCGTCAGCGCTACCCGGCCGACTTCATCGCCGAGGGGCTCGACCAAACTCGCGGCTGGTTCTACTCGCTGATGGCCGAGGGCGTGCTGCTGTTCGGCGAATCGGCATACCGCAACGTCATCTGCCACGGCCTGGTCGTCGACGCCGACGGCCGGAAGATGTCGAAACGCCTCGGCAACGTCATCGTGCCGCTTGAAGCCTTCGAGCGCTACGGGGCCGACGCCGTCCGGTGGTTCATGGTCGCGGCCGGGTCGCCGTGGTCGCCACGGCGCCTGTCGTTCGACGCGATCGAGGACGTCGTGCGGCAGTTCCTGCTGACCGTCTGGAACACGTACGCGTTCTACGTGACGTACGCGAACATCGACGATCCCGACCTCCGCGCCGCTCCCCCGGCGGCCGAGCGCGAGCCCCTCGACCGCTGGCTGCTGTCGCGGCTGCATTCGACGATCGGCAAGGTGCGGGAGTCGCTCGACGCGTTCGACGCGACGGCCGCGGCGCGCCGGCTCACCGAGCTCGTCGACGACACGTCCAACTGGTACGTGCGGCGCTCGCGCCGTCGCTTTTGGGATCCCGCCCGGGCCGGCGGCGGCACGGCGGAGGCGTCGAAGCTTGCGGCGTACGCGACGCTGCGCGAGGTGCTCGTGACCACCGCGGCGATGCTCGCGCCGTTCACGCCGTTCGTGGCCGAGGAACTCTACGGGAACCTGGTGGCGACCCCCGACGCGGACGCCCCCGAGTCGGTTCATCTCACCGACTTCCCCGAGCCGGACTCCTCGCGCGTCGACGAGGCGCTCGAGGAGGCGATGGCGACGGCGCGCGCCGTCGTGTCGCTCGGGCGCACCGTGCGCAGCGACACCAAGGTCCGTGTGCGGCAGCCACTCGCCGGGGCCGTGCTGCACGTCCCCGGCGACCGGCGGCGGCTGGAAGCCCTTCTGCCGCTCGTCGCGCAGGAGCTGAACGTGAAGGAGGTCCGGTTCGCCGAGTCGGCCGACGAGCTTGCCGGCTGGCGCGCGAAGCCCAACTTCCGGGTGCTGGGACCGAAGCTCGGGCCGCGCGTGCAACAGGTGGCGGCCGCGCTCGCGGCGGACGACGGCTCGCTGGCCGGCGCGCTCGCGCGCGGCGAGATGGTCACCCTGTCGCTTCTCTCGGACGGGGTCGCGCTCGAGCCGGGCGACGTTGAGCTGAGCCAGCAGACCCAGACGGGTTGGGGCCTGGCCTCCGACGGACCCATCACCGTGGCGCTCGACCTGACCCTGACCGACGAGCTGCGCCGGGAGGGGCTGGCGCGCGAGCTCGTGCACCACGTCCAGGCCTTGCGCAAGACCGCGGGGCTCGAGGTGAGCGACCGGATCGCACTCGGGGTGACGGCGGACGGCGTCGCCGCCGGCGCCCTTGCCGCACACCGTGACTGGATCGCGTCGGAGGTGCTCGCGACGTCGGTGGCCGACGAGGCGCTGGGCGACCCGATCGCGAGCGCCGACGTCCACCTCGACGGCTCACGGGTCTCGCTCAGCCTCCGAAAGGAGTAGAAGCGTGAGCGCGACGAGCGACGAGCGGCCTTCCAGCGACGAGGTCCGGGCGCCCTGGGACGCCATGGCGGCGTACTGGGACGAGCACATGGAAGCCGGCAAGACCTGGCAGCAGGGGCTGGTCGAGCCGGCGGTCGAGAAGGTCCTCGACCTTCGGGCGGGCGAGCGCGTGCTCGAGATCGCGTGCGGCAACGGTCAGTTCGCGCGCGTCATGGCGGCCGCGGGCGCCTCGGTGCTCGCGACCGACTTCAGCGAGCCGATGCTGGAACGTGCCCGCGCCCACGGCGGCGACGTCGAGTACCGGCGGGCGGACGCCACCGACGAGGCCGCGCTCGTCTCGCTCGGCGACGCGGGCTCGTTCGACGCCGTCGTCTGCAACATGGCGATCATGGACATCCCCGAGATCGAACCGATGGCCCGGGCCGTGGCCGCGCTGCTCGCCCCGCGCGGCCGGTTCGTCTTCTCGACCCTGCACCCGTCGTTCAACAGCGCGCCGGGGACCACGCGCGTCCTGGAACAGAGCGACGACGACACGGGCGTCGTGCGCACGTATCTCCTCAAGGTCGCCCGCTACAGCACGCCGGCCACGGGCAAGGGGGTCGCGCTCGAGGGGCAGCCGCGGATCCAGTGGTACTTCCACCGGTCGCTCAGCGATCTGCTCCGGCCGTTCCTGCAGAGCGGGTTCGTCTTCGACGCGGTCGAAGAGCCCGTGCTGCCGCCGGAGATGGTGAAGCCGGGGGCGCCCGAAGCGGTGTTCCTCGACATCCCGCCGATCCTGGTCGCGCGGCTGCGTCGCTGACCTGCGGTCATTCCCCCGAATCGCCCCCGGCGTAGGCTTACGCGCGATTCGCGGACGGCCGGTCATGCCTGGAGGCAGGCCGAAGGCGGTCCCAGTGGGTTCACCCGAGTTGAGAAGGGAGTCTGCCGTGGGCGACGTTCGTCCGTTCGACATGGGACTGGTCCAGCGGGGCGCGCGGAACCGGCGGACGCCCTGGTACGAGGCCACGCAGAAGTACGGCCCGAAGGGCTTCACCGTCTACAACCACATGTATTTCCCCATCAATTTCGACACGTTCGAGAACGAGTTCGACGCGCTGTTGAACGACGTGACCGTGTGGGACGTCGCAGTCGAGCGGTGCCTCGAGATCGGCGGACCCGACGGGTTCACGTTCGCGCAGCTGCTCACGCCGCGCGACCTCTCCAAGTGCGCGGTGGGCCAGGGCAAGTACGTGCTGATCTGCGACTCCGACGGCGGGATCGTCAACGACCCGGTGCTCACGCGGATGGACGAGAACACCTTCTGGTTCGCGCTCGCGTCGTCGGACGCGCTGCTGTTCGCGCGCGGCCTGCGCAACGCCTACCCGAACCTGAACGTCACGATCAAGGAGGCCGACGTCGCGCCGCTGCAGGTGCAGGGGCCGAAGTCGAAGGACCTGATGGCCAAGCTGATCGGGCCCGAGATCCTGGACCTGAAGTACTACTTCTGGACCGAGGCGAAGATCGCCGGCGCGCCGGTCGTGATCACGCGGACGGGCTGGACGTCGGAGATCGGCTACGAGGTGTACCTGACGGACTCGACCAAGGGCACCGACGTCTACGAGGCCATCATGGAGGCGGGGGCGGAGTTCGGCGTGAAGCCGACCGGCCCGTCGGACATTCGCCGCATCGAGGGCGCCATCTTCAACTGGGGCGCCGACATGACGTACGACAACAACCCGATCGAGATGGGCCTCGACCGCCTCGTCGCGTGGGACCTCCCCGACGACGCGAGCATCTCGCTGAGGGCGCTGCGGGCGATCAAGGAGAAGGGTGTCGCGCAGAGGATCAACGGGGTGGAGATCGACGGCGACCCGTTCCCCGCGCTCAACAACGTGAAATGGCCGGTGACGGACGGCGGCTCGGCGATCGGGAAGGTCACGTCGGCCATCCACTCCCCCAGGCTGAAGAAGAACATCGGCTACGCGTGGCTCCCCACGGCGAGGTCGAGCCTGGGCGAGACGGTCACGATCGAGAGCGAATGGGGAACGCGGACGGGCACGATCGTCGAGATGCCGTTCGTCGACCCCGACAAGACGATCCCGGTCTCCTAGCCGGACGGCGCGAGCCCCTCGCCGAGCGCGTGTACGCTCGACGTTCTCACGAGGAGGGGATGCGCAATGGCCAGCAGGTTCAC
>DASPTB010000096.1:0-17724 GCA_035623615.1 Actinomycetota bacterium
GAAGGCCGCGCTGGGTCTCCCGGCGAACCTGACCTTCTTCTCGTTCACGATCCTCGCCATGCTCGGGATCGAGACGCCGCTGAACATGGGCGTCGAGGTGAAGAGCGGTGAGGGCGGCGAGGAGAGGGCGATCAGGACCTACCTGTTCTGGGGCGTCATCATCGTCGCGTTCGCGTACGTGTGGGCGACCTGGGGGAACATGGTCGTGATCAAGGCGGGGGGCGCGAACGGCACCACCGGCGGGATGGAGACGATCGGCCTCGCGATCGGAAGCTGGGCCGGCAAGATCGCTTCGCTGGTCATGGCATGGGTGATCCTCACCGTCGCGGTTGTCTACAACTACTCCTTCGGGCGGCTGCTGTTCGTGTCCGGCATGGAGAAGCGCCTTCCTCACCAGATCGGGCGCGTGAACAAGAACAAGGTGCCCGCCAACGCGATCACGCTGCAGACGGTGATCTCGACCATCCTCACCATCGTCATCTTCTTCATCCTGGGACGGGGTAGCAGCGATCCGTACAAGGCCTTCTACATCCTGTACGCGGGTGTGACGATCGTGTGGTGCATCTCGAGCGCCCTGCTGTTCCTCGACATCTTCTTCGCGAAGAGGGCCGAGCCGGAGATCTTCGAGCGGGAGCGCCGGATCCCCCTCGGGTGGCTCTACATCTGCGGGATCGTCGGGTTCGTCGTCAACATCGCGGCGGTCATGTTCATCTTCGTCGGCTCCTGGTACCCGACCGGGTTCCCCAAGCTCCTCGTCTGGAACGAGTGGATGATCGCGTTCACCGTGGTGTCGGTGGGAGCGGGAATCATCATCTACCTGGTTTCCCAGTCGGCCCGTCACGGGAAGACAGAGGAGCAACTGGTCGACCAGGTCGCGGTGGAGGTCGGCGCCGACGTCGCGACGGTGGAAGCCACGCACCCGCACCCGGCGGACTAGAGGGTAGGGCGAAGAACGCTTCAGCGAATTCCGTAGGAGCGGCTGATCTCGAACTCGTAGATCAGCCGCTCCTCGCGTTTCATGGCCTCGAGGTACTCGGCGGTGTCGGCCGGCTCGCCGGCCAGGACGCGGTAGAGCGCCAGGTTGAGGTCCGGCGCGTCGGAACCGTCGAGGATCGTCACGGTCGCTTCCAGGCCCAGCCACCTCCACGCGTCGTCGGTGTCGAACACGAAGAGCGTGCTGCGGGGGTCCCGGCGCAGGTGCTTCGTCCGGATGCGCCCCTGCGTCCCGCTGCTCCAGAGCTTGCCGTCGACCAGGCCGACGCCGACGCGAGCCACGTGCGGCGTGCCATCCGCTCGAAGCGTGACCATCGCGGCCGCGTGATTGTCTTCGAGGAAGGCGAGGTGGTCGGCGGGGAGGGTCACTCCCCGCTGCGGGCGGCGCCGGCGGCCGCCTTTTTCGCCTTCTTGGCCGCGCGCTTTTCCTTGATGCTCGTGGCCGGGGCCTTCTTGCTTGCCTTCGCTGCACCCTTGTCCTTGTTGCCCACGACCGCCTCCGTTTCGTCGTTCGCGATTGGTCCGGGTTCTGCCTCGATCCTCGTCCAATTGTGACGCCCGGGCAAGCGTTCCGCCATGCGGCGCGGGCCGATGGACGTGCGGCGCCGCGGCCCCGGTACACTTGTCGAGTCGCCCGAGGCGAACGTTCGGGTGCGGCGCACCTGGTATCGGGCCTCGGCGACTCGCCTCTCCCCTTGCAAGCCTTGGAGCGTGACCGACGTGCCGAACAGAGACGACCTCCGCAACGTGGCCATCGTCGCTCACGTCGACCACGGGAAGACGACCCTGGTCGACGCCATGCTCTGGCAGACGGGAGCGTTCCGCGAGAACCAGGACGTCGCCGTCCGGGTCATGGACTCGATGGACCTGGAGCGCGAGAAGGGCATCACGATCCTGGCCAAGAACACCGCCGTCCGCTACGGGGGCGTCAAGATCAACATCGTCGACACGCCGGGCCACGCCGACTTCGGCGGGGAGGTCGAACGGGCGCTGACGATGGTCGACGGCGTCCTGCTGCTCGTCGACGCCAGCGAGGGTCCGCTGCCACAGACGCGGTTCGTGCTGCGCAAGGCCCTGGAGGCCCGGCTTCCCGTGATCCTGGTGATCAACAAGGTCGACCGGCCCGACGCCCGCATCCGCGAGGTGCTGAACGACGTCTACGAGCTGTTCCTCGATCTCGACGCCGCGGACGACCAGATCGAGTTCCCCATCCTGTATGCGAACGCGCGCGCGGGGACGGCCTCGCACGACCCGCTCGACCTGGGGAGCGACCTGAAGCCGCTGTTCGAGACCATCCTCGAGCGGATCCCGGCTCCTTCCTACCGTGACGGGCACCCGCTGCAGGCGCTCGTCACGAACCTCGACGCGTCGCCGTACGTGGGCAGGCTGGCGCTCTGCCGTGTGCTGGAGGGCTCCATCCGGCGCGGACAGCAGGTCGCGTGGTGCCGCGAGAACGGCGAGATCGACGCCGCGAAGGTGACCGAGCTGTACGTGACCGAGGCGCTCGACCGCGTCGCAACGGAGGAGGCCGGACCCGGCGAGATCATCGCCGTCGCCGGCATCCCCGAGGTCACCATCGGCGAGACACTCGCCGATCCCGACGACCCGCGGCCGCTGCCGGTCATCCACATCGACGAGCCGAGCCTGTCGATGACGATCGGCATCAACACCTCGCCGCTCGCCGGGCAGGACGGTGACAAGCTCACCGCGCGGCTGGTGAAGAGCCGTCTCGACCAGGAGGTCGTGGGCAACGTATCGATCCGCGTGCTCGAGGCCGACCGTCCCGACCGCTGGGAGGTGCAGGGCCGCGGCGAACTGCAGCTCGCCGTTCTCGTCGAGATGATGCGCCGCGAGGGATTCGAGCTCACGGTCGGCAAGCCCCAGGTGGTCACCCGCACGATCGACGGCAAGCTCTGCGAGCCGGTCGAGCGCGTGTCGGTCGACGCGCCGGAGGAGTACCTCGGCGTCGTCACCCAACTGCTGGCGTCACGCAAAGGCCGGGTCGAGGAGATGGTCAACCACGGCACGGGCTGGGTCCGCATGGAGTACCTCGTTCCCGCCCGCGGCCTCATCGGGTTCCGCACCGAGTTCATGACCGAGACGCGCGGGACCGGCCAGCTGCATCACGTCTTCGAAACGTACGAACCGTGGCACGGCGAGCTGCGGACGCGCCCGTCGGGCAGCCTGGTCGCCGATCGCCGAGGACCGACGACCGCGTACGCGCTTGCGAACCTCCAGGAGCGCGGCGAGCTGTTCGTCCCACCCGGCGTCGAGGTCTACGAGGGAATGATCGTCGGTGAGAACGCACGATCCGACGACATGGACGTCAATCCCACGAAGGAGAAGAAGCTCACCAACATGCGAGCCGCCGGCTCGGACGATCTCGTACGGCTCGTTCCTCACCGCGACCTCTCGCTCGAACAGGCACTCGAGTTCGTTCGCGAGGACGAGTGCGTGGAGGTGACACCCGGGATCGTGCGTCTGCGCAAGGCCGACCTGTCGGCCCACGAGCGCTCCAAGGCGCGCGGTCGCGAACGCGGCGCCGCGGGCTGAGACCGTTCCTCTTGCAGGAGTTCTCCGGCCGATCGGCTTCGGCTACTCGACCGGGTCGACCTCTCGGGTCAGCCGGTCCGATCTGCCGCGCAGGATGAGCCGGATGGGGCGGTCCATCCGCAGGTAGTTCCATCCCCACGACGCGAGGACCCACGCTCGGTTGCGGAAGCCGATCAGATAGTAGATGTGGACGAACAGCCACGTCAGCCACCCGATCGAGCCGCGCAGCCGCACCCCGTGGATGTCGGCGACAGCGGACCGCCGGCCGATCGTCGCCATCGTTCCCTTGTCGACGTAGCGGAACGGAGCGGGCTCGCCTCTCTCACCCTTCGCCCGGGCCACGATCGCCCGGGCGACGTAGCGCCCCTCCTGCATCGCGGGCGGAGAGAGCATCGGGAGCTCGCCCTCGGGCGTCTGGACGGCGGCGGCATCGCCGATGACGTGGACGTCGGATGTGCCCTCCAGCCGAAGGAAAGGATCGACGCGCACGCGGTTCGCCCGGTTTCGCGCTGGGGCGCCGTCGCCCAGCGGGTCGACCGGCCGGACGCCTGCCGACCACACGACCGTCCGGGTGGCGATCGTCGCGCCGGAGGACAGGACGACATGGTCGTCGTCGGCCTTCTCGACGAAGGTCGACGTGCGGACGTCGATCGCGCGGTCGCGCAGGGTGCGCTCGGCGTAGGCGCCGAGCGTCGGCGAGAACTGGCCGAGCAGCCGGTCCGTTCCCTCGACCAGCACCACCTCGGCGTCCTCGTGCCGAAGCTCCGGGTAGTCGCGGCCGAGCACCAGGTGGAGCAGCTCGGCCAGCGCTCCGGCGAACTCGACGCCCGTCGGCCCGCCTCCGGCGACGACGAACGTGAGACACGCGGCGCGTTCCTCCGGCGAGGTGGACCGGGCGGCCAGCTCGAGGCTCGCCAGGATGTGGTTGCGAAGGCCGAGCGCCTCGGCGAGGGACTTCATCCCGAGCGTGTGCTCGGCCAGGGTCTGGTTGGCGAAGTAGTCGTTGGCGCTCCCGGTCGCGATGACCAGGTCGTCGTAGGCGACGTCGTCGCCCGCCGCGAGGCGCAGGGTGTGGGCATCCAGATCGGTGGACACGACCGTGGCCTGCCGGAACCGGACGTTCCGCGATCGGCGGAAGATCGAGCGGAACGGGTAAGCGATGTCGGAGGGATTCAGCAGCGCCGTCGCCACCTGGTACAGCAGGGGCGCGAAGAGGTGGAAGTTGTGCCGGTCGAGCAGCAGGACGTCCACATCCTCGCCGTCCAACGCGCGGGCGCACGCCAGACCCCCGAACCCGCCGCCGACGATCACCACGCGGCGTCGCCCCCGTCGTGCGGTTCCTTCGCTCACGCCTCCCCCTCCATTCGGCCTCTCCCTCGATTCTCGTCCTCCCGGCGCGATTCGGATCCGCCGGGGCGAGTCGCGTGGTGGACGGCAGCTTGAGGACGTCTTCCGCGGCGCCGGGCGTCCGGGGCTCCCTCGCTGGTCGACGATGTCCCCGGAGCGCTTGAGTGACGCGCGTGGCCGACCTACGCTTCCCCAAACGCATCGGGAGGTGCCATGGAAGCCTTCATCCTGCTCGTCTACATCGCGGTCCTGGCTATCACGATCGTCGCCGGGGTCAAGATCCTCACCAACGCGGGCTATTCGGGGGTGTGGATCCTCATCATCTTCGTCCCCATCGTCGGCTTCATCATGGCGCTCGTCTTCGCGTTCTCGGATTGGCCCATCCTGCAGGAGCTCAGGCAGCTGCGCGCGTCGGCCGGTGGTTCGTACGGCACGTACGGGTCGCCGGGAGGCTACCCGCCGCCGGCTCCCCCACCGCCGCCCGTGGCGCAGTAGCCGGCGACGGCCGCGTCCTCAGTCGTCCAGCAGGCCCGCGAGGCCGGCTGCGTCCGTGACCGGGAGCTTGCAGGCGAAGCGCTCGCAGACGTAGGCGGTCGCCCGGCCGTCGATCTGCGGCCGATCGCGCAGCAGCGGAATCGCATTGGCCGCCTCGTCATCGTCGGGTCGGGCGAGCGCCGTGACGACGTTCGGCCGGGAACCCACCACGCCCAGCAGGGCCACGGTGTCGTCGGCCTCGGGCTCGCCGATGATCGCGACCTCCTTCGCCGGGCCGACGGCGAAGTCGAGCGCGCAGAGCGCGTGGCCGAACCCCGTGGGCGCAGTGCGCATCCCGTCGGCGATCAGCCGCAGCGCGGAGAGCGCCGCCTCCTCGTACGCGGCCTCGCCGGTGAAACGGGACAGCTTCAGCAGCACGAGCGCGGCCGCCGAGTTCCCCGACGGGACCGCGTTGTCGTACAGATCCTTCGGTCGCACGACCAACTGCTCCGCGTCCGAGCCCGTCAGGAAGAATCCGCCGCGCTCGTCGTCGCGGAACAGGCGCAGCATGTCGTCGGCCAGCGCGCGCGCCTCCCGGAACCACCGGACGTCGAAGGTGGCTTCGTAGAGCGCGAGGCACCCGTCGGCCATGAGCGCGTAGTCGTCGAGATAGCCGGGGCGGCCGGCTCTGCCGTCGCGCCACGAGCGAAGGAGTCGTCCGTCCTCGCGCCGCATCTGCGTGAGGACGAACTCGGCGGCCGATTCCGCCGCAGCGAGTGCTTCACCGGTCCGAAGCTCTGCCTCGGCCGTGGCGAATCCACGGATGGCGAGCCCGTTCCAGGCTGCGAGCACCTTGTCGTCGGTCGCCGGCGGGACCCGCTGGGCACGGCGTTCGCGGAGGGTCAACCGCAGGTCCATCAGCCGGAAACGCAACTCGACGGCATCCACCGCGGCGTTCTCCGCGAGTTCCTCGAACGTTCTGGGGTACCAGAGGACGTTCGTTCCTTCCCAATTGCCACGCGGTGAAGCGCCGTAGGCGGCGGCAACGACCTCGGCGGGGATCGCCTTTGCGCTCTCCCGCCTCTGCATTTCCGAAAGCGGGGCATAGCTGGTCCATCCACCGGTCCGGACGTCGCGGGCGGCATCGATCAGCTCCTCCCACGACCAGACGAAGTACTTCCCCTCCACGCCTTCGCTGTCCGCGTCCTGCGACGAAAAGAACCCGCCTTCCGAGTGGCGCAATCCCATCAACACGTAGCTCATCGTCTCGGAGGCGGGCGCATGGAAGGACGCATCATCCGTCGCACGGAACGCCGCGGCATACAAACCGACGAGCTGCGCGTTGTCGTAGAGCATCTTCTCGAAGTGCGGGACGTGCCACCGTCCGTCGACCGAATAGCGGTGGAACCCTCCGCCGACCTGGTCGTACACGCCGCCCCGCGCCATGCGGTCGAGCGTGACGTTCAGGATCTCGTCCGCGCCTTCCCACCCGCGTGCGCGGCACCGCAGCACGAACTCGAGCGTCATCGGCTGCGGGAACTTCGGCGCGCCGCCGAACCCACCCCACTCGGGGTCGAACGCCCCTTTCAGCCCTTCGAACGCCTCCACGAGGATGCTCTCGTCGAGCGGCTCGTCCGACGGCGGGAGCTCCGCCGCGCGCGTGATGACGTTTCGCACACGCCGGCCCTGCTCGCTCGTCGCTGCGCGGTCCTGCTTCCATGCGTCGGCGATACCGAGCAGGACGCGGGAGAACGCCGGCATCCCGAACCGGTCCTCCTTGGGGAAGTACGTCCCGGCGAAGAACGGCGTGCCGTCCGGCTCGAGGAAGACCGTCATCGGCCAGCCGCCCGACCCGGTCATCGCCTGAACGGCATCCATGTAGATCGCGTCGATGTCGGGCCGCTCCTCGCGGTCGACCTTGACGGAGACGAAGTGCTCGTTCATGATCGCCGCCGTCCCCGGATCCTCGAACGACTCGCGCTCCATGACGTGGCACCAGTGGCACGCGGCGTAGCCGATCGAAAGCAGGATCGGTTTGTCCTCGCGCCCGGCCCGCTCCAGTGCCTCCTCGCCCCAGGGGTACCAGTCGACCGGATTGTGGGCGTGCTGCAAGAGGTACGGGCTGGTCTCGCCCGATAGGCGGTTGGCCGGACGCACCTCCTCGTCGGTCATCGCCCCAGTCTCCCGCAAACCATGGGAACCTGGGGCCCGTGGAAATCCGGCCGCTCGGCTCGTCCGGCCTTCGCGTCCCCGCCGTAGGGGTGGGCACCTGGCAGGCCGTTCCATCGCACGACCGCGTCACCGAGGCGATCGACGCCGGTGCGAACCTCTTCGACTCCTCACCCATGTACGGCGAGTCGGAGCGCGGCCTGGGCGCCGCGATCGAGGGCCGCCGCGACGACGTGCTGGTGGCGACCAAGGTCTGGACCTCCGACGACGCCGAGGCGCAGACCCAGATCGACCGGGCGCTCCGCTGGTTCGGCGGCAGGGTCGACCTCTACCAGGTGCACAACCTCGTCGCCTGGCCGGCTCGGGTGACGCAGCTCGAAGCGCTGCGCGACCAGGGGTCGGTCGCCGCCGTCGGCGCGACGCACTGGAGCCCGTCGGCGTTCGGCGAGCTCGAGGAGGTGATGCGCACCGGACGAGTGTCGGCGATCCAGGTCCCGTACAACCCGTTCGAGCGCGACGTCGAACGCCGCATCCTCCCCCTCGCGGCCGATCTGGGGCTTGGCGTGGTCGTGATGCGGCCGTTCGCCGAAGGCGGCCTGATGCAGCGGCCACCCGAGATGGCGGCCATCGCCCCCCTGGCTGCGTTCGGCGTCCGCACCTGGGCGCAGGTGCTGCTCAAGTGGATCCTGTCCGACGAGCGCTGCCACGTCGCGATCCCTGCTACCACCCGAGCCGGCCGCATCGCCGAGAACGCCGCGGCCGGCGCGCCGCCGTGGTTCGGGCCCGACGAACGGGCTTTCGTCGCGCGGCTCGCCGCCGACCGCGCCTGACGCCGGGACGCCCGGCCTGGAGCTCGGCGTCGTGGACCTGATCGCGGGCGATCGGTGCGCCTCCGCACGTCGGCGGAGCCGGGACGGAGGCGCGGGGGATGCTTGAGGACGTGGATCAGGAACCGGTGTGCTGGAGTCCCTCGTCCTCGCCGGATTGCCCGGCCCCAGCTGCGGCGGCTCCGGCCCGCTCGATCCTGGCGAGGGCGCCGCGCGCCCGCTCGAGCGAGGGGACGGCGCCGAGACGGTCGTACGCGGCGATGGCGTGCTCGAGGTAGTCGCGGGCTTCCTCCGGGCCGGTGATGCCGGCGAGCGTTTCCCGCGTCCGGGCGGCCTCGAACGGAACCGACAGTCGCTCGAAGGCCCCCAGCGAGCCCTTCAGGAGCTCGATCGCCGTCCAGCGCTTGCCGCCGACGGCCTCGACGAGCCCTTCGGCCCGGTCGCAGGCGGGCCCGAGCACCGCCATCCCGTCGGCGATGCTGCGCGCTGAGGGAATGAACTCGCGCGCCGCGGCCCAGTCCTGGGACGCGAGGACGGATTCGAGGAACGCATACGTGGCGTCGGGGTCGTCGGCAACCGACAGGACGGCCTCGGCCATCCGCCGCCCGACCTCGACCTCGCCGCATGCGACCGCGTACCGGGCGAGGATCCCGTCTCCCGTCTCCGGACTCGCGGGGTCGTACCCGACCAGCGCGGCGAATCGCCGCGCGCTCTCGAGGTCGCCCATCTGGGCGAACGTGAGCGCGCCGAGCGCGGGCCCGCCGCGCGCCGAGGGGCAGCTCACCGACGGGTCGATCGCGAACGCTTCCAGGTGCTCCTCGAGGGCCGGACGCAGGTCGTTCCAACGGCCGCGGTAGTGCGCCGCGCTCATCATCAGGAACGTGGCGTGCATCGTCGTGTGCGGATCCAGGGTCTTCGCGAGCGCCTGCGCCCGCTTCGCGAGCTCGGCGACCTCGCCGTAACCACCTTCGGTGTACAGGATCGTGAACGCGGCCCGCACGAGCAGGTCGGCCTGATCGCCCGGCGAGGTGAGGCCGTCGACGAGGCTCAACTGACGCCGCGCGTTCTCGAGCGCGCGGGTGTAGTCGCCGGCAACCCAGTAGAGCGCGTCGAGCGCGCCGCCCGCGAATGCGACCAGGTCGATCGCCCCCGCCGACTGCCCGATCAGCTGTGCCTCCTCGGCGGCGGCGATCCGCTCCTCGACGGGAAGGGGGTCGCCCTCGGTTCCCGTCCACAGGTGCGCGCACGCGCCGCGCAGCGCGAGGAGCCACGCGCGCGTGACGTCGTCGGGGTTCTCCGACAGGCCTTCGGCCACCAGCGCTTCCAGCGCGGCGGGCTCGGCCGGCGGAATGGACTCCTCCCGGGTCGCCAGGCGCAGGGACTTCACGCACAGTCGCGCGCGGTCGCCGCCGCGTGCGGGATCGCCGCGCCTTGCGGCGAGCGCCTTCAAGTACGCGACCATGGCCTCCGCCCACCGGCCTTCGTCTGCGCGTTCGTCGCCGGCCGCCTCCAGAGCGGCGGCGTCCGCGGAGGCCGGCGCGGCGGCGGGCTGCGGCGAGGCTTCCTCGGCGACCGGGCCGCTCTCTTCCGGTGTGGGCTCGGGAACCGCAACCGTGCGCAACTGGAACTCATCGTCGGCGTCGCCGGGGAGCAGCGCTCGGTGTGCGCGGATCTGCCGCCCGTCGGCCAGATCGACCACGACCTCCGTCCGGCCGAGCGAAAGCTCGCCGCCGACCGCAGGGGAGGTGCCCGGTCCGACGAGGATCACGTCCTCGGGCGCGACGCGCGCGAGCGCATCGGCGATGGTCGCCGGATCGCCCGCCACGACGGGTTCGGCTGCCGCGGCGTCGGGAACGACGACGTCGCCCGCCTCGACTCCCACTCGAACCGACAGCACGGCGCCGATGGCCTCGGCGCCCGACCCCAGCGCCCGAACGGTCCGCACGATCTCGGTGGCCACGTCAAGCGCCTGACGTACGTCGTCCTCACCCGGGTTCGGGACGCCGAAGACCGCGCGCACTCGGTCGCCGACCAACTGCTGGACGACTCCCGCCGAGCCGGCGACCGACCTTGCGGCGCTCACGGCTCCGGCCACGAGCGAGCGAAGGCCGTCCGGGGCCGGTTCGATGTCGGCCCGAGCCTCCAGCACGGCCACCAACACGGCGGCACGGTGCCGGGCGGGGGGGGCCGTTGGCGTCACATCGAGGGTCCAGCCGCAGGCTTTGCAGAAATGCGCGGTCACGGAGACGAACGTTCCGCATGCGGGACACAGCCGCAGCAGCGACGCGCTGCAGACGGGGCAGAAGTGCCACGTCTCCTCGACCGGAGACGTGCACGTGGGGCACGTCAAATCGGTCGCGGCGCCGCACGCCGGACAGAATCGGGCGGCCGGGGTGACGGCCGACCCGCACGAAGGGCATGTTCGCATGCGGGGTCCTCGAGGCTGTTCTCGGGCTCTCGATCTCGGGTATCGGAGCGATCCGAAGGCATCTGTAGGGCGCAGGCGCCTCTTCCGCCCTCACGGGGCGACCAGGGTCCCGAGGAGGCCCCGCCGTGCCTCAGCCCCGAGCAAGCGGCTTCGCCGCCGGCCCTTGCACGACCTCCCCGTCGATCGAGAACCGCGACCCGTGGCAGGGGCAGTCCCAGGTGCGATCGGCGTCGTTCCAGTCCACGGTGCACCCCATGTGCGTGCAACGAGGGTTCAACACGTGCACCGCGCCGTCGTCGTCGCGGAACGCCGCGACCCGTACGCCCTCGAGCTCGACGAGGCCCCCGGTGCCCGGCGCCAGGTCGTCGACCGAGCGGCCGACCGTGCGGGCGATCAGCACGTCGCGGGTGGCCTTGTGCGCGACCGCGTTCGGTACCGCGCCGAGGACGCGGCGCGCGCCGCTCAGGCCCTTGTTCCCGACGACGATCAGACCGGCGTCCTCCTGTTCCGCGACGCCGAGGATCCCGTCGGTCGGGTCGCCCTGCGCGAGGTGCGGGACGACCTCGGTCTTGCCCAGCTTCCCGGCCTCGGCCTCTTCGAGGGCGATGGCGCCGAGCAGCGCATCGCCCACGTAGACAAGGTGGACGGCGGCGCGCAGGACGAGCGCGAGCTCGAACGCCTTGCGCGACGCCTCGCCCGCGGTGGCCGAGCCGTCGGTACCGACGACGATCGAGCGGTACAGCTCGGTGGAACGACGGCCCGGGCCCGCCGTGTTGACGATCAAGAGGTCGCACGGCGCGTCGTGCGCGATCCGGTCGGCCAGGCTGCCGAGGCCGAACCGCCGCGCGGGCCCGATCCCGAGGTTGCCGAGGACGATCAGCTCGACCTCTCGGCGGTTCGCTCGGTCGAGGAGCACCTCGGCGATGCTCCCGAGCAGGATCTCGGTCCTCGCCTCGACGCCCTCCCCGATCGCCGCCTCGGTCGCGCGGTCGAGCGCTCGCTGCGCCTGATCGCCGGTGAAGGCCGGCGGCTCGTACGCGGAGACGACGACGAGCTCGGAACGGAAGCGCTTCGCCAGCCGGGCGGCGGTCGTGACGCTGGCCGTCGCGGTATCGGACCCGTCCGTCCCCGCCAGGATGCGTCGGTACCCCATGATCCGCTTCCTCTATTTGACGACGAAGGTGCCGGTCATCTGCGTCGGATGCACGTCGCACCGGAAGAAGTACGTCCCGGGCTTGAGCGCCGGCACATGGTACGTGACGGTCTTGACGCCGGTGACGAGCGCGCCGCGGAACAGCACGGTCGAAGCCGAGGAGTTGGTGTAGATCGCCACGTTGTGCGCGACCCCCGGCGCCTGGTTGTCGAACACGATGTCGAACGGGGTGTTCGCCGGCGCCTGCAGCGTCGTCGAGCCGAACGTGACCTGCCCCGCCGTCTCGTGCACCGCCGGCACGCCGCCGGGCGCGGACGACCCGGTGGCCACCGGGGTGGGCGTGGGCGCCGTCGCCGAGGACAGCGTCGGCTTGAACAGCATCAGGTAGAGAAGGGCGACGAGACCGAGGACGCCGACGGCGATGACGACGTCAGACCGACGCGAGCGCAGCAGCTCGTCGAAGTCCTTGTCGCTCACCGCCTTCGAACCGCCGGCCTTGGCCCGGGCCACGACCCCGACCTTCCTGTAGTACGGCTTCCCCACGCTCAGCATCACGCCCGTGACGACGACCACGACGACGACGGACGTGCCGACCCAGAACTGCGACCAGAGTCCCGCGTCGGTCGCCGCCGCGATCCCGGTGATCCCGAGAAGCAGGAAGGACCCGTAGAACCACCGCGTGGAGGAGGACGAGAGCTGCACGAGCTCGACCACCTTCGCCGGGTCGCGCTCCTTGCGGAGGCGGAATCCGGTCGTCATCGAAACGCCGTGGGCCGCCAGGAATCCGAAGACCCCGAGCAGGTGCGCGAAGACCCACCACTGGTACGCCACGACGATCCAGCAGGCTACAGGACGGGAGTCCGGGGGGCAGCGGCAAACGAGCGGGGTCCAGGGGGCAGCACCCAGGAGGAGCGACCCAGCTGCGAACCCCCCCGGCTCGCTCGCCGGGCGTCGAAGTCGGGAGGGGGAGATCAGAGGGCGGCCACCGCGACAGATTTCGCCGATTCTCGGGTACGCTGTCCCCCGCTGTACGGACGCCGGTCCAACCCCTCACGGGCTCTGGACGGCGCCGACTGGCTCGGCTCGAGAAAGGTGACCGGTGAGCATCAAGGACAACCTCACGCGCGACGAGGCAGCCGCACGGGCCGCCGTCCTGGCAGACCTCCATTACGACGTCTCCTTCGACCAGACCACGGGGGCCGAGACCTACGGCTGTGAGACCACGATCCGATTCGCCTGCAGCGAACCCGGAGGGTCGACGTTCCTCGACTTCGTCGGCAAGAGCGTCGAGGTCGCGGAGCTGAACGGTCGCGTCCTCGCAGGGGACGCCTACGACGGAGAGCGGCTGCGCTTGGACGGCCTCGAGGCGAGCAACGAGCTCCACGTCGTCGCGACGGGGACGTACGAGCGGTCCGGAGTCGGCATGCACCGGTTCGAGGACCCCGTCGACGGTCGCGTGTACACACATTCCGACTTCGAGCCCTTCGACGCACACCGAGCGTTCCCGTGTTTCGACCAGCCCGACCTCAAGGGCACGTTCCGGTTCTCGGTGCGGACGCCGTCGGATTGGCTTGCCGTCTCGAACGCGCAGCCGGACGGCGACCCGGCACCCGACGGCGAAGGATTCGTCCGCTGGACGTTTCAGGAGACGCGGCCCGTGTCGACGTACGTGACCGCGCTCGTCACGGGTCCGTTCCACGTCGTCCGCGACAAGGGCGACATCGATCTGGGCCTGTGGTGCCGTCAGTCGCTGGCCGAGTACCTCGACCGCGACGCGGCCGAGCTGTTCGAGATCACGCGCCAGGGCTTCGCGTTCTTCCAGGACCGCTTCGACTACCCCTACCCCTTCGGCGCGAAGTACGACCAGGTGTTCGTCCCGGACTTCATTCCCGGTGCGATGGAGAACCCCGGCTGCATCACCTACAACGAGCTGTATCTGTTCCGCTCGAAGGTGACGGACGCGTCGCGCGAGCGCCGGGCGGAGACGATCCTGCACGAGATGGCGCACATGTGGTTCGGCGACCTCGTCACGATGCGGTGGTGGGACGACGTGTGGCTGAACGAGTCGTTCGCCACCTACGTCTCGGTGCTCGCGCTCGTGAAGGGGACTCGCTTCTCCAACGCGTGGGTGACGTTCGCCGACGGCGAGAAGACGTGGGCGTATCAGCAGGACCAGCTCCCGACCACGCACGCGATCACCACCGACGTTCCCGACACGCAATCGATCAGGCTGAACTTCGACGGGATCACGTACGCGAAGGGCGCATCGGTGCTCAAGCAGCTCGTCGCGTGGGTGGGCGAGGCGGAGTTCTTCGAGGGCCTTCGCGCGTACTTCCGGCGCCACGAGTGGTCGAACACCACCCTCTCCGACTTCCTCAGCGCGCTCGAGGAGACGTCCGGCCGCGACCTCCATGCCTGGAGCAAGCAGTGGCTGGAGACGCCGGGCCTCAACACGCTGCGCGCCGAGTTCGAGGTGGCGCCGAACGGTGACGGCTCTCCGGGCACGTTCTCGTCGTTCCGCATCGAGCAGACGGCGCCGGCCGAGTGGCCCGTCCTGCGATCGCACCGGCTGGGGGTCGGGCTCTACGAGCTCACTGACGGCGGCGGCCTCGGACGCCGGGACTACCTCGAGCTCGACGTGAACGGTACCGCCGACGTGCCGAAGCTGGTCGGTGAACGCGTGCCCGCGCTGACCCTCGTCAACGACGACGACCTCACGTACTCGAAGATCCGCCTCGACGCGCGGTCGCGGGAGACTCTCGCCGAGCACCTGTCCGACCTGAACGATTCGCTCGCCCGGGCGCTCTGCTGGGCAGCGACCTGGGACATGGTGCGCGACGCGGAGATCCCGGTCCGCGAGTACGTGCGCCTGGTCGTCCGGCACGCGCCCGCGGAGACCGACATCGGGACGCTGCAGCGGCTGCTCGCCCAGGCGCGCGCCGGGACCGACGCGTTCGGCGCGCCCGACAACCGCGAGCGGGCCTTCGCCGGCCTGGCCGAGTCGGCCTGGACGCAGCTGCAAGCGGCGGAGCCGGGAAGCGAGCGACAGCTCGCGTGGGCCCGCGCCTGGCTCGCGTCGTCGAACGCCGAGGGGCTCGACCGGATGCGCGGTCTGCTCGCCGGGTCGACGGGGGTCGACGGCCTTCAGGTCGACACGGATCTGCGGTGGGCGCTCGTGACGCGCGTGGCGACGCTGGACGCCGACGCCGGCGACCTGATTGCGTCCGAGCAACAGCGCGACCCGACGTCACTGGGACGAGATCACGCCGAGGCCGCGCGGGCGGCGCGTCCCTCGGCCGCCGCGAAGGAGTCGGCCTGGACGGAGGCCCTCTCGGTTCCGCCCCCGCCGGCCGCCACGATCGCCGAGATCGTCGCCGGGTTCCAGCGATACGGCCAGGAGGAGCTGCTGGCGCCCTACAGGGCGCGCTTCTTCGAGGTGCTCCCGACGATCTGGGAGGACCGCGACCTGCAGACCGCGCTCACGTTCACCCGGTCCGCGTACCCGTTCGTGATGATCGAGGACGCGACACTTGACGCGACCGACGCGTACATGGAGGAGCACGACGTGCCCGGTCCCGCGCGAAGGCTGCTGATCGAGGGGCGCGACGGCGTGCGGCGGGCGATCGCGGCGCGAGCGGCCGATGCTGCTGCGACCGCCCAGTCAGTCGGCTAGGCGGCGGACCCGGCCCGCGTCCCAGGCGTCGCGGACCGCGCCCGACAGACCGAGCGTCGACTGGTCCTTGACGAAGTAGTCGAAGGCGCCGGCCGCGAAGGCGCGCTCCCGCAGCTTGCGGTCGTCGTTGTACGAGAGAATGACGACCTGCGTCTCGGGGGCCGCTTCCTTGATCTTGCGCGTCGCCTCGAGGCCGTCGAGCTCGGGCATCATCACGTCCATGAGCACCACGTCGGGGCGGAGCCGGCGCACGACGTCGACGGCCTGCTCGCCGGTTCCCGCTTCGCCGATGACGTGAATGCCGTCGTCCTGCAACAGGAATCGGAGCAGCTCGCGGGTTTCGGCGACGTCGTCGACGACGACGACGGTGGGTCGTTCACCGGATGCGGCAACGTTGGGATGGTCCCCGGGATGTGACTGCAGCACAACATTCTTCTCGGAAGAATCGGGCGTCGTTCTTGAGGGGAATCCTTCCGCCTCCCCGATCGGGGGACGTCAGCAGGCGTAGTTGGCGTCGTAGATCCCCGAGGGACCGTGCCGGTAGAACTGCACGAGGGTCACCTGCGTCCCCGAGAATCCGACTCCGCACGCGCCGGGGGCCGACGAGCGGGTTCGGCCGAGCGCCACGCCGATCCAGTCGGCCGTGGCGCCCGAAGGATTCCACGGACCGAAACCCGTCACGAGCAGCCACGACCGTTCGCTCGAGTAGATGCCGATGGGGCGGCCGGCGTAGGTCCGCAGGAGCCACACCGCGCCCTCGATGGTTGCGCGGTTGACCGTGCTGCTGTGGCCCCAGCTGTTCGCGGTCTCCACGTCGAGCCACCACCACAGCGCCGGGCCCGGCGCCCGGGCCAGCGAGTACGCGCCCTCGCTGCAGCCGACGGCCCACGCGAGCCGCGGACGCGATCCCGTCAGCGTGGGCGGCACGGCGTCGCGGCACGAGGCCGTGACGTGGTGGGCGTAGGACCGGTCGAACGCCACGTTCAGGTACAGCGACGGCGTCCCGAACTGCCCGGACCAGCGATACAGACGCCCCGAGCAGGTGTTGACGGTGAACGGACGGCCGTGGTTCACGCCGACGATCCCGAAGTCGCCCTCCGGAAGAGCCGGCTTCGGGCATTGCGGGTAGGAGATGTCGAACCCGACCGCGCCGGAGTCGTGCGCCGGCGCGGGACCACCGGCGGCGGAGGGCGGCGACGGCGAGAGCGTGATCGGCGAGACCGCCAGCCAGACGAAGGCAAGCAGCAGGGCCAAGCGGTTCCAGGGGATCCGCGGACCGTCGACGCGCCGGTGTCGACCGCTGGCCATGGACCCGAGGCTACCGGGCGCGGCAGACGCGCCGGTCAGACGTCTGGGCCGGCCGCGGCGCTCCCCGCCTCGTGCCGCAGCGCGTCGAGCACCGCGTCGACGTCGTCCTCGGTCGACATGTAGTTCACGAACCCCGCGCGCAGGTAGGTGCGACCGCGAAGCTTCGTCGTCGACACCCAGCCGGCGCCGGACACCTCCAGAGCGCGCTGCAGGCGGTCCTGGTGCCCGTCGAGGACGGCCGGATCGGTGGCCGCGGCGGCGGCCCGGCCGCCGGGCAGATGACGGAAGCACACCACCGAGAGGTCGGGCGCGGCCGGCAACGCCTCGAAGTCGTCGCTCTCGGCGATCCGCGACGACATGAAGCGCGCGAGGTCGAGGTTTCGTTCGACCAGCCGGGCCAGGCCGTCGGTGCCGAGGTGCTTCCACGAGAACCACAGCTTGAGCGCGCGGAACCGCCGTGTCCCTTCCAACGAGTACTGGTACCAGTTGAGGGGGTGATCCTCGGGGTTGGTCGACCGGTAGTACTCGGGGTCCCCGTGGAAAGCGACGATGAGGTCCTCGCGGCGTCGCACGACGAGCCCGCCGATGTCGTACGCCTGGAAGAACCACTTGTGAGGGTCGACCGTCACCGAGTCGGCGCGCTCGAGGTCGGGAGCGAGGGCGGCGCCGCGCGGCGACAGCCGCGCGGCGCCGCCGTACGCCGCGTCGACGTGCAGCCACAGGTCCTCTCGCTCGGCAACGTCGCCGAGCGGCCCCGTCTCGTCGACCGACCCCGTGTTCGTCGACCCGCAGACGGCCG
>DASPTB010000098.1:0-4527 GCA_035623615.1 Actinomycetota bacterium
CGAGAGCTGGACGCGACTGAGCCGGGGCGGTTCCGCACCTACCTCGGCATGAAGCACTCTGCTCCCTTCATCCGCGACGGGGTCGCAGAGATGAAGGGCGAGGGCATCCGGCGGGCGCTCGGCCTGGTGATGGCGCCGCACTGGTCGGGGATGTCGGTGGAGACGTACGCGGCCGCGGTGCGCTCCGCAATCGAGCATCAGGAAGCGAGCATCGAGTTCGACTACGTCCCGCACTGGTACGCGCAGCCGTCGTTCATCGAGCTCCTCGCGTGGCGCGTCGCGTCCGCGGTGGAGTCGCTGCCGGGGCCGGTCCGAGGCGGCGCGGAGGTCGTCTTCTCGGCGCACAGCCTTCCACAGCGGGCCCTCGCGGACGGAACCACCAGGTGCACGGCGTGCCGCGAATGTCCGACCGCGTGCGAGTACGACACGCAGCTGCGCGACACGGCCGACCGCGTCGCCGCGCGCCTCGGGATGGAGACGTACACGACGGGATGGCAGAGCGCCGGACGGACGTCCGATCCCTGGCTGGGGCCGCCGGTCGAGGACGTCATTCGCGAGGTGGCCGAACGCGGCGCGTCGGCCGTCGTCGTCTGCTCCGCCGGGTTCGTCTCCGATCACCTCGAGATCCTGTACGACCTCGACATCGAAGCGCGCGGACTCGCCGAGTCGCTCGGACTGGGCTTCGCCCGGACCGAGATGCCGAACGCCGACCCCGCGTTCCTGCGGGTGCTGGCCGAGGTGGTGCGCGGCCACGTGGCGGCGTCGGCGCCGGCAGAGGTGTGAAGGTGGTTTCGTCGGCGCCTCCTCGCGTCGTCGTGATCGGCGGCGGGATCACGGGGCTCACGGCCGCCTACCGGCTGCGGGCCGCGCGAATCGACGGGGCACCCGAGGTGACGCTGCTCGAGTCCTCTCCCCACGTCGGCGGCAAGCTCCGGACGACGGAGGTCGGCGGCTGCGTCGTGGAGGCCGGCCCCGACTCGTTCGTCGTTCGCAAGCCGGCCGCCGCGGACCTCTGCAAGGAACTCGGTCTGGGTGAGGATCTGCTGGTTCCGGCGACATCCGGCGCGTACGTGTGGGCAAGGGGTCGGCTCGTGGAGTTTCCGGCCGGGTCCGCCTTCGGGATCCCATCGAGCGTCGAGTCCATCGCGCGGTGGCCGGGGCTGTCCCCGCGTGGGCGGGCCGCCGCGGCGCTCGACCTGTGGCGCGGGGTGCCGAGGAGCGCCCGGGAGGCGGACGACGAGACCGCCTCGGCGCTCGTGGCACGCCGCCTCGGGCGGGAAGCGGCGGACGTCCTGGTGCTTCCCGTCCTCGCCGGCATCCACGCCGCCGATCCTGACCGGATGAGCATGGCCGCGACGTTCCCGGAGCTCCGGACCTGGGAGCTCGGGTACGGCAGCCTGATGCGCGGCGCCCGGGCAGCACGCCGGTCGGCGTCGCGAGCCCAACAGGCGCCGCCGCCGCTGTTCGCGACGCTCGACGGCGGATTGCAGCGACTGGCCGAGGCGCTCGTGGCCGGGATCGGGCCGGGCGCGATCCTGACCTCCACCGCCGTCGACCGCGTCGAGCGCGGCGACGGCGGAGCCGGGTACTCGGTGGTCGCGGGCGACCGGCGGCTCCCCGCGGACGCAGTCGTCGTCGCGACACCTGCCGCGGCGGCGGCCGCGGCCCTCGCGGAGCTCTCGCCCTCGGCGGCCGCCGCCGCCCGCGAGCTGCGGACCGCCTCGACCGCCACCGTGACGCTCGTGTATCCCCCCGGGACGGGCGCCCGGCTGCCCATGGCGACCGGGTTCCTCGTTCCCCGCCGATCGGGGCGTCCCGGCGGCCGGCCGGCGCCGGGCGTGATCACCGCGTGCACGTGGCTGTCCCGCAAGTGGCCGGACGACTCGTTCGGCGACCGGGCGGTCCTTCGCTGCTTCGTCGGGCGCGACGGCGAGCAGGACGCGCTGGCGCTCGAGGACGAGGCGCTCGCGCGTGCGGTGGCCGCCGACGTCGAGCTCGCAACCCCGCTGGGGACAGGGCCCTCGAGCTGGTCGGTGACGCGGTGGCCGGACGGGATGCCGCAGTACGACGTGGGGCATCTCGCTCGCGTCGGGCGCATCGAGGACGCCCTGTCGGCGGACGCCCCCGGGGTCGCCGCGGCCGCCGCGCCGTATCGTGGTGTAGGCATCGCCGACTGCGTGCGCCAGGGCACGGAGGCGGCGGAGGCCGTCGTGGAACATCTTGCCAAAGCCGCCCCGCGGACGGAGCCCCGCCCTGCGCAAGCGGGCGGACGAACGGAGGAGGCCGTGTGGACGAACTGACGAGCGAGGGGCGACCGGCGACGGCGGACGCGCTCTACGCCTACTACCCGGTGTTCCGAGCTCCCGCACAGCTCCGGCGCCTTGACCCCGCCACGCGCGACCGCGCGGCCCACCAGTTCGAGATGGCGCTCAAGGAGCTGGCGGAGGTGGTGACGGTCCGCGGGGTGTATTCGTGCGCCGGGCTGCGCCCCGACGCCGACCTGATGCTGTGGCTCGTGGGGACGTCGCCGGCCGCCGCCCAGGATGCGCTCGTCGCCCTCCGGCGGACCGACCTCGGCCGCGAGCTCGAGCTCACCCACGCGTTCATGGGCCTCGTGCGCCCGGCCGAGTTCACTCCCGACCACGCGCCGGCGTTCGTCAGGGGCGAGCCGCCGAAGACGTACCTGTGCGTGTACCCGTTCGTCCGGACGCCCGACTGGTATCTGCTCGATGCCGAGGATCGCGGCGCGCTGCTCCGCGAGCACGGCGAGGTCGGCCGGCAGTTCCCCGACGTGCTGGCGAACACCACGAGCGCGTTCGGCATCGGCGACTGGGAGTGGATCCTCGCCTTCGAGGCCGACGACCTCGGGCGCATCGTCGATTGCATCCGGTCGCTCCGCGGCGCGACCGCGCGCCTGTTCACCAAGGAGGAGGTCCCCTTCGTCACGGGGATCCGAAAGAGCGTCCCGGAGGCGATCGCGGACCTGACCTGATCCGCACGCGCCCGGGTCGCCCGGTCGCGCCGGTTACTGGAAGTCCCGGGGAACGTCCTCTTTCCATTCGCGCGCTCTGAGGACTATTCCGTCCTCGCTGAGCTCCCGGCGGTACCAATACCGGAATCCCGTCCCCTCGTCGGTCGAAAGGTGCAGCTCGCCTTGCCATGAGAGCGACCTGCCGGGGAGCTCCACGTCGGTGCGCGCGACTCCGTGCACGGAAGCGTCCGCCGGCCGTTCCGCGTCCACCTCGAAGACGAGCCGCTCGAGGACGCGCTCGGTTCCCCACGGGAACTCCGTCGACGACTCGCCCTCCCACGACGAGACCGCGCGCGTCCCCTCCCGGCGTGCCGTCCATTCGATCGGGACGAGGAACTCGCCGGAGTGGACGCCGGGTGCGTGCGCTGCGGGCGCCGCGGGTCGGAAGGCCGGCCGCGGCGCGTCTCGCTCCGCTCCCGCGACCACCGGCAGCACGACCCGTGAGCCGCCGCCGCCGACGGCGAGCTCCATGGTGAATCGCCTGGGAGACGGCCACAGCATGGGCCAGCACGAGTTCGAGATCGCGAGACGAATCCGGTGACCCGCGGGGAATCGCCACGACGTGACGTGCAGGTCGAAGGCCACGTCGGCGACATCGCCGTCCGGCAACGGCGCCGGCTCGGCCGCCGACACCCGGTGGGATCCGTTCAACGCCGCGCCCGTGACGAGCGTGGACGTCCCGTCGGGCGCGACGTCGCAGAGCCGGGCGACGAAGCGCGCGTCGTCCGCGCCATCGAGCCGCACGCGCAGCTCGACGCGCGGAAAGCCGGCGATCTCGACCGGCGCGTCGAGCGACGGAGTGTCGTAGGTCAGGCAGTGCTCGTCGAACGGCGACTGGTCGGGCCGCAGCTCGCCCCACCAGCCACCCGCCTCGACGCCGGCCGCCGCATGGGCGGCGGCCAGCCGGTGCGAACCCTTCTCGCCGGACTCCTCGCCGAGCGACCCGTCCGCGCGCAGCGACCACGCGACCGGCTGCATGCCCGAGGGCGGCCATCCGTCCTCGAGCCGCCACTCACCCGGGATCTCCGCGAGGTCGGTGCGGGGCGGATGCGCGTCGCGCACGAAGACGGCGAGCGGCGGCTCGCGCTCCACCCCGTTGTCGATGCCCCGAAGCCAGTGATCGAACCAGCGAACGGCCTCTTCGCGCCACTCGATCTCCGGGCCCGGCGCGGCGTCGTGCGGAAACGCGTGGTTCCACGGCCCGAGGATGGCCTTCACCGGCCCCGGGCATCGCTCCAGCATGCGCGGAACGCTGTCGCGGTACCCGTCGTACCACCCGCCGACGAGGAGTGCCGGCAGACGCATTCGCTCGTATCTGGGAGCCAGCGACCCCCGCCGCCAGAACTCCCCGTCGCGCTGGTGGCGGAGCCAGGTGAGGAACCACGGCGGTCGGTCGAAGCGCGCGGCGAGCGACTCGTCGTCGGTCGGGAACTCGGGCGGCGCCGTCATCGCGTTCAGCAGGTCGATCATGATCACGTACTCGTCGACGTGCATGA
>DASPTB010000110.1:0-2906 GCA_035623615.1 Actinomycetota bacterium
CGGGATGCTCATGGCGTGCGCGCGGCTGAACGTCCCCGCCGTGTTCGTCTACGGCGGAACCATTCTCCCCGGGCACCTCGGCGACCGGGACCTCACGATCCAGGACGTGTTCGAGGCCGTCGGCGCCAACGCCGCCGGAACCATGAGCGACGAGGAGTTGCACGACGTGGAGGCGAACGCCTGCCCCGGCCCGGGCTCGTGCGCAGGCATGTACACGGCGAACACCATGGCCGTCGCCGCCGAGGCGATCGGGATGTCGCTACCGGGGAGCGCGTCGCCGCCGGCGGTCGACGCGCGCCGCGACGACGTGGCACGCCGGTCGGGCGAGGCCGTCGTCGCCCTGCTGCACGCCGGGATCAGGCCCCGGCAGGTCATGACGCGCGACGCCTTCGAGAACGCGATCACCCTGGTGATGGCGTGCGGCGGCTCGACGAACGCGGTGCTGCACCTGCTCGCGATCGCGAACGAGGCGGAGGTCGAGCTCGACATCGACGACTTCGACCGCATCAGCCGCCGGACGCCTCACATCGCCGACGTGCGGCCGGCCGGGCGCTTCGTCATGACCGATCTCGACCGGATCGGCGGCGTCCCGGTGATCGCGAAGGAACTACTGGACGCCGGTCTGCTCCACGGCGACGCGCTGACCGTCACCGGGAAGTCGGTCGCGGAGAACGTCGCGGCGCTCGACCCGCCCGCGCCCGACGGCGACGTGGTTCGGCCGCTGAGCGCGCCGATCCACTCGTACGGCGGGATGGCGATCCTGCGCGGCTCGCTCGCGCCCGAAGGCGCGGTCGCGAAGGTGGTCGGGATGGAGGGAAAGACGTTCCGGGGCCGCGCGCGCGTGTTCGACAACGAACAGGACGCGTTCGACGCGGTGACCCACGGCCGGATCGAGAAGGGCGACGTCATCGTCATCCGGAACGAGGGCCCCAAGGGCGCGCCGGGCATGCCCGAGATGCTCGCGGTGACGGCCGCGGTGTTCGGAGCCGGCCTCGGCAGAGACGTGATGCTCGTGACCGACGGACGGTTCAGCGGCGCGACGCACGGGTTCTCCATCGCGCACGTCGCGCCCGAGTCGGTCGTGGGCGGCCCCATCGGGCTCGTCGAAGAGGGCGACACGATCGCGCTCGACGTCGACGGCCGCCGCCTCGACGTCGAGGTGTCGGAGGACGACCTCGCCACGCGGCGCGAGAACTGGAAGGCGCCCGAGCCCCGCTACGAGCGCGGCGCACTCGCGAAGTACGCGCGGCTGGTCTCGTCGGCGTCGCGCGGCGCCGTCTGCGGCTAGATCCGGTCGACGAGGATCAGACCGGCGGCGCCCCCGCCTTGCGCCCCAGGTAGAGGGCGGTCCAGACGGGCAGCACGATCAGCGCGACCCAGATGACGATCACGAACAGGGTGGCCCACCCGTTCAGGCCGCCGCTGCAGGTCGTCGTCACGCTGGCGCCGCCCGCGGCGAGCGGGCTCCTCGTGACGCTGAAGCACTTCCGGGCCGGCAGCGACAGGACGAGGAAGCTGTAGACGAGCGCCGGAGCGAGTCCCAGCGGGAGCACCAGCGTGCCGATGACCTTGTCGCGCACGGTCCAGGCCCTCGACACCCACAACATCACCACGCCGGCGACCCATCCGGCGATCGGCAGGACGATGCCACCGATCAGGAGCGCGCCGATCGCGACCCACTCGAGCGGCCCGGTGGTGCGCGCCGGCAGCGCGGGTTCGTCCAGTGATTCCGCGGCGACGATCTGCTCCGGGTCTCCGAGCCGGTCGATCGCCGTCCGGACCTGAGCCTCGGTCGCGTCGGGCGGAACCGATTCCGCGAGGTGCGCTTCGATCTCGGACATCAGGTCGTCTCGCCGGTCGGGCGGCAGCCGGCCGGCCGCGGTGCGGAGCCGCGCGAGGTACTCCTCTGCGAGCGGGTGCAAGGTGGATGACGTCACGGGGATCCTCCTGATCCGAGCAGCGCGTCGACGCCGTCGCGAAAGCGGGTCCATTCGTCGACGAACGAGTCGAGACGCGCGCCCCCGCGGGCGGTGAGCGAGTAGTAGCGGCGGGGCGGGCCGGAGGGGGACTCCTTCCACTCGGTCTCGACCAGTCCCTCGCGGCGAAGCCGGCCGAGGAGCGGGTACAGGGTCCCTTCCGTGGTGACGAGGCCGTCCACGTCGGACAGCGCCCGAACGAGCTCGAACCCGTACCGCTCCCTACCGCGGACGAGCGCCAGCACGCAGTACTCGAGCACTCCCCGGCGGAGCTGGGGCGACCACTCCTCCTTCGTCGCTACCATGTAACGCAAGGTACCTTGAGCGAACCCGATCCGTCAAGGGCCCCCGTCCGAGCCCCCTGGACGGGTTGGACAAATCCCCAGGTCAAGATTATGGCCCGTGAAGCCGAGAATCTGTTGCAGAAGCTGAAGGAACGGGTAGGGTGAATGTTCACATGAACGCACAGGCGGCCGTCTTCGCGAACCACCTGACGCTCGTACTGCTTATTAGGTAGGCGCGGGCGGGGCGAAGCACGCCCTGGCCGCGCCGGAAACCCCTCCACGCGAGGGGTTTTTTCGTTCCCGGATCCGCGAGCCCCGACAGACAAAGGAGAGTCACCATGCGCTACGAGTTCGACAAGCAGGACAGGAAGGTGGGCTGGGCCCAGTGGGAGGGCCCTGGCCAGGTGGCCCTCGAGATGCGCGAGCCGAAGGACCGCGAGTTCTTCAGCGAGTACTTCTCCGGCAACGTGACGTACCTCGCCGCGCACTTCGACGGCGAGGAGGACGCGTTCCAGTCCCGCCGCAGGGACTGGACCCCGTGGGAGTTCGAGCGCGCGTGCCGGGAGCTCTCCCGTGAAGGGTTCGGCGTCCGCCGCGCCGCGACCACCCCACCCGAGATGCGGCCGGCCGCGACCCACTAGGAGGC
>DASPTB010000115.1:0-7490 GCA_035623615.1 Actinomycetota bacterium
CGTCCTGTCGGGCCTGTCGCTGTCGGGCGGCAAGGCGCCCGACTCCGACGAGCTCGTCGAGACGAGCCTCGTGCGGGCCGGGCTCTGGAAGGAGGTCCGCAACCGCCTGCGGCAGCCGGGCGGCGCGCTGTCGGGCGGCCAGCAGCAGCGCCTGTGCATCGCCCGCGCGCTGGCGGTGAAGCCCGAGGTGCTGCTGATGGACGAACCGTGCTCCGCGCTCGACCCGACGTCGACGCGGCGCATCGAGGAGACGGTCCTCGAGCTTGCCAGCCAGGTCACCATCGTGATCGTCACCCACAACATGCAGCAGGCGCAGCGCGTCTCGAGCTACGCCGCGTTCTTCCTCGCGGCCGAGGACGAGCCGGGCCGCATCGTGGAGTCGGGGGCGACGGAGCGCATCTTCGAGGATCCCGAGGATCCGCGAACCGCGGACTACGTGCACGGGAGGTTTGGATGACCTTCCGCCCCCGTTCCGGTCGTGGCCTCGGCTCGGCCCTCAGGTCGTGGCGTCGACGCCGCGTCCTGCTCGTGCCGGTCGTCGCCGCGGCGGTGCTGGGCGTTGTCGCGTCGCCGGCGTTCGCGTCGGGGCCGACGATCAGCGGTGCCGGGTCGACGTGGGTGCAGATCGCGTTGGACCAGTGGCGCGCGGACGCGACGAGACTGGGGCTCACGATCAACTATCAGGGCGTCGGCTCCACGGCCGGCCGGCAGCTCTACATCATCAACCAGGTCGACTTCGCCGCGAGCGAGATCCCGTTCCTTCCATCGGAGGTCGCGCAGCTGCGGGGCGAGGGGAAGTCGTACCAATATCTGCCCGACGTCGCGGGCGGCACGGCCCTGATGTACAACCTGAAGGACGCAGCCGGACATCCGATCCGAACGCTGCGGTTGTCGGCCCCCGTGATCGCCGACATCTTCACCGGCCGGATCACCAACTGGGACGACCCGGCGCTGCGGGCCGACAACCCGGGCCTCGCACTCCCGAATCTGCCCATGCGCGTGGTGATCCGGTCTGACGGCTCGGGGACGTCGGCGAAGCTCGCGGACTACATCGCGCACCTTGCCCCCTCGATCTGGGCGCCCTTCGCGCGGGCGCACGGTGTGACGCTCCCCGTGCAGTACTGGCCGTCGTTCAAGAACGCCGTCGCCGTGCGCGGGTCGGACGGCGTGGCGAACTTCGTCTCGAACCCCTCGGTCGGCGTCGGCACGATCGGGTACGTGGAGGCGGGTTACGTCTACGAGCACAACTTCACCCCCGTCTTCATCAAGAACCGGGCCGGCTACTACGCGGGGCCGTCCTCGTTCAACGTCGCGACCGCGTTGCAGCACGCGACGCTCAACAAGGACTTCACGCAGAACCTGCTGCCCGTCTACAACGCGCCCGAACGCAACGCTTATCCGCTCGCGAGCTACAGCTACCTGATCACGCAGACGACCGGGTTCGATCCCGCCAAGGGCGCGGTCCTCGGCCAGTGGATCATCTACATCGCCTGCGCCGGCCAGAGGGAGGCAGCGCCGCTCGGGTACTCGCCCCTGCCGAAGAACCTGATCGCAGACGTCTTCCAGGCCGTCAACCGGATCCCCGGCGCCCCGACGCCGCCGCCGATCACGCCGTCGGCGTGTCCGAACCCCACCGTGACCGGCCAGGGATTCGGAGGTGGTCCCCAGAACAAGGGCTCGGTGCTGCCTCCGGGGCCGCTCGGCAGCGGGGGTGGCGGAGGAACCGGTTCCGGATCGGGATCCGGTTCCGGGTCGGGAACGGGAACGGGAACGGGCACGGGCACGGGCGGGACGACCGTCACGACCGGCACGGGGACGACCGTCACGACGACCGGCACGGGCGGGACGACGATCCCCATCTCCACGGGAACCGGAACCGACCCGGCCGCGGTCGGGGTCACGGTGACGCCGCTGACGCAGGCCGAGCTCGCGGCGACGTACTCGACGGCCGTCAAGGCGGCTGACGCGGCGCATCCATCCTCATCCTTTCCGCTGGCGGCGATCGCGATCGCGGTGCTGCTGCTCGCGGTGATCCCGCTGTCGTTGATGCCGCGCCGGGGCGGCCCGGCGGCGGTCTCGGGAGCCGGCGCCGGCACGGCGACGGCGCCGGACCCGGGTGCAACGACCGAGGCGGACGTGCGCGCGACGGCGGAGCGTTTCCAGTGATGGGGCGCAGGCGGGGGGCTCGGACGGCGCGCCGCGTGATCGCCGTCCTCGCGATCACGCTTGGGGGCGCCGGGACCGCCGGGCTGTTTGCGGCGCCGACGGCCGTGGCCGCGGGTCACTCGGTTTCGATCACGCCGAGCTCGGACCTGGGGCAGAACCAGTTCATCAAGATCACGTGGTCGGGGTACTCGGCAAGCCAGGTCGTCGGGTTCCGGCAGTGCACCGCGAGCCCGACCACCGTCGCCACCGATTGCACCGCGTTCTACGACGACCTGGGCTACAGCGACTCCACCGGCGGCGGGACGATCTACGAGCAGACGTTCGAGGGCGACGTCACCAGCCAGTCGGGCGGGACGTTCACGTGCGACGAGAGCAACCCCTGCACGTTCGGCGTCTTCACCGACGGCACGCTGAACGGTGTCCTGACCCCGATCACATACGCGCCGGCACCGTCGGACTGCCCGAGCCCGACGGGAACGCCGATCAGCGGTGATGGGAGCGACGAGGCGAACCAGGCCATCTACAACTGGACGCTGCAGATGTGCGAGCCTCCCGTTCAGCAGCAGGTCGGCTACATCTCGCAGAACTCGATCGACGGTCGGGAGAACTTCATCCACGGCCTCGCCGACTTCGCGGTGACCTCGACGCCGTTCACCTCGGACGAGAAGAAGGAACTGAGCACCGCCAAGCAGACGTATGCCTACGCACCCGTGACGGCGTCGGCGCTGGTGCTCGCGTACAAGGTGTTCGATTTCGACGCCGTCCACGTGGAGCGAGGACCGCAGGTCACCGACCTGAAGCTCACGCCGGCGCTCGTGGCGCAGATCTTCACGGGCCAGCTGGTCAACTGGCAGCAGAGCGCGGCGATGAACGCCTTGAACCCGGGCCACCACTTTCCGGCGTCGGAGTTCCCGTTCGTGCGCGGCGACCATTCGTCGGAGAACCTGCTGTTCACGTCCTGGCTCACCGCCACCGCGAAGAGCTCGCTGCCCAAGGATTGGCCGGGGCCGTCGGTCGACTATCCGTTGCAGTACCTCACGCAGCAGGAGGCCGTCGACGGCGGCGATCGATTGGCGCTCGCCGTGGCCGCTCCGGCGACGGTCCAGGCGAACGACGACTGGACGCAGGTCGGCTACATCGGCTTCATGGACGCGAGCCAGGCGGCCTACTACGGGCTCCCCGTCGCGCAGATCGAGAACGCCTCGGGCAATTTCGTCCCGGCGACCGCCGCCAACATCCTTGCGGGAATCTCGGACGAGACGAAGACGCCCGACGGGACGCTGTGGCCCAACTTCGCAACGACCGACGCGAACGCCTATCCGATGCCCATCGTGAACTACGTGACGGCGCCCACCGACCTGATCGACTGGCACAAGGGGCTGACGCTCCAGGCGTTCCTGAAGTACGCGGTGGGGGACGGGCAGAGCTCGGCCAACCTGCCGGCCGGCTACGTGCCCCTCCCGTCGAACCTGGTCACCGACACGACGAACATCATCCCCAAGATCCCGAACGCCGAGGGGGAGGGATCGCCTCCGCCGCCCTCCCCGACGCCGACGCCCTCTCCGACGCCTTCGGGGGGCAGCGGTGACGGCAGCGGGAGCGGGTACGGGTCGGGGTCGGGCTCCGGGTACGGCTCGGGGTCGGGTACCGGAACGGGAACGGGAACGTATCCGACCGGATCGGGCACCGGGACGACGACGCCGTGCGCCACGTCGCCTTCCCCGTCTTCGTCTCCCTCGCCGTCGCCGGCAGCGAGCCCGTCCCCGACGGCGAGCGGTTCCGGCGCGGCGTCGCCCAGCCCGTCGGCCTCGCCGTCGCCGACGCCCTCGGCCACCCCGGCGGTGACCGAAAGCCCGTGCGCAACGACGACGACCGCGACGATCCCGACGCTGCCGACGACGCACTTCACCGAGACGGCGGCGCGACTCGTGCTTCCGTCGCTCGCAGCCCTCGGGATCCTCGGGCTCATCTGCGGCCTCGGGATGGAGCTCGCCGCCAAGGGAGGCACGCCGCTCTCCGGGCGGGCCGCGCGGTTCATGTCGGGCCTTCCGCTTCCCAGGTGGTTGCGCCCATGAGCGCGGAGCCCAAGGTGCTGCAGAAGACGACTCGGCCCGGGACGGTGACGCCGATGGCTCCCCGCAGGGCGCGCTCGATCATGCCCGACCGAAGCGTGGTGCACCGCAGGACCCGCCGGACGCTGCTCGTCGTCGGCGCCGTTCTCCTCGCCTTCGTCTTCTACGCGTTCGTGGTGACGGGGCTCGAGGAGTCGCGGAGTCAGCGAGCGCTGCTTCCCGTGTTCGCCCCCGGCGTGCAGTCGCAGAGCATCGACTCGCTCTCGAAGGTCCCGGTGCCCGGCACGCCCGTCGCGATGATCGAGATCCCGAGCATCGGGCTGCACCAGGTGGTCGTCGAGGGCAGCAGCCCCGAGCTGCTCAAGCTGGGACCGGGCCACTTGCCGAACACGCCGCTCCCCGGCGAGTTCGGGAACTCGGTCGTGCTCGGGCGCCGGGTGACGTACGGCGGGCCGTTCGGCCGTCTGGACGACGTCCAGACCGGCGACAGCATCACGATGGTCACGGGGCAGGGGTCGTTCACCTATGTCGTGAACCACGTCGGGTACGTGCTGCCGGGCCAGCCCGACGTCACCGGGCCGACGCTCGACAGCCGCCTGACGCTCGTGACGTCGGGCCCCTCGCTCGCACCGACGACGAGGCTCGCGGTCGTGGGTGCGCTGCAGGGCAATCCAGTGGGTGTGGCCACCCGCCCGTCGATCGCGGTGGCCCCGGACGAGTTCGGAGAAACCGGGAACGTCACCGGGCTGCTGATCGCGATCCTGTGGGGGATCGCTCTTGTCGCGGTGATCTTCCTGACGCGGCGCATCTACCAGGTGTGGCCCGTGCGCGCCGCCTACGTCGTCACCACGCCGGCGGTCATCTTCCTGCTGTGGCTCGTGTTCGAGAACCTCGATCGACTGCTCCCGGGGACGCTATGAGCCGGGACACCATGCTCCGCGTCGCCCCCGCGCTGGCAGTGGCAGTCCTGGTGACCGCCGCCTGCTCGACGGCGCGGGGAACGGCGGCCGGTGGGTCTCCGGGGTCGTCGGCGATCACTCCCTCCCCCTCGCCGACGGCCTCGGTGGACCCGAACTTCGACTTCGGACTGAACATCTACATCACGGCCACCGGCTTCAAGCCCCACTGGCTCGTGGCGCCTTACCACGGCACGATCACGTGGCACAACGACACCAGCCGGTCGCAGAGGATCGTCTTCGACCACCAGGCGGTGCGCTCGGGCGTCATTCCGCCGGGGGGAACGTTCACCTATACGCCGGACGTCCCGATCAGCATGACGTACCACTCGGGCCTCGGCCGGGTCCGGCACGGCGTCATCCAGGTGCAGTCGTGATGCGCGCGCACCCGCCCCGCCTTCCCGGCTCCCGAGGCCTCGCGTCGGCCGCGATGGCGGTCTCGCTCGTTCTCTCGCTCGTCCTGCTCGCCGGCGAGCGGCCGGCCGCCGCCGCCGCCGGCCCGACGTCCGCGTCGACGCAGCTGGTCGCCGCGCTCCAGCAGCTGGAGCAGCTCAACACGAAGGTGGACGCCCTGACGCTGCAGGTGGCGACCCTCCAGATCAAGGTGCAGGCGCTCACGTCCGGGTTCGAACGGATCACGCGACGCATCGCGATGCTCCAGGAGCGGCAGCGTGAGCTGTGGTCGACCGCGAACGTGCAGTCGTTCGCGCGGCTCCAGGGCTCGCCGCTCGTGGCCCGGAGCGCGCGGCTGCGGTCTCAGATCGTCGCGACGCACGGCCAGCTTCTCCGGCTGCAGCAGCGGGCCATCGACGATCCCGTCGTGACCCAGCTGTTCGCCGCGCAGGCGCAGCTCGACACCCTGACGGCGCAGCGGGACGCGGCGCTGGAGACGGCGGCGAACCTGCAGGCGGCCGGCATCGAGGTGCCGGTGACCACGACGGGGACCTCCGCCGGGTACGGAGCCTGGGCGGCCCAGTTCCTGCAGGCGCTCGGCGCGCCGGTCTGTCAGAACAACCTGACCGTGATGGTCGCCTGGCAATCGCAGGAGGGCACGACCGCTGCGTGGAACCCGCTCGCGACCACGCTTCCCGCGGACGGCGCCACCGACTTCAACGCGGTGGGCGTGAAGAACTACCCGTCGATGGCGATCGGCCTCGCGGCGACGGTGGACACGATCCAGTACGGGCTGACCTCGGACGGGTACGGGCCGATCGTGGCGGCGCTCCAGGCGTGCGCGCCGCCGGACGCGACGGCGGCGGCCATCAACCAGTCGCTGTGGTGCCGGGGGTGTGCGGGTGGGCGGTACGTGACCGGCATCCTGCCGGCGGTCGAGGCCGACTACGCGAGGTACGCGTCCGGAGCCTGAACCGGAGGGTTCGGCACGACGCGGCGCGCTGCGCCGCGGGGGTCAGCAGACGCCCTGGCAGTTCCCCGGCTTCCAGACCATGAGGATCACGATCGCCGTGATGAGGGTCGTGAGGAAGATGCCGTTCACGCGCACCCGCCGGGCCATGGCGCCGATCTCCGGCGGAGGGCCGCCGGCAGGTGGGGGATCGGGGAGACGCGCGAGCGCCCGCGACATGCGGGCGATGAGGGGCGTCTGCACGCCGACGGCGTAGAAGAACGCGATCGTGTACAGGGCGATCGAGATCACGAGCCACTGCGACTGCCACAGCCGGTAGTGCCCGAGGTAGACGAGCGCGAGCCCGAGGAACGGCATGACGATCGCGCCGGGGATCTGGACCCGAACCTGGACGGCGTGGGTCATGCGAGCGACGAGGCGGGCGCTCTGCGGTCCCTCTTGGGCGAACCTCCCGATCACCGGGTAGGCGTAGGACGGTCCGAAGGCGGCGATCGCCACCAGCACGTGTAGCACAAGGAAGAACGTCAACCAGAACGACACGGCCACCTCACGACCGGGTTCGAGCACCGCCACCGGCGCCACGCGTCGCCACTCTGCCCGTCGCGGACCTCGTTCGGCAAGTCGGACGCTGTGGCATGGAACAAAGGGGTGGGCGCCTCGCGGCGCCCACCCCTTTCGTCCCTGAATGTGGAACGGCTCAGCAGTTGCTCAGCGAGTCTCCAAAGTAGGGAACGACGGAGTCCGTCCCGCCGCGGCACTGGATGAAGTCGTTGCCGCCGCGTCCGTCGATGAAGTCGTTCCCGGGTCCGCCGATGATCGCGTCGGCGGAAGTGGTGCCCCTCAGCTGATCGTTCCCGCCGTTGCCGAGGATGAGCACGGGGCCATCCGAGACGTCGATGTAGTCGTTGCCGCCGGTGCCGCACAGGATCGCGT
>DASPTB010000309.1:0-5119 GCA_035623615.1 Actinomycetota bacterium
AACGGATCCGTTCGCACGCCGTCCTCGAGAAAGCGGACGTGGCGATCGTCGAGGTCGGGGGCACCGTCGGCGACATCGAGAGCCTGCCGTTCCTGGAGGCCATCCGCCAGTTCCGCAACGAGGTCGGCCGCGAGAACGTCGCCTTCGTCCACGTGGCGCTCACGCCGTTCATCGGCCCGACCGGCGAGCTGAAGACCAAGCCCACGCAGCACTCGGTTCGCGAGCTCCGCTCGATCGGTATCCAGCCCGACGTGATCATCTGCCGGTCCGACCGCCCGATCGCGTCCAGCATGAAGGAGAAGATCTCCCTTCTGTGCGACGTCGAGCAGCAGGCGGTGATCTCGGCACCCGACGCGCCCTCCATCTACGAGGTCCCCATCTCGTTTCACAAGGAAGGACTCGATCAGTACCTGGCCGGCATCCTGCGGCTCCCCGACGCGCGGCCCGACCTGTCCGAGTGGCTCTCGGTCGTGGACCGCGTCCACGCCGCTACCGACCCAGTGGACGTGGCGGTGGTCGGAAAGTACGTGCACCTGCGCGACGCGTACCTGTCGGTGCTCGAGGCCCTGCAGCACGCCGGGTTCGTCCACGGTGTCGACGTTCGCGTCGAATGGGTGCCCTCGGACGAGCTCGCCGACCACGACGTCGCGGCGCGCCTCGGCGGGATGGACGCCGTCCTGGTACCGGGAGGCTTCGGCTGGCGCGGCATCGAGGGAAAGCTCGACGCCATCCGGTTCGCGCGAGAGGAGCGAGTCCCGTACCTCGGGCTCTGCCTCGGGCTCCAATGCGCGGTCATCGAGTTCGCCCGAAACGTGTGTGGGCTCGAGGGCGCGAACTCGTCCGAGTTCGACCCCGAGACGCCGCATCCGGTGATCGATCTCCTGCCCGAGCAGCAGGGCGTGGTGGACATGGGGGCCACGATGCGGCTCGGCTCCTATCCTGCGGAGCTCGTCGAGGGAACCCGGGCGCGCGCGATCTACGGCGAGCCGGTCGTCCACGAGCGGCACCGGCACCGGTGGGAGGTCAACCCCGACTACCACGAGATCCTCTCCCGGGGCGGACTCGTCTTCTCGGGCCTGTCTCCCGACGGGCGACTGGTCGAGATCATCGAGCTCTCGGACCATCCTTTCTTCGTCGCCGGGCAGTTCCACCCCGAGCTGAAGTCCCGGCCGACGAGGGCGCATCCGCTCTTCTCCGCCTTCGTGGCCGCGGCGCGCGATCGCCGTCGCGAGCGCAGCGCGACCGAGCGGCTCGTCAGCTCCGGCTGACGCGCCGGGCGCGGCCGGATGACCGAGCCCAAGCGCGCGCCGGGGGCACGCGACGTGTTCCGCGGGCGTCTCGTGAGCGTCGAGGTGTGGCCCGAGCGCTACCGCGAGATCGTCCGTCACCCCGGGTCGTGCGCGGCGGTGGCGCTCGACGGAACGGACGTGTTGATGGTGCGGCAGCTCCGCGACGCGGTCGGCGAGCGGCTGCTCGAGATCCCGGCGGGGACCCGCGACGTCGAGGGCGAAGACCCCGGCGCCTGCGCGGCCCGGGAGGTGCTCGAGGAGACGGGCCGGCGCGTGGCGCGCATCGAGCCGCTCGGCTGGGTGTACGCGTCGCCCGGCTTTCTCGACGAGCGCGTGGACCTGTATCTGGCCGACCTCGAGCCCGGCGAGGGGGTGCCCGCCGAGGAAGGTATCGAGGTCGTCCGACTGCCCTTCGCGGACGCCGTGCGGATGGCGACGTCGGGCGAGATCCGCGACGCCAAGTCGCTGGTCGGGCTCGTTCTCGCGGCGGCGCGAAGGGGCGGCTGAGGGCGTCCCCTTCCCGCCGGTGAGGCCCTCTCATCTCCTGGCTATGCTGGGGCCGCGCGGCGGGACGGCAGGGGTGTTCGAGGGCCGCGCCGGCCCGAAGGAGGTCACGCGTGATCGTCGGGGTTCCCACCGAGGTGAAGGACAACGAGTACCGGGTGGCGCTCACGCCGGAGGGAGCGCGCGAGCTGACGCACGCCGGGCACCGGGTCCTCGTGCAAGACGGCGCCGGCGCTGGATCGAACATCCCGCAGGATCGCTACGAGCGCGCCGGTGCCGAGATCGCGCCCGACGCCGACGCCGTGTGGAGCGAGGCCGACCTCGTGCTGAAGGTGAAGGAGCCCATCCCAAGCGAGTACCGGCGGCTGCGCGACGGACAGGTCCTGTTCACGTACCTGCATTTGGCCGCGGACGCTGAACTGACACGGACCCTCGTCGACCGCAAGGTTGCGGCCGTCGCGTACGAGACCGTGCAGCTTCCCGACGGCAGGCTCCCGCTGCTCGCCCCAATGAGCGAGGTCGCCGGCCGGATGGCGCCCCACGTGTCGGCCCGGCTCCAGGAGCGGGAATACGGCGGGCGGGGCATCCTGCTCGGCGGGGTCTCGGGCGTCCGTCCCGCGAAGGTGCTCGTGCTCGGCGCCGGGATGGCCGGGATGAACGCCGCGTGGATCGCTGCCGGTATGGAGGCGGAGGTCGTCGTCATCGACCGCAACCTCGACCGGTTGCGGTTCATCGACCAGATGCAGCGCGGCCGCATCATGACGCTGATGTCCGACCGGCTGACGATCGAGCAGCGCGTTCGCGAGAGCGATGTCGTGATCGGCACCGTTCTGGTCCCCGGCGCCCGCGCGCCGAAGCTCGTCACCGAAGAGATGATCGCATCGATGCGCGCGGGCTCGGTCGTCGTCGACATCTCCATCGACCAGGGTGGTTGCTTCGAGACCTCGCGGATGACCACGCACTCGGATCCCACGTTCGTCGTGCACGAAGTCGTCCACTACTGCGTCGGGAACATGCCGGGCGCCGTCCCGAACACCTCGACATACGCGCTCACCAACGTCACGTTGCCCTATGCCGTCGCGATCGCGTCGAAAGGGCTCGAGGCCGCGGTCCGCGCGGATCCCGTGCTGGCCCTCGGGGTGAACGCGTACGCCGGGTCGCTGACGAACGAGGCCGTCGCCGAGGCCCACGCGATGCAGTGGACCCCCGTCGCCTCGGCCATTCCATCCGCGGCCTGATCGCGACATCGGGCCGTTCATGCCTCCCCGCCCTTCGGTCGACTCCCAAGTGTCGCGTTTCGTGGACCATCTCACGGTCGAGCGCGGGCTGTCTGCTCACACGGTGGACGCCTACCGGCGCGACCTCGACAAGTACGCGCACTACCTGGCGGAGAGCGGTGTGCGTGACGCGACGCGCGCCGAGGAAGAGACCATCGCGCGCTTCGTCGAGCATCTGTCGGCGCAGGAGTACGCGGAGGGACGCCGCTACCGCGCGTCGTCGGTCGCCCGCACGCTCGCCGCGGTGCGGAGCTTCCACCGGTTCCTCGTCAGCGAAGGGGACGCCGACCGCGACCCCGCCGCGGGGATCGAGCGTCCCAGGGTCCCCAGAAACCTTCCCAGGCCGATGACCGTGGAGCAGGTGCAGCGGCTGCTCGAGCCGCCCTCGGGTGGAGCGCGGAGTCCGGCCGCCTTGCGGGACCAGGCGATCTTGGAGACGCTGTACGGGGCGGGCCTTCGGATCTCCGAGCTCGTGGGGCTCGACGTGGACGACGTGGACCTCGAGGAGGGGAGCGTGCGCGCGTTCGGCAAAGGAAGCAAGGAGCGCCTCGTCCCGCTCGGCTCGTACGGGTGCGCCGCCGTGGGCGCATACCTGGAGGGCGGCCGGCCCGAGCTGGCCCGGCCCCGCTCCGGCGCGGCGCTGTTTCTCAACCAGCGCGGCGGCCGGCTCACGCGGCAGGGCGTGTCGAAGATCCTCTCCCAGGCGGTGCGGCGGGCGGGGATCAGGACGCGCGTGACCCCCCACACGCTCCGGCACTCGTTCGCGACGCACCTGCTCGAGGGTGGCGCCGACGTCCGCGTCGTGCAAGAGCTGCTGGGGCACGCCTCGCTGTCCACGACGCAGATCTACACGCTCGTCACGGGGGCGCGCATGCGCGAGGAGTACTTCACGGCGCACCCTCGGGCCCGTCGCGTGCCGGACGCCGCCGCGGTTCGGCGCGCCGGCCGGGCACCCGGGCGGCGGCGTGGCTGAGGTGGGCGCCACGGCCGACCGCACCGTCGGCGGACGTCGAGTCGACCGGGTGCTTGTGCTCGTGTGTGATTCGTTCGGGGTCGGGGCGGCGCCGGACGCCGCCGCCTACGGCGACGTCGGCGCGAACACGCTCGGGCACGTCGCGGAAGCCGTCGGCGGCCTCGACGCGCCGAACCTCGCCGCCCTCGGCCTCGGCGCCGTGACCCGCATGAAAGGACTTGTGCCGCATGGAGATCCGGGAACGGCTCACGGGCGAGCGACGGAGCGCTCCGCCGGCAAGGACAGCACCACCGGGCACTGGGAGATCGCGGGCCTGATCGTCGAGCATCCGTTCCCGACCTACCCGCGCGGGTTCCCTCCCGAGGTGATCGGGCCGTTCGAGCAGAGAATCGGACGGAAGGTGCTGGGGAACGTCCCGGCGTCGGGGACGGAGATCATCGCCGAGCTGGGCGAGGAGCACGTCCGAAGCGGGCGGCCGATCGTGTACACGAGCGCCGACTCGGTGTTCCAGGTCGCCTGTCACGTCGGCGTCGTGCCGCTCGACCAGCTGTACGACTGGTGCCGCTGCGCCCGTGCGATCCTCGACGGTCCGAACCGTGTGGGAAGGGTCATCGCCCGGCCGTTCGACGGCCCCCCCGGGGCGTACGTGCGCCGGCCCGAGCGGCGCGACTTCTCGGTCGCCCCGCCGGCGCCGACGCTGCTCGACGTGTGCCAGACGGCGGGGGTCGCCGTGTACGGGGTGGGCAAGATCGTCGACCTGTACGGCGGGCGCGGGCTCACCGAATACCGGTATTCGTCGTCGAACGAGAACGGCGTCGACCTGTCGATCGAGTACCTGCAGCGTCCGGGGCCCTGCCTGGTCATGGCGAACCTCGTCGACTTCGATTCCAAATACGGACACCGCAACGACGCCCCCGGCTACGCCGCCGCCGTCGAGGCGCTCGATCGGCGAATCCCCGCCCTCGTGGAGGCGGCCACCGGGGGTGACGGCACGGGGCTGTTCTTCCTCACCGGAGACCACGGATGCGACCCGACGAATCTCCCCTCCACGGACCACACCCGCGAGTACACTCCGG
>DASPTB010000131.1:0-3059 GCA_035623615.1 Actinomycetota bacterium
GGCAACGGCGCGGCGCTGCGCACCTTCCCGAACCTCGCGCCGGTCGTCTCGGGCGGCCCCTTCGAGCTCGTGAAGTACGTCAAGAACCAGGTGGCGCTCTTCCAGCCCAACCCGGGGTGGTGGGGGCCGAAGCCGCACATCTCCGAGTTCGGGTTCGAGTTCTTTTCGAACGCCGACGCCATGATCTCGGCCTTCAAGCAGGGAGAGCTCGACTACATCGGCGAGTACACGCCCCCGACGGCGGTGGCGGACCTCAAGGCGTCAGGGTTCGTCGTGAACACCTATCCGAGCATCTCGATGAAGGACTTCATCATCAACACCAACCCCCACAAGACGAAGAACCGGGAGCTGCTGAACCCGCTGGTGCGGCTGGCGTTGGCGCACGCGATCGACCGCGAGCAGATCGTCAAGGTCGCATGGCTCGGGCTCGCGCAGCCCGGGGACAGCTTCATCGCGCCCGCCGACGGCATGTGGCACGACCCCAAGCTCAAGCCCGAGACGTTCGACCTGGCGCTCGCCAACCAGGAGCTCGACCAGGCCGGCTATCCGAAAGGATCGGACGGCATCCGGGTTGCCGACGGACACAAGATGTCGTACACGGTCATCTTCCCGACCGACGAGAACGGAGCGGGCGACCGGACGTTCCAGATCATGCAGCCCGACTTCCGGCAGATCGGCGTCGTGATCACGCAGAAGACGATGGACGACGACGCGACGTTCTCGGCCATCTCCGGGCCCAACAACAAGTACCTGAACTTCGACATGGCGATGTGGGACTGGGTGCCGCCCGTGGACCCCGACTTCATGCTGTCGGTCGTGACGTGCGAGCAGTACGGCAACTGGAGCGACAGCGGGTACTGCAATCCCTCGTACGACGCGATGTACGAGAAGCAGAGCACGCTCACGAACGTCAAGCAGCGGCAGCAGCTCGTGTGGCAGATGCAGGACCAGATCTACAACGACCGGCCGTACATCATCCTCGACTACCCGGACATCATCGAGGCGCACAGCACCAAGTGGGCCGGGTTCGTTCCCGCGCCGGTGATGGGGTCGGTCAACTCCCTGTCGACGCAGACGTTGATGCAGGTGCACCAGGTTGGCTGACGCGCCGCGTGTCGAGGTCGTCGACCGGCGCCCGTCGCAGGTGCGGGCCGATGTGCTCGCGCTGCCGTTCCGGGAAGGCACGAAGGCGGGAGCGGGAGTCGCCGACGTCTCGCGCGCGCTGCGCGCGGACCTGACGGCGACGCTGCGACGCCGCGGCTGGCGCGGCCGGAGCGGGGACGTCCTGTCCATTCCCACGCTGGGGCGGCTCCCGGCCGAGACTGTTGTCGTGGTCGGGATGGGCGGCGGGGCCGAGCGTTCCGCCGGCGCGGTGCGCGACGCGGCCGTGACGGTGGCGCGCGCGCTCGAAGGAGCCCGGTCGGTCGCGACGACGATCCCGCAGGAAGGCGACGACGCCGGGGCCGGGGCCGAGGCGTTCGTCGAGGGCCTGTTGCTCGGCGGGTACCGGTTCGACCGCTACCGGCACGATCCCGTGGCGCCTGACGACGCGGCGCCGTGGCGGGTTCGCCGCGTGACCCTCCTGACCCCGCCGTCCGACCGGGCCGCCGCGCGCGAGGGAGCCGCGCGAGGTCTCGTCCTGGCGCAGGCCGCGAACTGGGCGCGCGACCTCGTGAACACGCCGTCGGGCGACGCCACGCCCGAAGCGATGGCCGAGGAGGCGCGTGCGATGGCGGCGGGACTCGGGATCCGCAGCCGTGTGTGGAACCGTGCCCGCATCGAGCGCGAGGGATTCGGAGGAGTGCTCGGCGTGGGGCGGGGGAGCTCGCGCGAGCCGCGGGTCGTGGAGCTCGAGTACGGGGCCGGCGGCGCGGCTCGCCCGATCGCGCTGACGGGCAAGGGGATCACGTACGACTCGGGCGGCCTCGCGCTGAAGGAGCTCGACGAGCTGGAGTGGATGAAGTCCGACATGGCCGGGGCCGCCTCGGTGATGGCGGCGTTCCGCGCCGTCGCCGAGCTGGGCGTCGAGGCGAACCTGATCGCGGCGCTTCCGTTCGCGGACAACATGACCGGGGCGAACGCGCTGCATCCGGGCGACGTGATCACCCACCGCGGCGGGCGGACCTCCGAGGTCGTCGACCCCGACTGCGAGGGCCGGCTGGTCGTGGCCGACACGCTGGCCTACCTGTGCGAGCGGCGCCCGGTGGCGGTGGTCGATGCGGCGACGCTCACCGACGCGGGCGGGCTGGGCGACGGCCTGTGGGCGGTGCTGGGGACCGACCGCGACGTCGTTGACGAGCTCCTGGACGCCGGCGAGGCCGGGGGCGACCCGGGGTGGGAGCTGCCCCTGACCGAGGACTACAACGAGCTGCTGCGTTCCTCGGTCGCCGACATACGGAACTCGCCCACCGAGGGCGCTGACACCACGGGAATGGCGGCGTTGTACTTGCGGGCCTTCGTGGGCGACGTTCCCTGGGCGCACATCGACATCGGGAGCACGGCGTGGATGGAACGCGAGACGAGTCGCTGGCCGAAGGGTGCGACCGGCTCGCCGGCCCGGGTGTTCGCGCGGTGGATCGCGGCGCGGGTCGCGCGGGACGGCGACGCGCCGTCCGGCGCGACCGCGTGACGTTCCTGCCGTGAACCTGTCCGGCGCCACCGTTCTCGTCACCGGGGCGTCGAGCGGGATCGGGCGCGCCACGGCGCTGCTGTTCGCGCGCCGCGGCGCCCTCGTCAAGGCGACCGGACGCGACCAGAGCGCGCTCGAGGATCTGGCCGCGGCGTCGCCTCGGATCGAGGTTCGGCCGGCAGATCTCACTCATTCGGGGGCGGTTGGGGAACTCGCGGACTGGGCCGGCCCGCTCGAGGTCCTGGTCAACAACGCGGGCGCGGGATGGGCAGGCCCGTTCGCCGATATGGAGAACGCTCGCGTTGAGGAACTCGTCGCGCTGAACCTCGTCGCGCCGATCGAACTGACGCGCGCCGTGGTGCCGGCGATGCTCGAGCGAGGACGCGGCCGCATCGTGAACGTTGCCTCGGTCGCGGCGCACGTGGGCGTC
>DASPTB010000149.1:0-2344 GCA_035623615.1 Actinomycetota bacterium
CCTGCAGGCCATGCCTCGAAGATCCGACCCCGCCTCGGGCTCGCTCATCGCGAGGCATTCCACGCGCTCGCCTCGGATCGTCGGCAACAGATATCGCTCGACCTGCTCGCCCTCGCACGCCCGGAGGATGTTCGACGGCCTTGCCACCGCGTACTGCAGCGCGTAGCTCGTCGTGCCGAGCTCCCGCTCGACCATCGCCAGCGTGAGCGTGTCCAGGCCCCCGCCGCCGAGCTCCACCGGCATGTTGGCCGCGTAGATGCCCGCCGACAGCGCCTTCGCCTTGATCCGCTCGAAGACGGGCGCCGCGAGGGCGTTCGTGCGCTCGACCTCGTCCTCGAGCGGGGCGAGCTCGTCGGCGACGAACCGCCGCACGGTCTCGACGATCAGCCGCTGTTCCTCGGTTATCGAGAAGTCCATCGCTCTCTCACGTCGCCGCCAACGACATCACGGCCTCGTCCGGGACGGGGAGGTGCGCGTGCCCCTCCCCAATGTGATCGAGCACGTTCATCGGGCCGTCTCCCGTCGGGCTGCTCCGGCCCTCGGCCATGTCCACGTGGACCAGCATCTGCTCGTTGGTGCTGAGCAACTCGTCGCCGTCACCGCGAAACATCCGGTGGAAGATGTGGAGCCGCTTGCGGTCGTGACCGAGCAGTTGCGTGGTGAACCGCAGCGGTTCGCCGGTGGAGGCCTCCCGGTAGTACCGGATGTGGCTCTCGACAGTGTAGAAGGAGCCGCCCGCGGACCGGTACGACTCGTCGATCCCGATGTAGCGGAACAGCGCGTCGGAGGCCCAGCCGAACGCGAGCAGGTACGCGGACTCGGTCATGTGGTCGTTGTAGTCGACCCAATCGGGCGCCACCCTGCACTGGTACAGCTCGAGGGGCGCCGCCGGTGTGTCCCCCGGCAGCCATCGCACGGGTGCCGACTGGCCGAGCGAGCGGGCCTCGCGAACGTTCACCGTCTCCCCCGCCCCCAGACGAGATTCGCGCAGCGCGTACATCACCGCCACCAGGGCGTCGTCTCGAAGCCGCTCGAGCTCCTCGATGGAGCGGCCCGCGGCCTGCGCCTCGGTTCCCTCGACCATCGACTCGACCAGTGCGTCGGTCAGCGGCGGAGCGACGAGGTTGCTCCAAGGCCACTCGAGCGCGGGACCGAACTGCTCGAGCATGTGCCGCATGCCGCCCTCGCCGCCCGCCAGATGGTACGTGAGGTTGGTGCCCATGATCGCCCAGCGCAGGCCGGGACCGTACGTGATGGCGTCGTCGAGTTCGCCCGTCGTGGCGACCCCGTCGGCGACCAGGTGCAGGATCTCGCGCCACAGCGACTCCTGAAGCCGGTCCGACAGGAACCCGTCGACCTCGCGGCGCACCCGGAGCGGGTGCATATCGAGGTCGCGATAGGTGGCCTCGGCGTCGTCGAGCGCCTGGATCGACGTTGCCGCGCCCCCGACGACCTCAACCAGGGGAAGGAGGTACACGGGGTTGAAGGGATGGCCGACGACCAGCCGTTCCGGGTGCCGCATCCCCTCCTGCATGGCCGTCGGCAGGAGCCCCGACGTGGAAGACGCGAGGACAACGCGGGACGGAGCGACCGCGTCCGCAGCCAGAAGGACCTGTCGTTTCGCCTCCAGGATCTCGGGCACGGACTCTTGCACGAAGCTCGCGCGCGCCGCGACGTCGCCGACCGAGTCGACGAACGTGATTCGAGAGGGGTCGGCGCTGGGATAGAGTCCGAGCTTCCTGATGGAAGGCCAGGCCCGCTCGACGGCCGCGCGCAGACGCCCCTCAGCGCCGGGGGCCGGATCGAACGCGACGACGTCGTAACCGCGTGCCAGGGCGCGCGCCGCCCAGCCGGCTCCGATCACGCCGGCCCCAAGGATGCCGAACGGACCCCGGGTGGTTCCCTCCACGGTCAGAATCCGACCTGGTCGAGACCCTTGAGGAGGAGGGCGTTCCGTGTCTCGGCGGGACTCATCGGCTGCCGGGAGAGTTCCTCGAGGATCCGGACGATCTTGTGCACCTGATCGGCGTTCGACTCGGCGAGCTTGCCCTTGCGCAAGTAGATGGAGTCCTCGAGACCGACCCGAACGTTACCCCCGAGCGTCGCACCTGCCGTGATGAGGTCGAACTGGTAGCGGCCCGATCCGAGGATCCCCCACTCGATGTCGTCGCCGAACAAGCGGGTCGCCGCCTCCTTCATGTGGAACACGTTCTCGACGCCTGGCCCGATCCCCCCGAGCGTGCCCATGACGAACTGCATGAAGATCGGCGTCCGCACCAAGCCCTTGTCCGCAAAGAAGGCCAACGTGTAGAGGTGCCCGATGTCGTAGGCCTCGAACTCGAAC
>DASPTB010000172.1:0-16193 GCA_035623615.1 Actinomycetota bacterium
CCGCGAGCGATGCCCACCGGAACCGGGACGCCGACGTGATACAGGCCCGGCTGCTTCTGTTCGTGCACGCCCATGTGATCGGCTGCGGGCCCCGCAGCGGGCGCCTTCCCGTCGGCGAGCGAGCCTCCGAGCCGCTCCTCCACCTTCGCCCGCATCCCCTCGGCACCGTAGTCGTCGACCATGAACTTCATCCGTGCCTTGACGCGCGACAGGCGATACCGGCGGTCCTCGTTCCACACGTCGACGATCGCCCGCATCACGGGGAGCGCGTCGTCGAACGGAACGAAGACCCCGAGGTCGCGCGCGAGGCGCGGGGCGGTGGACAGACCCCCGCCGACCCGGACGGCGAACCCGGGTTCGTCGCCGCGCACCGCGATGAACGAGATGCAGTTGATCTCCGGCATGTCACACTGCGCCGGGCACGCCGAGATCGTGATCTTGTGCTTGCGCGGCAAGTTCATGTATGCGGGGTCGTAGAAGAGGCCGGCCGCCGCGTCGAGGACCGGCCCGACGTCGAACGCCTCCGCCGCCAGCACCCCCGACAGCGGGCACCCCGTGATGTTCCGGACGGCGTCACCGCAGGCGCCGGCGGTCGTCACACCGATTTCGGACAGCTGCCGGAGGATCCCGGGGACCTCGCGCAGCCGCAAGAAGTGCAGCTGGACGTTCTGGCGCGTCGTGAGCTCGGCGTAGCCCTTGCCCTGCGCCGCCGACAGCTCGCCGATCAGTCGGAGCCCCCCGGCCGTCAGGCGCCCCGCGGGAAGCTTGATACGGAGCATGAACTCGCCCACCTTCGGCTTGTCGTGGTACAGGCCGTACCACCGCAGGCGGACGATGTCCTCCTCAGGGATGTCCAGGTAGGGCGTGCGCCCGAGCTCCTCGAGCTCGTCGACGATCGCGGCCGGCGCCTTCTCGAGCTTGAGCCGCTCGATCGCGTTGCGCTCGAGCACCTGCTCCCACGTGGGCTCTGGCGGCAGCGGTCCCCGCTCGCCAGTTCCGTATCGCCGGTCTTGCGCCATGTCGAAGGTCCTTCGTCCTCTGGTGGCCTGGCCCCTGGGGTGGCCCCGTGGACGGGTCGCCCGCGAGGCCGGGAAAAGAAAGAAGCCGCCTGTGCGGCGGCCCCGGGTGAGAAAACGCTGTCTACGATGTGATCAGGACGGCGTGCGCGCGTCTCGCCCAGGGTCGATGGAGCCCCTCCGACAGCAGAGGCGGCTCGGGATCATCGCGGCGACGACGCCGTAGCAGCGTGTTCTGATCATCGTTTCGAAATTCCATCGACTGGATGGGATTCGATCCTTTCTAGCCGACTCCCCTTGTTCTGTCAAACGCCCCCCAACTCCGAGCGCCCGGACCCCCACCTACCGCCCTTCGGCCGATCCGAGGGTCGTGCGGGCGGCGCTAGACTCCCGCGGTACTCCTCCGGAAGGAATCGATCCAGATGCATCGTGCCCGCTTGCCGAGAACCGCCCTCTTCTCCGTCCTCGTTGCCGTGGCCGCGGCGCTGGCGGCGCCCTTGAGCGCCGTCGCCGCCCCCCGGACCGCGACACGTCCGGCCGTCGCCCAGCAGGTCCTGGTGCCGGTCGGCGGCGACTACTCGCCCGTCTCGCTGCGCGACTTCGCTGCCGTCGTCGCCGGGCACGCTTCGGGGCCGACCCTCGACCTGCTGGTCGTCCCGGCGGCCTACGGCCACCAGCCCACGCTCCACGCGAACGTGGTGCTGGCGCTCCAGCGCACCAACCAGGTGCGGACCGCCTGCCAGGCGATCCTCCCCCGCTTCCCGTCGCTCACGAGCTGCGACGTGGCGCTCGACCCTCTGTTCCTTCGGCACAGGGCGTTCCAGCGGCGCGACGTGGCGCCCTTCCAGAGCCCGCAGCTCGACGGCGCGTACTTCCTCGGTGGCATCCAGGGAATCGCGATGCACGTTCTGGGCGGAACGCCGGCAGAGGCGGCCATGGCCGCCGCGTACGCACGGGGCGTGGTCTTCGGGGGAACGAGCGCCGGCGACGCCGTGCTCTCCCACACCATGATCGAAGGGTTCGCCCCCGGCTACGGCCAGGACACCGAGCTGCAGCGGGGCGCCGTCCTCATCGACTGGGCCGACGCGACCGACGCGCAGCAGCGCGGCCTGGCGTTCGGCTCGGACCGCGCGATCTTCGACGAGCACTACTACCAGCGCGGGCGCTTCGGACGGCTGCTGAACATCGTCGCGCAGTCGGCCGACCACTTCGGCGGCGCCGGCCGGCTGGGCATCGGCGTCGAGTACCGGACCGGCGCCGTGGTGACCGACGACGCCACGGTGCGGACGTTCGGCAAGGCGTCCGCCGCCATCATCGACCTGAAGACGGCCGGCGCGACCCACACGTGGGAAGGCGCCGACCAGACGCTCTCCGCGCGCGGCGTGTTGACCGACCTCATCGCGCCGGGTCGTGGCGTCGGCTACGACGTGACGGATCGCATGGCGATGGCCGCCGGCATGCAGGTGCCCTACACGTCACCCGGTCCGTGGCCGGTCGGCCTGCTCGAGTCCCCGGGACGCGGTGCGTTGGTCCTGGGCGGCGGCGTCACCGGCGATCCGAGCGGCCGCGCGATGCGCGGCTTCGTGAGCGACGCGCAGGCGTCCGGTGGCAGGGACATCGTGCTCGTCCTTGCCGCCTACCCGACCCGACACGCGGAAGCCCGCGCCGAGGGCGCCTACCGCGACGCCCTGCAGGCCGCGGGGTGGTCGGGCGACGTCACGACGGTGGTCGACGGCCGCGACCCGCTCCCGACGCTGTCGTCGAGCGACGCCGGCGTCCTGTTCGCCGGGGGCGACCAGTCGCTGCTGGCCGGCCCCGTCGGCGACGCCACCTTCGACGACTTCGTCCACGCGGCGGTCGAGTCGGGCCTGCCCGTCATGACCGACGGCGCGATGACGGCCGCGATGGGCGCCGACTACGTGGCGAACCCGAACCCCACCCTCGCGACGATCGAGGTGCAGAGCTCGGCCGACTTCCGGACGGGTTACAACCACATCGAGCCGGGGCTCGGGATCGTGCCGGGCGCCGACTTCGAGCCACGCCTCACGATCGACTACCGCTGGGGCCGCTTGTACGGGCTCACCCACGCAGACCGCAGCCGGATCGTGTTCGGCGTCTCGCAGCGCGCGGCGATCGTCCTCGAGCCGGGTGCCGGCCCGACGGTTGCCGGCGACCGTCCGGTGGTCTCGCTCGACGGTCGCACGGCGACGTTCCTCAACGGATCGAACGGGGCGCTGTCGGCGCTGAACGTGTTGATGGACGTCTTCGCGCCGGGCGACCGGGTCACGCCCTAGCGACGCCGCCGCGCGCGGACGCGAGCAGCAGCTCGATCGCGACCGCGTTGCCGAGCGCCTCGTCGGCGGCCAGGTGCCGCGGCGCCTCCTCACCCCGGATGGCGGCGTTCACGTGCCGAAGCGCCGCGGTGAACGAGTGCTCGTCGGCGGCCGCGGGGCGGCTGGCACGCTCCCCGTCCCGCAGCACCTCAGTGGTGTCGCCGGGGCCCGGGTGGCACGGGTTCGTCATGTGGATCTGCCCTTCGGTTCCTTGCAGCCGCGTGAAGCAGTCGTAGGCACGCCGGAACCCACACGAGAGCAGCAGGCGCCGGTCGCCCGGAAACGTGAGCACGCCGGCCATCTCCTCGTCGACGCCCGTCTCGCCGAACACGCCGGTCGCCCATCCCCCGGTCGGCTCGTCGCCGAACAGCAGCCGCGCGAGCCGGATCGGGTAGCAGCCGACGTCCTGGAGCGAGCCGCCCTGCAGCTCCGCGGACATGCGGATGTTCCCGGGGTTCTGGAGCAGGAAGTGAAAGCTCGACTGGATCTCGCGCAGGTCGCCGATCGCGCCGTCGGCCAGCAATCGCTCGACCCGTTCCATCTGCTCGTGGAACGGGAACACGAAGGCCTCCCACAGCAGCCCGCCCGTGTCGCGCGCGGTCGCCAGCAGCGCCTCTGTGTCCTCGACGGTGCCGCAGAGCGGCTTCTCGCAGAACACGGCTTTGCCGGCTCGCAGCGCCGCCTCGGCCCAGGTCCGGTGCGACGAGTTGGGGAGGGGGACGTAGACGGCGTCGACCTCCGGGTCGGCGAGCAACGCTTCGTATCCCTCGGCCGCGCGCTCGACGCCGTACGCCGAGGCGAACGCCTCGGCGGCCTCGCGGCGGCGGCTCGCGACGGCCACGGGGCGCCCTCCGCCGGCCTCGCGAAGGCCGGGCAGGAACGACGACTCGGCGATGTGCGCCGTTCCCAGGATTCCCCACCGTACGTCGTCGGCCACGCGCGCTCCTCGGGCATCGCCTGCGCCCGCACTGTACGACGCTCCGGGGCCCTCTGGTCCGGCCGAGCGCCCGCTAATAGCCGAACCTGCCCGCGCCGATCCTTCTAGGGAGATGCGATCGCACATCAGAGGAATCGCCGTGCTCGCCGGAGCGGCCGCCCTGCTCTCCCTGACCGCCTGCGGGCTGGGCGTCGAAGCCCAGGGAGCGAAGCAGGACGTGAACGCGATCGACCCCGCAGCCGACACCCAGGCGCAGTCGAACCTGGTGACCGCCATCCAGGCGGCGCAGACCGCGGCGTCGGAGGGCGGCTCGTACGCGACCGTGACCGTGACCGTGATGGCGCAGAACGAGCCCTCGCTCAGCTACGTCACCGGCACCTCGACGGGCCCCAACTCGGTCAGCGTGATGCCGAACGGCTCGGCGTGGGACGCCGCTGTGCTCTCGACGTCGGGAACCTGTTTCTACGCCGTGGTCACGCTCTCGGGCGTCGCGCAGGGGTCGGCCAAGGCTCCGTGTTCGGCCTCGGACGCCGCTGCGCACGCAACCGCGAGCGGCACGGGATAGCGAGCGAAGGGACCGGAACCGGGCTAGGCGGTGCGCCGGCGACGGTCGGCGTACTCGGAGTCCGCGGCGAGGTCGCCCAGCGTGCTCGGCGAGGCCAGCGGCAGCGAGAACGAGAAGGTCGATCCCGCACCCGGGTCCGACCGCAGCCAGATGCGCCCGCTCATCGCCTCGACGAGGTGCTTGGCGATGTAGAGGCCGAGGCCCGTCCCGCCGGTGCTCCGAGTGAGCCCGCCCTCGACGCGGTGGAACCGTTCGAACACGCGCTGCTGCTCCGCGATGGGGATACCCTCGCCGCGGTCGTTCACGGAAACTACGGCCTCGTCGCCGGCCATCGAGACGTGCACCTGCACGGGCGCCTCTCGCGGTGAGTACTTGAGCGCGTTCGAGATGAGGTTCGCGGCGATCTGTCCGACACGGAAAGGGTCGCCGGTGACGATGATCGGCCGCTTGGGGGAGCGCATGCGGATCTCGCGGTCGGGCTGCGCCTCGGCGAACTGCCGCACCTCCTCGGCCACGACCGCCGCCAGCTCCATCGGCCGGGACTCGGACGCGGGCTTGCCGGCCTCGATCCGCGAGACCTCGAGCAGGTCGGTGATGAGCCGCTCCAGACGATTGGTCTGGTTGAGCATGATCCGGTAGTACTCCTGGCGCGCCTCCGGCGTGTCCTCGCCGGTCCCGCGAAGGAGCGTGGTGAGGAATCCCTTCAGCGGCGTGAGCGGCGTGCGCAGCTCGTGGGAGACCGTCGCGACGAAGTCGCGCTTCATCTGCTCGGCCTCCATCTCGACCGTGACGTCGCGGGCGACGACGACGTAGGCCTTGAGCGCTCCGTCGCGGCCTCGGATCGGGTTGCGCGTGTACCGGATCCAGCGGCGGTCGATCCCGGGACCCGAGATCATCGCGTCGCCGGTCTCGCCGAGCGTGCCGCCCTCGGCCTCGCGCCCATCGGTGAAGGCGTGCAGCTCGAGCAGCTCGTCGATCCCGCGGCCCGAGACGTCGGCGGTCGTCAGGCCCGAGATCCGCTCCATCGCGGGGTTCCACGAAAGGACGCGGTGCTCGGGCGACAGGACGAAGATCCCGTCGGACGAGTCGGCGATGATGTCGACGAGCTGCGCCTGCTCGAGCGTCTCGAAGAACAGCCGGTGGTTCTCGAGCATGACGGCGATCTGCGCGCCGAGGGCGTCCACAACCGACTGTTCGGCGTCGCTGAGCGCGGCGTCGCGGTAGACCACGAGGAACCCGCGCGCGTCCTCGCCCGTGCCGATGACCTTGACCTGCGACGGCCGCGTGGCCGACGCTGCGAGATACGACTCGAGCGACTCGGGGACACCGAGGCCCTTCGTCAGCTCGGCGCGGGACACCCCGCCGTCGGAGGCGTGGACCGTGAGGCGGTCCTCCTCGGTGACGACCAGCTCGACGCAGTCGGCCTCGAGCATCCGCTCCACCAGCCGCAGGAAGGGAACGAAGTCGGCGTCGGCCTCGATCGGTGCGAACAGGCTTCGCCCGGCCTCGTAGAGGTTGAGCATCCGGTCACGCTCCCGGACGCCATCCACCCACGAGCGGTAGGCGAAGAACGAGAGCACGAGGGGCGCGATGAGGAGCGCGAGCGCGCGCGGCTCGGACGCCCACAGGATGGCGCCGAGTAGTCCCGTCGCCGTGTTGCAGACCCAGTGCGAGACGTTGACCGCGAGCGGCGCCCGGATGATCGCGGCGAGAGACTTGCGCTCCGCGAGGCCGATAACGAGCGCAACCAGCATGGCGTTCACGAGGAAGCAGACCGCCATGGCGCCGGTCGCCGCGAGCCAGGCCCCCGGCGCGGACACGCTCGGCGACCCGAGGCCGATGAAGACCAGCTCGGCGGCCGTGATCGCCACCATGTACTGCCCGACGTTGAACGCCGACTTGTAGAGGGGCCGCCGGCGCATGAGCTGACCGACGAGCGCGCCGGCCGCGACCGCGAAGGTCAGGACCGACGGCCGCACGAGCAGCAGACCGGCCGTCCACGCGGCATCCGTCATCGACATGTTCAGCGTCTCGGTGCGGAACCGCACGTGGATCGGGAACTGCTCCAGCAGCGACACCAGCGCGGCCAGCACGGCGAACCCGACGAGGTCGTTCCTGGTCCAGCTCGGCAGGGCGGTGGCCTGGGCCGCGAGGATCCCGGCTCCGGCGATCGAGACGGCTGCGATGAGTCGCCGAGCAGATGTGGGGAGGGAAGGTCTCATTGTGGGCAACCCTTCTGCCTCAGCTCCAGGCGTTCGCGTCCCACGCGTTCGCGTCCCAGGAATCCGCGTCCCACATGTTCGCGTCCCACTGGTTCGCGGCCCACGCGTTGGCGGCCCACTCGACCGCACTCCACGAGTTCGCGTTCCAGTGGTTGGCGCTCCAGCTGTTCGCGGCCCAGGAGTTCGCCACCCACGGGACTCCGCGGACGTCCTCCTCTCCCTGGATGAGCTGGGGCACGCCGTCGCCGTCGGGGTCCGCGTACACGTGGAACGAGCCGCGGCTGGCCTCGAGCGACCCGAGCCCCGTGGAGGGCGTCAGGCCCTGGTCGGCCAGACCGTACCTGTTCGGGGCGTTCGCGGCCGCGTTCGTCGCGGCGTAGGCGTTGACAAGGCCGGCGCCCCCCGCGGACCCGGCCATGTACGGCATGGCCGTGCCCATCAGGATCGCCTTTACCTGGTCGGGCGTGATCGAGGCTCGCGCGTCGATCATCAGGGCGACGACGCCCGAGATGACCGCGGCGGCCTGCGACGTGCCCGTGCCCTTGAAGTAGTTGTTGCCGACCACGGCCTCGGGGTGCATCTGGTCGATGGCGCTTCCCGGGTCGCGCAGCGACACGATCGTGACGCCGGGCGCCAGGATGTCGGGCTTCTGGAAGCCGTCCTGGGTGGGGCCGCGGCTCGAGAACGGCGGGATCGCGTCGTCGGACTTGTCGAGCGTGCCGTTGCCGTTCATCGCGCCGACCGTGATGACGAACGGGTCGTCACCTGGCTTGTTGATGGTGCCGGCGCCCGGACCGCGGTTCCCGGCGGCGACGACGACCACGATGCCGGAGTTCCACACCTGCTCGACGGCATAGTCGAGCGGGTCGACCGAGTACGGCTGCGTGGAGTCGGTGCCGAACGACAGGTTGAGGACCCCGATGTCGTCGTTCTGCTGATTCGCGATCACCCACTGCAAGGCGGCGATCACGACCGACACGTCGGTGGAACCGTCTGAGGGAGCGACCTTCACCGAGACCAGATCGGCGCCGGGCGCGACACCCGCCCACTTGCCCCATGACATCGAGCCGTTCCCGGCGATGATCCCGGCCATGTGCGTGCCGTGGCCGAAGTGGTCCAGGTTGTCGTTCTCGGCAGTGAAGTCGACCGAGTCGACGATGCGTCCCGCGAGGTCGGGCGACGGCGAGATGCCGGTGTCGAGCAGGGCAACCGTTGCGCCCGTGCCATCGTAGGCGACCTGCGGAAGCTTGATGTAGGAGCGCCAGAGCGTGTTGGGAGCGGCGGCGTCCCACTTCGCGTAGTTGACGTCGTTCATGTGGACCTTGCCGTCGGCCCAGACGCGCAGGACGGACGACGAGCTCGCCAGCGAGGCGAGGGAGCGCGCCGGGATGACGGCGGCGAAGCCCCCGACGATCGGGAGCTGGCGCGTGACGGTGCCGCCGTCCGATCGGACCAACTGCTCGGCGGCGTCGGATCCGGGGGTGCTCTCCCGGATGATGACCTGCAGGGTTCTGTCGGGCTGCGCCGCGGCGGCCGCCGTCAGCGCGGGATCGGTCTTGGCGTTCGCCAGGGGAAGGGAGACCGGGAATCGGGCCGCCGCGAGCCCCCCCGCGACCACCGTCAGGATCGCGAGGATGGCCGCGATGGTCCGGTCGAGCCGGGCCCTGAGGGTGAAGGTTCGGTCCGCGATTGCCGTGGTGTTCAAGTTTCCTGCCACCTCCTGCCGATTCCCTGACCGGGGAGCCCCCGGAGTTCGCAGTCTGACGTGGAGGGGTGCTCCGGCACATCGGAAAGGTGGCCAAAAACTCGTCGAGCTCGGGTGAAGGCCGTTTGGCCGATAGGCCTAACCCGTGTTCCCCCGACGGGGGGTTCGCACCACGTCGCTTTCGCTCTCCGGGTGCGCCCCCCGAATTCCCGCCTACTCGTCCTCGGCGAGGATCTTGTACAGGCGCTTGCGCGTTTCGGTGAGGATCTCCACCACACTTTGGAGCTGCTGCTCGGTTCCGGTCTCGCCGATCTGCTTCACGGCACCGAAGATCTGGAACCCGAGCCGGCGCACGTCCATCGTTGCGGAGCTCGCGCCGCGCGTGACCTCGTCCCAGGGGGCGGGGTCGGTCGACCGGCGCTCGGCCTCAGCCTTCCCCTGCTCGGTCAGCGCGTACCGCTTGCGGCCCTCGGACTCCTGGGCGGTCACGAGCCCCTCGTCCTCGAGCATCTGCAGCGTCGGGTACACGGATCCGGGGCTCGGCTCCCACACCCCACCCGTGCGCCCGCCGACCTCCTGGATGATCTCGTACCCGTGCATCGGGCGTTCGGCCAGCAGCATCAGGATGGCCGCCCGGACGTCGCCGCGCCGTGCCCGTCCGCCCATGCGGTGGCGCCGGCCGGGCCCGAACGGGGGTCCCCACGGACCGAAGGATCCGCGGTGCCGGTGGCGGTCGCCGGCCTCTTCGCGCCGGCGTCGCTCGCCGGCCTCTGCGTATCGGTGTCCCATGACACTCTCCTCTCGTCTCGCCCGGGCGCTCTGGTCGCACCCGGTGCTTACGTACGGTCGGAGACTATCACGATATATCGCGATCCGTCAACGACATTCGCCCGCGAGCACGCCCAAAGCCAAGCGAGGGTCCACCGGAGACGGACAAACAACGCGCCGTGTCGGCCGCTACCCCGATGACGGCAGCGACCGGTAGGCGCGGGCGAAGAGGGCTGCCACCACCCGGTACCCTTGAGCATCGGGGTGAAAGTTGTCGGGGCCGATGAGCGCCGCGAACGTGCCCGCCCGCACCCGTTTCTCGGCCGCCGCATATAGGTCGACGACATGCGAGCCGGTCGCGCGGGCCGCCGACAGGATCGCGGCGTTGTAGGCAGCGACCATCGCCGCCACCTCGTCAGGGGTCGGCGCGCGACGCCCCGTGTTGCATCCCGCCACGCCGGGCATGAAGGGCAGACAGCTGCGGTACGCCGGAAACGCCTGCACCGGAGGGGTATTGGCGACGAGCACCTGCGTCCGGCCGCCGCGGCGCAGCTCCTGCAGCAAACCGGTGAGCTCCTGCCCGTACGTCGCCGCGCTCACGCCGGCGATCAGGTCGTTGACGTTCAACCACACGGTCACGACGTCGGGATGCAGCGACACGGCCGCCGGGGCCTCCTGGACCAACGCGTCCGACACGGTGACGCCCGGGACGCCGAGGTCGACGAATCGCGCGCTGGGGGGGAGCGCCTCCCGGAAGAACAGAGCCGGCCACGCCTGCCGGTACGGATCGGCCACACCTACCCCGACCGTCTCGCTGGCGCCGACGGCCACGTAGAGGGGCGCCGGACCGTTCGGCTGTGCCGGCGGTCCGGGAGGTGGCGACGACACGGACGAGCACGCCTCGGCGGCGGCGGCGGTCGCGATCAGCGCGACCACGAGCGCGGCTCGGGGCAGCCTCACCCCTCGGCCACCGCCTCCCGCGCCGGCAGGCGCGCGGCCCGCTGCGCCGGCAGGACCCCCGCCACGAGGGCGAGCGCCGTGGAGCCCACCACGCCCGCCGCCAGCAGCAACAGCGGAACCGACACTCGGACGCCGGCCAACCCCTGCTGCGTCAGGTAGCGGTTCACGGCGCCACCGAGGATCCGCGCCATCACCCAGCCCGCGAGCGTTCCGATCGTCCCACCGATGAACCCGATGAGCCCCGCCTCCACCAGGAAGACGTGGCGGACGTCGCGGTCGCGCGCGCCGATCGCCTTGAGCACGCCGATCTCGCGGCGTCGCTCGCGCACGGCGGCGAGCATGGCCCCGCAGATCCCGAGCGAGGCGATCAGCAGCGCGATCACGCCGATCCCGCTCAGCACGATCTCGACGACGTGGAGATACCGAAGGACGGACTGGATCAGGTCCTCGGGTGCGCTCGTCGAGTAGCCGATGTCGGCGATCCGCACCCGCGCGGGACCGATCTGGTTGAGTCCTTTCGCGACCACGAGCAGTCCGCTGTAGGGCGACGACGGGATCGCGAAGTCGCCGCCCGGATCCAGCCCCGCCTGGGCGAACGCCAGCTGCTGGCGGGCGAGCTGCACCGAGCCGAGGATCGCGCCCGTCCCCGCGTCCTGCACCACGACGCCGACGATCTCGGGCTTCACCCACAGACCTCGGTCCGGGTCGACCGCCAGCTCCGGGAACACCCTGGGCGCCGCGAGCGCGATGTGTGTCCCGACGACGCGGTCGGCCTGCGCCGTCGAGATGTGAAGCCTGTTCAGGTATGCCTCGGTGACGCACACCTCGCGGAGCGATCCCGCGGTGGGCAGCCGCCCGGCGACGAGGCTCACGGGGAGCACGGCGGGATCGCGCACGCTCACGCCGACGAGCGCGTCTGCGAACGGACGCGGCCCGGGACCGTCCCTCCCGCTCGCGCCGCCGGGGACGGTCGGCAGGACGAGCTCGGGAACGGAGACGACGGGCAGGACGGACTCGACCTCGGGGAGCGACGCGATCCGATCCACGGCCTCGGTCGTGATCGCGCGCGGCGCTCCCGGCGCCGGGTCGTCGGACTGGAGCTCGGAGAAGTTCGGCGCGGCGGCCTCGACGCGGATTCCCGCAAGCGGGCCACCCCTCGTGAGCTGCGCGAGGACGCGCGTGCGCGCCGTGCCGGCGACGGCGAGCAGCGCGGTCAGCAGCGCCGCCGCGAGCGCGACCGAGAAGATCGTCAGCACGGATCGCCCGAATCGCCGCCCCACACCGGACCACGCCAGCCCGGCAGCGTCGCGCCAGTTCATGCCGAACCGCCCATCGCCGGCGTCATGCCGCCGGGTGCAGCGACCCGTCGTGCAGCCGAAGACGCCGCGGGGCACGGACCGCCAGCAACCGATTGTGCGTGACGACCACGAGCGTGCCGCCGAGCTCGCGGTGCACGCGCTCCAGCAGGCTGATCACCCCCACGGCCGACTCCTCGTCGAGGTTCCCCGTCGGCTCGTCGGCCAGGACCAACCGCGGGGCGTTGACGAGCGCCCGCGCGATCGCCACCCGCTGCCGCTCTCCGCCCGACAGTCGGGCCGGGCGGTGCGCGGCGCGATCGGCCAGACCGACGGCCTCCAGGAGCCGCTGCGCCGATCGGCGCCGCGCACGACGCCCCGTGCCGGCAAGAGCGGCGGCGAGCTCGACGTTCTCGAGCGCCGACAGCGTTTCCACGAGCCCGAAGTGCTGGAACACGAACCCGACCGTCGCGCGCCGGTACGAGGCGAGCCCGTCGCCGCGCAGGCCGTGCAGGTTCGTTCCGCCCACCTCCACGGTGCCGGTCTGCGGCGCGTCGAGGCCGCCGAGCACCGAGAGCAGCGTGCTCTTCCCCGCCCCCGACGACCCCGTGATCGTGACGTAAGCGCCGGCAGGCACGTCCAGCGACACGTCGCGCAGGACATGGAGGGTTCCCTCGGGAGCGTGGAACGCGTGCGACAGTCCCCGCACAGTGATCGCGGCGCCGCGGCCGGGGACCTCGGCCGACGCCGGAGAGGACGAACGATCGGGCCGCGTCGGGTTCGTCATGCGCAGGTGTCCCCCTCTCGCGTCACGTAGCCGCGACGGAGACGTCACTCCACTATTGCACGGCAGTCTCCGATTCGGAGCCCCGCTCCCGCCGTGGGCACGCCCACGCCCTTGCAGCACACGTCCGCGACGAGCATGTCGCGAACCCCGCTCTTTCTGTCGCGACGCAACCCCTGACGCAACCCGAGGTATCGATCCACGTTCTCTCCGCGCGCTGGAATGAACCGTCCGCCGCCAGGGTTGGCATATGGGCGATCGTCTGTAGGGTCGATCGCGCAGGCCGCAGCGCAGTCACGAGGGGGAATCCATGGCAACCGAGGCCGACCAGTCGTCTGCCGCGCACCCGTCGCCCGGTCACGAAGGCGTCCATCCGGGCCTCGCGCTGCTCGTCATCGCCGGCGCGCAGCTGATGATCGTGCTCGACGCCACAATCGTGAACATCGCGCTGCCTCACATCCAGCAGGCGCTCGGGTTCTCGAACACCAACCTGTCGTGGGTGCTCAACGCATACACGCTGACGTTCGGCGGGCTCCTGCTGCTCGGCGGGCGGTCCGGCGACATCTTCGGCCGGCGCCGCATGTTCATTACCGGCATCGTGATCTTCGCCGGCGCGAGCCTCGCGGGCGGCCTCGCGCAGAGTCAGGCGTGGCTGCTCGCGGCGCGCGTCGTGCAGGGGGTCGGCGGCGCGATCGCGTCCCCAACCGCGCTGTCGCTCGTCACGACGACCTTCCCCGAAGGTCAGTCCCGTAACCGCGCATTCGGCGTCTACGCGGCGGTGTCGGGAGCAGGCGCGGCGATCGGCCTGATCCTGGGCGGCGTCCTCACGTCGTGGCTGTCGTGGCGATGGGTGCTGTTCGTGAACGTCCCGATCGGTGTGATGCTGGCGATCATCACCCCATATGTCATCCCCGAGAGCGCCAAGCATCCCGGCAAGCTCGACCTGCCGGGCGCGATCACGTCGACCATCGGCTTGGGCGCGCTCGTCTACGGCTTCATCCACGCCGCGACGCTCGCTCCGCACGGATGGACGAATTCGGTGACCATGATCTCCTTCGCACTGGCGATCGTGTTGCTGGCGGCGTTCATCGTCATCGAGTCGACGTCGAAGCAGCCGCTGATGCCCCTTCGGCTGTTCAGCAACCGCAACCGGACGGCGGGCTACATCGTGATGTTCGCGATGGGCGCGGCGCTGTTCAGCATGTTCTTCTACTTGACGCAGTTCGTGCAGGAGATCCTCGGTTACAGCGCGCTCAAGGCGGGCTTCGCCTTCGTTCCCGTCAGCATCGCGATCATCATCTCCGCACAGATCGCGAGCCGCGTGATCGGACGGGTTGGGCCGCGCCCGCTCGTCATCCTCGGCTGCGTGGTCGCCGGGCTCGGGCTCCTGTGGCTGTCGACGATCACGGCGCACTCGGGCTACGTCACCCTGCTGCTGCCGACGATGATCATCATCGCGATCGGGCTCGGGTTCGTGTTCGTCCCGATCACGCTGACCGCCGTCGCGGGCGTCGAGTCGGCAGACGCGGGCATCGCCTCGGCGATGCTGAACGTGACCCAGCAGATCGGGGGGACCACCGGGCTGGCGGTCCTGGTCACCGTGTCGGCCACGGTCTTCGTGAGCGCGTTCAAGTCCGCCTTCGCAAGGCTGGCGGACACGGGTCAACGGCCCGGCGCCCTGCAGCTGGCCCAGGTCAAGGAGACCGCGCTGGCGCACGCGTGGGGAACGTCCTTCCGGGTGGCGTGCGTCTTCGCGGGCGTGGGCCTGCTGGCGGCGATCCTCGGGCTCAACAACTCCCGGGAGGGCATGGTCACCCAAGTGGCTGCAGCTCCCGCTGCGTAGCACGCCTCGCCCGGAGCCGCGACGGGACCCCTCAAGTGCAAGCCTCGACGGGAACCCTCGGCGGGAGCCGCCGTGGCGCGGGCACTTGACGTGGTTGTTAGTGAGTGCTAAGTTACTACGCATGAGCGCGACGACCGCACCCGGGACCAGGCTCACCAAGGAGGAGCGCCGCGAGGCGATCCTCGAGGCCGCGATGGAGGAGTTCGCTCGCGGCGGCCTGGAGGGAACGCCCGTCGAGGCAATCGCCAAGCGGGTCGGCGTCTCCCAGCCCTATCTCTTCCAGCTCTTCGGGACCAAGAAGGACCTGTTCATCGCGACCGTGCGGAAGGCCTTCGAGCGCATCCTCGGGACGTTCCGCAAGGCCGCGGCCGAGGCATCCGAGGACGCCGATGCCATGGAGGTCATGCAGACGATCGGCCTGTCGTACGGACCCCTCCTGGAGGACCGCACGCTCCTGTTGCTGCAGCTGGAGGCCTATGCGGCGTGCGACGACCCCGACGTCCGGACGGCCGTGCGCGAGGAGTTCGCGCGCCTGTACCGCTTCGTGGCGTCGGCGACCGGCGCGCCCAACTGGGCGCTGCGGGCCTTCTTCGCCGAGGGCATGATGATGAACACCGCCGCGGCGATGGACATGGAGTCGCTGAACGAGGACTGGGCAGTCAACTGCGCCGGCGGCAAGGACGGATGGTGGGAGCACCTCGAGGGCGGGACGAAGTGAGTGACGGAGATCACAAACTGCGCCGACCTCGAAGGGAAGGCTTCTCTTTTTTTCTCTGCTGAACTAAGCGAGCGCTAACTAAAGGAAGGCACGTCGTGACCCAGCAGGCCGGGGAGGCCGGCCGAGAGGAGGAAGCGAGATGACGGAGAAGTCGAAGGTGCTGTGGGCCTGGGCCATCACGTCGATCGCCCTGTTCATGGTGACGCTCGACAACCTGGTGGTGACCACGGCACTTCCGGTCATCAAACGCAGTCTGGGAGCCTCGCTCTCGTCGCTCGAGTGGACCGTCAACGGCTACACGCTGACGTTCGCGGTGCTGCTGCTCACCGGCGCGGCGCTCGGCGACCGGTTCGGCCGCCGGCGCATGCTGGTCATCGGGCTCGCGATCTTCACGGCGGGGTCGGCCGCCGCCGCGCTCGCACCCAGCATGGGATGGCTGATCGCGGCGCGCGCGTTCCAGGGTATCGGCGGCGCGTTCGTCACCCCGCTGACGCTGACGATCCTGTCGGCGGCGGTCCCGCCCGAGCGTCGCGGTCTGGCCCTCGGGGCATGGGGAGGCATCGCCGGTCTTGCGGTCGCCATCGGGCCGCTGGTGGGCGGCGCCGTCGTCGACGGCCTGTCGTGGCAGTGGATCTTCTGGTTGAACGTCCCGATCGGCCTGATCGTGATCCCGCTGGCGGCGACCCGGCTCACCGAGACCACCGGACCCAACGGCGCCGTCGACCTCCCTGGCCTCGGCCTCGCCAGCGCGGGACTGTTCGGCATCGTCTTCGGGCTGGTGCGCGGGAACTCCCACGGCTGGACGTCGCTGGGCGTGGCCGGCCCGATGATCGCCGGTGCGGCGCTCGTCGTGGCGTTCGTCGCGTGGGAACTGCGCGTCGCCCGTCGAGGCACCGAGCCGATGGTGCCGATGCGGTTCTTCGCCAAGCGCGAGTTCTCGGCGGCCAACGCGGTGTCGCTGCTGATGTACTTCGGGATGTTCGGTTCCATCTTCCTGCTGGCGCAGTTCTTCCAGGTGGTCCAGGGCTACACGCCGCTGCAGGCGGG
>DASPTB010000177.1:0-8686 GCA_035623615.1 Actinomycetota bacterium
GGGGGCGTTCGTCAGCCGGAGTGATCGGCGGGTTCCCGAGGGAAGGTCGACCGCACCGTCGTTCCCTCGCCGGGGGTCGACTGCAGGTCCCACGAGCCGCCGACGCTCTCGACGCGCTCGCGCATCGCGATCAGGCCGAGATGACCGTCGGCGACGAGCGTCGGTGCCTCTTCCGGATTGAAACCCACGCCGTCGTCCACGATCTGGAGCATCACGTCGCCGTCCGCCTCCCCGAGGGACAGCCGGACGTGGCGCGCGTCGGCGTGCTTCACGACGTTGGTGAGCGCCTCCTGCGAGACGCGGTACAGCACGGTCTCGAGCTCGGGCTCCAGCCGCTCGGAGAGCTCGAACGCCATCGAGACCTCGATACCGGCGTCGTGGCCCACCTCCTCGAGGTGGTCCTGCAGGGCTTCTTCGAGCCCGAGCTGGTCGAGCACCGGGGGCCGCAGCTCGGTGATCATCCGCCGCAGCTCGACGACCTCGCCGCGCAGGTCGTCCTGCGTCCGCGCGACCGTTCCCGCCATGTCGTCCGAATGTTCGCCTCGCTCGAGCGCTCCTCGCAAGGCCTCCAGCCGGAACACGATCGCCGCGAGATGCTGAATGGGACCGTCGTGGATCTCAGCGGCGATCCTGCGCCGTTCCTCCTCCGTCGCCTCCACGGTGCGCTCCAGCAGACGCCGGCGCTCGACCTCCAGCCGGTGCAGCTCCTCGAGCGTCTCCTCGAGCTCGGCGTGCCGCTCCTGCAGCTCCTCGCCCCTGCGCTGCAACTCTCTCGTTCGGAAGAACATCTGACGTGCGAGCAACAGCGGCCCGATGAACAACAGGACGGCCAAGCCGTTGTGGTGCAGCCGCACGAACAACAGGGCGATCACCGACGCGAACAGCCCGAGCCCGATGTAGGACAGCACGAACTCGTAGCGCTTTCCGAGCTGAAGGCCCGAGAGCGCCGTCCGGAACGGGGTGCGCGTCGCGAGCGACAGGTAGTACGCGACGATGACGCGATTGGTCACGTAGTCGGTGGCGACGGCGGCGAGCACCGCCGGCACGATGAGGTACCAGGGCGACATCATCTTGTGCGGCGCGATTGCGTGGAAGACGACACCCGCCGCCATCACCGACAGGGCGACCTCGGCGCGAACGAACAGAGCCTTGAGGACCGGCATCTCTCGACGGAGTTCGCGCTGGTCGACCGACCCGACGAACGCGACCGCCCCGGCGACCGCCGGCGAGTAGATCATCGCGACGGCCAGCAGGATCGGGAAGCTCAGGCTGAGCGAGGCCGTGGCTGGTCCCTCGACGGGCATGAGGTCCATCGCCGCGACCGCGAGGGCCCACCCAAGCAACGCCGCGTTGGCGAACTGTCCCGGATCGGCCGCGGCGGCCCACGTGAGGATGCCGAGGACGAAGATGGTGAACAGCGCTTCGAACGCGCGCACCTTCGGCGTCCGAACCTGCTGCATCGGGCCCTCGGGAGGCGCTGCCTCGCCGGCGCGCCGGTCGCGCGCCGGCTCGGGCCGGGACGCCGCTTCCGCGGCTGCCACGGCCTGGGACTGGGACTCGGTTTGGGTTCGTGCCACGGCTCTGGTCCGTCAGGGGAGGGCGACGAGAGGACGCGATTGTCTCGCACCGAGGGCCTCCGGTCCAGAAATGACGCGTTCCGGTAGCCTCTCGGCTCGTCGTGGCAAGCACGCAGAACGATATCTCGGGGCCGTTCGAGGGCGATCCTCCAAGCGAGCCCATGGCCGAGTCTCGCCGATGGGTCGAGGAGGCCGAGCGGGCCGGCGTCGTCCAGCCGGACGCGATGACGCTCGCCACCGCGTCCGCAGGCGGCGAGCCCTCGGCGCGCATGGTGCTCCTCAAGGGAATCGACGACCGGGGGTTCGTCTTCTACACGAACCACGGCAGCCGAAAGGGCAGGGACCTGGCGGAGAACCCGCGGGCCGCGCTCATCCTCTATTGGAACGACCTTCGCCGGCAGCTCCGCGTCACCGGGACCGTCGAGCGCGTTTCCGACGCGGAGTCGGACGCGTACTTCGCCACCCGGCCGTACGGGAGCCGGATCGCCGCGACCGTGTCCCGGCAGAGCAGTCCGATCCCGAGCCGTGCCGCGCTGGAGCGGGAGTACGAGCAGCTCGGCAGTGAGCACGCCGGGGGCGACGTTCCCCGTCCCGAGTACTGGGGCGGCTACCGAGTCGTGCCAGCGACCGTCGAGTTCTGGCGCGGACGGGAGAACCGGCTGCACGACCGATTGCGCTACACGCGGAAGGCCGACGGGTCGTGGTCGGTCGAGCGCCTGGCGCCGTAGCCGCTCCGGCCGGCCGGGCGTGCGTTGACGCCGCGCCGTCCCTCTGATGTGCTGACGTCCATGCCGAGCGACTACGGACCGGAGACCTACGGCGATCGCATCGCGGACATCTACGACGACTGGGTGCGCGACGCGGGGATCGACGCCACCACCGACGCGAGCGTCGAGTTCCTGGCGTCGCTCGCCGGCGAGGGACCGGTGCTGGAGCTCGGAATCGGAACTGGCCGCATCGCGCTGCCGCTCGCGGCGCGAGGCATCGACGTTCACGGCATCGACGCATCGGCCGAGATGGTCGTCCGGCTCCGCGAGAAGCCGGACGGCGCCGCCATCCCGGTGACGATGGGCGACTTCGCCGGGGTGCCCGTCGAGGGCACCTACTCGCTGATCTTCGTGGTGTTCAACACGTTCTTCGCCTTGCTGACGCAGGACGACCAGGTCGGGTGCTTTCGGGAAGTGGCTTCCCGGCTGGCTCCGGGCGGCGCGTTCGTCCTGTCCGCATTCGTTCCCGATCTGTCACGGTTCGATCGGGGGCAACGCGTCGACGCGACGCTCGTCGAAACCGGCCGCGTCCTGCTCGAAGCGGCGCGGCACGATCCCGTCGCGCAGACCGTGACGGCGTCACACGTCGTCCTGACGGAAGAGGGTACGCGCATCTATCCGGTCAAGCTCCGGTACGCGTGGCCGTCGGAGCTCGACCTGATGGCACGGCTCGCCGGCATGCGTCTGCGCGAGCGATTCGGAGGGTGGGACCGCGATCCGTTCACGGCCGGCAGCGGCGGCCACGTCTCGGTCTACGAGCGCGACCCTGCCTGACCGGCTTCCGCCAGGGCCGCGCGCGCCTTCGGCACGGTGTCTTCGGGCTTCACCTTGTAGAACGCCTGCCGGATCCTTCCGTCTCCGTCGATGAGGAACGACGAGCGGATGATCCCCATGTACGTCTTGCCGTTGTAGGTCCGCTCGCCCCAGGCGCCGTACGCGTCGGCCACCGCGTGGTCGAGGTCGGCGAGCAGCGGGAACCCGAGCGAGAACTTCAGGTCGAAGGCAAGCTGGTCCTCGGGCTGGTCCGGGCTGATGCCGACCGCGGCGACGCCGAGCGAGGCGAGGTCGGGGAGGGCGTCGCGGATCGAGCACGACTGTGTGGTGCAGCCGGGGGTGTCGGCCTGCGGATAGAAGTAGAGGAGCAAGGTCCGGCCGGCGAAGTCGGAGAGGCGGACGGTGCTCCCGTGCTGGTCGAGCAGCTCGAAGTCGGGAGCCGCGTCGCCGGGAGAGAGCGTGGTCACGAACCGACCATATCCCCGCCCTGCGGATTCGTCATCGGCCCGGTGGGCTCCGGCCGGGCGCGGGGCGGCGGCCGGCGCGCCGGCTGCTACGCGAGTCCGAGCGCGGCCGGCGCGCCGGCGATCGAGTCGACGACCAGGTCGGGGGCGCCGGCCGCGCGGGCGAGATCCTCTTCCCGGAACTTCCCGGTCTTGGTGAGCAGGCCGGTCATCCCCATGCGCTGCGCGGCCAGCACGTCGGTCTCGATGTCGTCGCCGACCATGGCCACGCGCTCGGGCGGCAGCCCGAGCGCGTGCAGGCCCGCGCCGAAGAACTCGGCCGACGGTTTTCCCGTGACGACGGCGGTGCGGCCCGTCGCCGCCTCGAGCCCGAGCACGTAGGCGCCCGCGTCGAGGCACAGACCCTCCGAGGTCATCCACGACAGGTTGCGGTGCATCGTCACGAACGCCGCCCCCGCGATCAGCATCCGGAACGCCGTGTTGATCGAGTCGAACGTGAACGCCTCGTCCGCGCCGCCGACGACCACGACGTCGGCAGGCTCGTCCTCGACGAGCGTGATGTCCTCGAGATCGCCCGCGACGCCCGTCTCTCCCAGCAGGAACACCCGGGCGCCGGGATGGCGCTCGCGCAGGTACTCGGCCGTTGCGACCGGCGCGGTCAGGACCTCGCCGGCCGCGACGTCGAACCCGGCCCGCCGGAGCTCATCGGCGAGCGCCGCTCGCGTGTGGCTGGTCGTGTTCGTCATGATCCGAAACGGCGTCCCGCGGCCGCGCAGCAGGTCGAGAACCTCGATGGCGCCGGGAATCGCCTCCCACGAGACCGTGAGCACGCCGTCCATGTCCAGGAGCAGCCCGGCGGGCGGGTCGCCGGACCATGTCACGGTCCGGCGACCGCGCGGGAAAGGTCGCGGATGGACACGATCCCGATCGTCCTGCCGTCGTCCACGACCGGGAGGTGCCGGTAGCCGCCGGCGAGCATCCGCTCGAGCGCTTCGTGCGCGGTGACGCCCGGCTCGACGGTCTCGGGATCGGGGGTCATCCAGTGCGAGACCGAGTGCCCCGCGGCGTCGAAGTCGGCGGCGAGCGCCCGGACGATGTCGCGCTCGGTGAAGATGCCGACGGGGAGGTCGCCGTCCATGACCAGGGCCGAACCGACGTGGAGCTTGCCCATGAGCGTTGCGGCCTCTGCGACCGTGGCGGCCGCCCCGACGGAGACGATCTCCCCGCTCATGACGTCCCGGACCGTCACCGCTGCCGGCTCGGCCATCCTCGTCACCCCCTCAGCGCGAAGCCTATCCCGGATGCGGCTAGCCTTGCCCGCGTGCGAAACGACCCCACGCGGACGGACGCGTTGCTCGCCTGGTTCGAGCCCAGGCGGCGAGCCTATCCCTGGCGGCGGCGCCCGACGCCGTACCGGGTCCTGGTGAGCGAGGTGATGCTGCAGCAGACGCAGGCCGCGCGCGTGGTGCCCGCGTTCGTGCGGTTCGTGGCCGCGTTCCCGACGCTGCGGGCGCTCGCCGCGGCGCCGGCCGCCGGCGTGCTTCGGGCGTGGGACGGGCTCGGGTACAACCGCCGCGCGGTGGCGCTCTCGAGGGCGGCGCGGGAGATTCGCGCAGGCCACGGTGGGCGGGTCCCGCGCGATCCGGAGGCGCTCCGGGCGCTCCCCGGCGTGGGTCCCTACACCGCCGACGCGGTGGCAGCCATCGCGTTCGGTGAGCCGGTCGTCGCGGCAGACGTCAACGTGCTGCGGGTCACGGCGAGGGCGATGCTCGGGGCCGATCCATCGGCCGTTCCCCGCGCGGACGTCGTCCGGGCGGCGTCCGAGTGGCTGGGGCAGGCCGATCCCGCCGACTGGAACCAAGCGCTGATGGACCTTGGCCGAGAGGTCTGCCGCAGCGTTCCCCGGTGCGGCGTCTGTCCGATCTCGGGGTCATGTGCGTTCGTCGGCCCGGCGGCTCGTGGCGGCCGCGCGGCCACCGGCCACGCCACTCCCGTCCGCGCCACCGCGGCGCGCGCTGCCGCTCCCGCCGCGCGGCCGCGATCGCAAGGACCGTTCGAAGGTTCCATGCGGCAGGTGCGCGGTGCCGTCGTCCGGACGCTGCGGACGCGCTCGTCGATCGGCATCCTTGCGCTGTCGCGAGAGATCGGCGAGCCGGAGGAGCGAGTCCGGGCGGCGGTCGGTGCCCTGCAGCGGGAGGGGGTCGTCATCTCGGTGCGCGGCCGCGTCCGTCTCCCCGAGTAGATGTTCCGCATCTATCATCGAACTCCCATCTATCTCTTCGACGGAACGGAGGCGCGGTGGCAACGGAGATCGTTCGTTTCTACTTCGACCCGACCTGTCCGTGGGCGTGGCAGACCGCCAAGTGGATCCGCGAGGCCGAGTCCGTCCGCGACCTGCGCGTGGAGTGGAGGCTGTTCAGCCTGCGGTTGGTGAACGAGAGCATCGACGATCCCCTGACCGACGACTCGGCCAAGAGCGTGCCGGCGCTGCGCGCGCTGGCACTCGCGGGAAGGGAGGGCGGTCGGGATGCCGTCGACCGGCTGTACCGTGCGATCGGGTCGCGCATCCACGACGGCGACCAGACGCTCTCGCGCGAGACGCTCGACGCGGCGGTCGCCGACGCCAAGCTTCCTGCGGACCTCGTCCGCCGGGCGATGGCCGATCCGTCGACGGCCGACGACGTGCGCGCGGAGCACCGCGAGGCGGCCGACGCGGTGGAGGCATTCGGCGTGCCGACGATCGTCCTGGACTCGGGCCGGGGCATCTTCGGTCCGGTCGTCGCAGTGGCCCCGACCGGGGAGGCGGCGGGCGAGCTCTGGGACCGCGTGCGGTGGCTCGCCGACCTCGACGGGTTCTTCGAGCTCAAGCGGGACCGCGACCGCCGTCCCGGCGAGACGGTTCGCGGGTCCTGACCCCTACCAGCCCCGCGCGCGCCACACGTCCACGTACGGGCGTTCGCGGCCGATCGTCGAGTCGATGCCGTGCCCCGGGCAGATCCGAGTGTCGTCCGGCAGGCGGGCGAACAGCCCGTCGAGGCTCGCCATGATCCTTGCGAAACGGGCCGGGTCGCCCCCCGTGTTGCCGGGCCCGCCGGGGAAGAGCGTGTCGCCGCTGAAGAGGAAGCCGCCGATCAGGTAGCAGGTGCTGCCGGGCGTGTGTCCCGGCGTATGCAGGACGTGGAGCTCGTGTTCTCCGACGCGCACCTGCTCGCCGTCCTTCAGCGGCTGGGTCTCGACTGGCCAGCTGTCCTCATCGCTCGCGAGGACGGGAGCGGCGAGCGCCTTCACGAGCCGGGGCAGTGCCTGCACGTGGTCGGGATGGTCGTGGGTCTCGACGATCGCCTCGATTCGCAGGCCTTCGACCTCGCGCAGGATGCGCGCGGCGTCGTCGGCGCCGTCGACGATCACGGCCGCGTCGCCCGACGCCACGACGTAGACGTTGTTCTCGTACGGCCCCACGCAGAACTTCTTGACGCGAACGCCGTCCGCTTCCGGGTACTCGTGTGGCGGGCCGCCGACGGTGACGGCGCCGAACTCCGGCGTCTCCGGCGGCCGCGGCGTCTCCTGATTTCCTGCCATGTCGCTCATCCTCCCACGCGGGGTGCGAGGTACGTCGCGAGACCCTCCCTCAGCGGGGTCAGCCGCAGGTCCGGGAACGCCCGCAGCAACGGGGCGGTGTTCGCGACAGCGTCGCTCATCAGGAACTCCACCATGCCCGGCGAGATCGGAGGCTTCGGGAGGTACTGCGCGGGGAATCCCGCGGCGACGAACGTCCACGGCGGAACGTGCGTGAGCCTCCTGCGCAGTCCCATGACGGACAGCATCGTCTCCAGGATCTCGTTCATCGTGAAGACGTCGGGACCGCCGATCTCGAACGTCCCCGCCGGGCCGCCGGGCGTGGCCGCTTCCGCGAGCGTGGCGCCTACGTCGTCGACGAACACCGGTTGCAGGCGCTGGGTGCCGGCGCCGACGACCGGGAGCACCGGCGAGCGGCGCGCGATGGCGACGAAACGGTTGAGGGCCCGGTCCTCGGGCCCGTAGACCCAGGACGGCCGGAGGACGCACGCCTCGGCGATCCCGCTGCTCGCGATCGCCTGCTCGCCCGCCCACTTGGCGCGGAACCTCGGCGCCGGCCCGTGCGGGTCGGCGCCGACGCCCGAGGCGTAGACGTACCGGCGCGCCCCGCCGGCGACCGCGGCGGTCACCAGTCGTTCGGTTCCCAGGTGCTCGAACTCCTCGAACGTGTAGCCCTTCGACGGCTTCTCCACCGGGAACGTCGGGAACGCGAGCGCCTGCACGACGACCTCCGCCCCCTCGACGGCCGCGGGCAGGGTCGCGGGATGCTGAACGTCTCCGGCGACCGGGCGGGCGCCCATCCGTTCGATGCGCGCCCGCGAGCGTTCGGGGTGGGCGGTCATGACGGCCACGTCGGCGCCGCCCCCGACGAGCGCGCGTACTGCCGCCGAGCCAACGAATCCGCTTCCGCCGGCGACCAGGATCACGACACGATCATCACGCCCGCCGTGTGGATGCCACAACCCGACAGCCCGAATCCGTCAGCTCGCCCACCTATGCTGTGGGGGCCATGACCTGTGCATTCTGCGGCAACGAGATCCCCGAGGGAGCCAAGTTCTGCCCGAACTGCGGCTCTCCCGTCACGGCCTCGCTCGGGACCGAGGAGCGCAAGATGGTCACCGTGCTGTTCGCCGACCTGGTCGACTCGACCGGCCTGGCCCAGCGCCTCGACCCCGAGCGGGCTCGTGAGGTCCTCGGGCAGTTCTACGACGCCGCCACCGAGGAGCTGGTCGCGCTCCGTGGACAGCCCGAGAAGTTCATCGGGGACGCCGTGATGGCCGTCTTCGGGCTCCCGCAGGTCACGGAGGAGGACGCGGTCCGGGCGGTCCGGGCCGGGCTCGCCATCCGGGACCGCACGAGCCGGCTGGGGCGGCAGCTTGGCCTGCCCAAGCGGCTGCAGGTCCGCGTGGGCATCGAGTCGGGCGAGGCCGCGACGGGGGTGGGTCCCGCGGAGCAGCTCCTCGTGACCGGGCCCGTCGTGAACGCCGCCGCCCGGATCCAGGCCGCCGCCGCCCCGGGCGAGGTGCTC
>DASPTB010000181.1:0-5910 GCA_035623615.1 Actinomycetota bacterium
GGAGAAGAACATCGGCTACGTCTGGGTTCCCATCGAGCTCGCGACGCCCGGCAACGAGATCGAGATCCTCTGGCAGGGCGGCGAGAAGACGAAGGGGCAGACCGCCGACATCCCGTTCCTCGACCCGACGAAGAAGGTCCCGGCCGCATAGGCCGTCATTGGCGCAGGCCTCGTCGGCGCCCGCCGGGGCGGACACCGTTTCAGTACACGATCTGGATGGCGAGGTCCTTCGTCAGGTTCGTGTGCAGCGTGACCGTGCTGCCCGACACCGTCATGCCCTTGGTCGCCGAGATCACGTGCGCTCCCTCGGGCAGCGTGATGGTCAGGTCCACGATCGGGGTTCGGTACAGCGGCTGGTGCGGGATCACGAGCCGGTAGACGTGTCCGCCCGAGGTCGTGTGGACGACGGCCGGCACCGAGTACTTCCACTCGACCGTCTTCGGATGGCCGGGCCACGGCGTCACGGTCTGCGTGAACACGCGGAACGAGCGCTCGACGTGCTCCTGCGGCGCGGTCGGATGAAGGTAGTTGAAGAAGAGCGGCGGTGACACGAACGACTCGTCGAACGCGCCGGACGGCGTCACGCTCCGCAGCACGGCGCGCTCGGGAACGTACAGGTTCAGCATCGTCGCGTTCAGTCCGTACGGGCGCACGTGGGACACGATGCGCGGCGGCTGGCCCTTCGGGATCTCGTCGCTCATCGTCACCTTGACGTCCGAGGCCGCGTTGCCCGACGGGCTCAGCGTGACGTGGTAGTTGATCGTCTCCTGGGTCCAGAAGTCCTGCTTCCCTCGGATCCGCTTGTCGTAGACCACCGCGACCGCGTCGCCCGTTCCGGGGTCGATGCTCCCGTCCCATCCGAGGCTCTTCACCAGTGTCTGCAGCTGCGGGTCGGCGAGCCAGACCTGGACGTGGCGCGCCGCGACCGCGCTCGCGAGGCCGTTCGCCATGTGCACGAAGTTCTTGGGATGCTCCAGTACCTTGAAGGCGCTCCTGATGAGCTCGTGCGGCAGCGCGATCTGCTGCTTCTTGGACAGCAGGTATTGGTCGTGCTCGGTCACCTGCACGAGATTCGTCGCGTCGATCGGCTTGGGGTAGGCCGGGACGTCCAGCGGTCCCTGGCCCTTGAGCGCCGCTGCGATCGCAAAGGGGTCGATCGCGATGGCGCCGTCGATGTGGTCACCGGTCGCCGCCGCGGCCATCTTGGTCCAGCTGTGCCCGACGATCGGGAAGTCTGCGGTGTAGTTGACGCCGTTGTTGATCCGGGCGGCGTTCCGGCTCTGGTCCAGGTACCACTGGACACCGGACGGATACCAGAGATGGAACCCGAAGCGCTTGTTGTCGATGTCCTTGATGCCGCCGCCCTTGAGGATGTCGAACCTGCCCTGGTCGAACCGCACGACGGCGTACCCGAGCACCGCTCCCCCGGTCCCCCGCTGGTCCGCGTTGTTCTGGATGGCGATGAAATACGTCCTGGGACCGTCGGCGCCGAGGAACTCCGGCAGGAGCTTGCTCCCCAGGATCGCCGTGTGCAGCAACGTGATCGCCTGTCCGGAGTCCTTCAGTGCCCTCACCTTGAGCTTCTCGACCTTGTGGAACATCTTCACGTTCGGGATCTGCCGAATGGCCGTCTGCGTGGCGCGCAGGTCGGTCACGAGCTGCTGCAGCTTGGCGGGGAGGTTCGTCAGGAGCGCGACGTCCACCGCCCCGTCCTTGTAGACGGCGAAGGAGCCGCTCTTCCCGCCGCCGCCCGGGCCGATCAGCTGCTTCGAAAGGTCACCGAGGTCGGTGGCGACTCGTGCCTCCGCGCCCGCCGCGACCGAGGCGTCCCGCAGGGCGCGCATCGGCTCGCGGAGTCCGGGGAGGCCCCACGACAGGCGGAACAACGGGTCGGCGTGCTCCACCCGGCCCTGCGCGTCGCGCGCCTTGGCGGCGGCGGCGTAGAACTGGCCTGCGGTCGGCAGCTTGCCTTGGTCGACCCCGGCTTTCGCTTCCTGCAGCACGCCGATCGACGCCTTGATGTCGTGGTAGATGCGCAAACTCTGATAGGCGACGTCCGCAGCCGTGACGATCGCAAGCAGCACCAGCGCCACGACTCCGGTGAGGATCCAGGTCCGGACGGGGTGGCGGACCAGTGCGGCTCGGTAGCCGACCCACGGGTTGAGCCGACGACGCCGCTTCGCATGCTCCGCGGGCACGGCGAGGTCGTCGGCCACTGCCGGTCCGGCGTCGTCCCCCGCGCCAGCCTCGGAGGCCGGCCGCGCAGGCTCCGGTTCCGTCTCGGGCTCGGGAACGACGACGACCGTCTCGCCGTCGCCGTCCACGACGGGATCCTCCAGGTCGATGCTGCTCGCGGGTTGGCCGTCAGCGATCGCAGGTGGGTCGTCGGGGGAAGGTCCGCCGTCGGCGGAACCCGTGGCGTGCTGCGGCCCTCGAGGGGTCGTCACGGGCCCTGAGTATATCGGCCGACATCAGCCGAGGTGCCGCCTCGGCGGGTGTCGCGAGATCTCAACGCCCGGCGCATTCGCGCAGGTGGAGCCTCAGTCCTCTCCCCAGAAGAGCTCGCGAATCGTCTGCTCGTCGGGACTCTCCTGCGGGGACGACGCCTCCACGCCGGCCATCGCGGGCTCGGGAACGCCCTGCTGCAGCGGCATCGCGACCTCGGTGGCCACGCTCGCAACCGCCACCGCACCCTCCCCGACCGCAACGGTCGCGGGTTCGGGAGCGGGGGCCGCACTCGGCGGCGGCACGGGTGCCTGAAGCGGGACCGCGGTCGGAGCCGGCGCGACCGCCCTCGCCCGGCCGATGTCCTGCTTCACCGCTTCCGCATGGCTCTGGATGAGGGTCGCGAGGTTCTTCAGGAACTCCCGCTCACGACCGACGAACTCGCTCGTGATCTCCTGCCCGGCCCCGTCGGTCGCCATGGCCGGAGCCACGGCGGGGGCCGCGCCGCCGGCGGCAAGCGCAGCGCGAAGCCGCTGGTTCTCGGCATACAGGCGGGCGAAGTCCTCGGTGATCCGGTCGAGGAACTCGTCGACCTCCCGCTCGTTATAGCCGCGGAGGCCGGCTTGCGTCTTGAACACCTTCTCCTGAATGTCCCTTGGTGTCAGGGGCGTTCCCGTCGCTCCCTCCGAGCTCGCCGGCGCCGGGGCGGCCACCTCTTCCTTCTTCTTGCGCATGCGAACTTCCCCTTCCCCGCTTCCCGAATGTCCCGTCTTCTATACCTGTTTGTCAGCCGGATCACAATCCGGACCCGGCCGGACCGCCCTCAACGGCAGACCGCCGCCTGCAGGACGAAGATCACGATGAACACCAGGATCGGCGACAAGTCGAGGCCCATCGAGCCGGCCCGAATGGGAGGCAGCAGGCCACGAACCGGGCGCAGCACCGGCTCGGTCAGGTCGTAGATCAGGTTGTAGCCGGTGCGAAGCGGGCCGGAGCCCGGCGGGGGGAACCAGGAGAGCAGGATCCGAATGAACAGGATCAGCCAGTACAGCGCGAGGAGGTCGCAGAAGATCCGTCTCATCGCATCCCCGGTCCGCCGGTTTGCCTCGCGCAGGCACCGATGCCCCGCGCTCGCGCGAGACGGCGGGTTCGCCTAGAACTGGTTATAGAACCCACCCTCGACGATCTTCTCCCGCTCCTCTGCGGAGACCTCCATGTCGGCGGGCGTCAGGAGGTAGACGCGCTCGGCGACGCGCTCGATCTTCCCGTCGAGCCCGAAGACCAGTCCGGAGGCGAAGTCCACGAGTCGGCGAGCGATCGCGTCGTCGGCCCCCTGCAGGTTCATGATCACCGGGATGCCGTCGCGGAATCGCTCGCCGAAGTCCCTGGCCTCGTTGAACCGCTTGGGCTCGGCGCGGTGGATGGCCGCGAGCGGAGGCTTGGTCGGCATGGTCCGGATGATCGCGTCCGGCGGCTCGACGGTCGCCACCATCTCGGTGCTTCGCGTATAGCGTCGGACGGGGCTCGGCTCGGCGCGGACGACCGGCTGGTCGATTCCCTCCTCGAGGTCCTCGAGCTCGTCGTCCTCCACGAGCCCCAGGTACTGCATCGTCTTCTTCCAGACCCCGGGCATGAGCGTCTCCTTGGGCCCCGCGTCCCCCCGGCCGCGGCGCGTCACGACCGCATCCTACCCGGTACCGGGCGCCGGACGCTCTCCGAACAGGGTGGTTCCGAGCCGGATCATCGTAGCGCCTTCCTCCACGGCCACCTCGTAGTCGCCCGACATTCCCATCGAAAGCTCCACGAGGCCAGGCCACCGCTCCCGGGATCGGTCCCGAAGGCCCCGCAGCCGCCTGAAGTAGGGACGGGCCGCCTCGGCGTCGTCTCCCAAGGGCGGCAGGGTCATGAGCCCCACGGGCCGGATCCCGCCGAGCAGATGAAGTCGCTCGAGGAACGGCTCCAGCTCTTCTGGCTCCGCACCTTGGCGCCGGCCCGTGAAGTCGACCTGGGCAAGCACGTCGACCACGCGCCCCCCGCTCGCCGCTCGCTTCCCGAGGAGCTCGACGGCCTCCCCCGGCTCCCCCGAGTGCACCACGTCCGCGATGTCGGCAACGTGCCGGACGGTCCCCCGCTGGAGCTTGCCCAGGAAGTGCCATCGAACTCCCGGAACGGCCGCCGCCTTGTCGCGGAGCTCGTGCGCGTAGTTCTCTCCGAAGTCCCGTTGGCCGGCGGCAGCGGCCGCGCGGATCAGCTCCACCGCCATCGTCTTGGAGACGGCCACCAACAGGACGCCGGCAGGTTCCCTGTCGGAACGGCGGCACGCTTCATCGATCCGCCCGCGGACGGCGGCCAGTCGGTCGGCGACGGCGTCGGGCGCCACCGGGGCAGCGTGGTCGTGGTCGTGGTCGTGCGCGTCGGCCACGGTTTCAGACCACCCGCATCGCCACGAGACCCTGCCGGCCCGTGCGCTCGCCGTCGCGTCGATGCGAGAAGAACCGCGCCGGCAGGTCCACCGTGCACTCCTCCGCCCGTTCGGTGTTCCGCACGCCCGCCGCCTTCAGCGCGCGGGCGATGCTTGCAGGTAGGTCGAGGTGCAGGGCGTCGCCCGCTCGACGCGTGACCGCGCCTCCGTCGATCGCAGCCGACACGCTGAAGGCCACGTCCTCGCCCACCTCGTAATGGTCGACGCAGATCGCCGGGCCGATCGCGGCGCGGACGTCGGCCGGCTCGGGGAAGTGCTTCAGTGCCTCGCCGATCACCCCCGCAGCGATCCCTCGCCATCCGGCGTGGACGACCGCGACACGTCCGGAGCGCGCGTCGGCGAGCGCGACCGGGACACAGTCGGCGGCGAGCACGGCGAGGGCGACACCGGCGGTCGTCGTGACGATCGCGTCGGCGTCGCCGAGGGCAGTGGCCGGGTCCTCGAACCCCGCCCCCGCGCGCGCCTTCCCGGCACGGACGACGCGCGCGCCGTGCACCTGGCGCACACACGCGAACGCGCCCACGCCCAGGGCGTCGGCGACGCGCCGCCGGTTTCGCGCGACGTCCGCCGGGTCGTCGCCCGACCGTAGCCCGAGGTTCAAGGAGGCGAACGGATCGGCGCTCACGCCCCCTTCCCGCCCGGTGAACGCCACGAGGAAACCGTCGGACTCCATCCTGCGCGACACGACGGTGCGGATACCTTCGAGGGAGCGCGACTGCATCACGGCCAACCTACCGGAACCCGGCGGGGGTCCACGGGTAGCAGCAAGGAGCGCAGCGACGCAGGCGCGGACCCTCTGGCGTCGGATGCGGCCGACGAAGGAAGCCGTATCGGCGGAGACGAAGCGTTGCTCGGGGGGGAAGAGCCGGCCGGGGCGGAAGACTGCTCGGAAGGCGGGGGAAGGGCGCCTGACGCCGCTTCCGCCCCCGGCCGGGACGGGACCCCTGGCGGAGCCCCTAGCTCTTGAGGAAGTCCGGGATGTC
>DASPTB010000185.1:0-5124 GCA_035623615.1 Actinomycetota bacterium
GGCGACTCGGGCAGGCGCCGGACGGCGAGGTACCCCAGGTAGAGCAGCAGCAGGATCGCCGTCGTCGTGAGGCGCGGATCCCACGTCCACCACGCGCCCCACACCGGCTTGCCCCACAGCATGCCGAGCGCGATCGTGAGCGCGGTGAACAGCACGCCGGCTTCCGCCGACGCCGCGGCGAGCCGGTCCCATCGGATGCGCTTGGTCGCCAGGTACGCGATCGAGGCGACGAACACCACGAAGAACGAGAGGTACGCGAGCCAGGCGGCCGGCACGTGCACGTACATCAGCCGCTGCACGTTCCCCTGCGAGGCGTCGGGCGGCACGACCAGGAGCGACATGACGGCGGTGACCGCGATCGCGACGAGCGAGGCCCATCCCAGGACCTTCTCCCCCGTTCGCGCCGTCATCCTCCCGATGAGGCGCTCACCGGTCGAGATCTTCATGTCAGTCCTCCACCAGGTACTCGAACACGATCGTCCCGGCCGCGAGAAAGACGACGTCGAACGCGACCAGCAGCGCGAGCCATCCGCCCGCCTGCGATCCCAACCCGGCGAGTGCCAGCGACGTCGCTTTGACGCCGGACAGCAGCACGGGAACGGCGAGCGGCAGCACCAGCAAGGGGACGATGGCCTCGCGCGCCCGCGGAGACTCGGTCAGCACGCCGAACAGGCTCCCGACGGCCGCCAGCCCGATGGTTCCCAGCAGGCACGCCGCGACCACGATCCCCGCGTCGCCGCCAAGCGAGACGTCGAACAGGGCGGCCACGAGGACGAGCACCGCGGCCCACAGGACCACGAGCTGCGCCGCCACTGCGGCCGCCTTGCCGAGGAACACCGCGGCCTTGTCGATCGGTGCGAGCACAAGACCTTCGAGCGCGCCGTCCTCGCCCTCGGCCTCGTAGGAGCGGCGGAACGCGAGCACCGAGGCGAACAGCATCGCGAGCCAGAGCAACCCGGGCGCGGTCTGCCGCAAGAGCGTTCGGCCCGGGCCGATCGACAGGCCGAACGCGATCAGGAGGGTCGCCGCGAAGGGCAGGATCGTCCCGAGCGCGTGACGGCCGCGGACCTCGATGCGGAGGTCCTTGGCGGCGATCGTGCCGGCCTGTCGCACGAGCGTCATGGCCGGGGGCCTCCGGCCGTCGGATCCGGGACGATCCGGCCGCCGTCCATGTAGAGCGTCCTGCCCGCCGAGCCGCCCCGCGTCGGGTCGTGCGTCGCCAGGACCACCGTGGCGCCGCGAGCCGCCGTGCGCGCAACGAGAGCGTCGACGGCCTCCTTCGCCTCGTCGTCCAGCCCCGCATAGGGCTCGTCAAGCAGGAGCAGAGCGGGCTCCCGCAGCGTCGCGCGGGCGACGGCGACGCGCTGGCGCATTCCCTGGGAATACCCGCGAACGCGCTCGTCGGCCGCGGCGGCGAGCCCCACGGACTCGAGCGCACCGTCGACGCGCCCGGGATCGAGGCCAGTCAGCCGGGCCCAGAAGCGCAGGTTCTCCCGCCCGGACAGGTCCTCGTAGAGGCGCGTCGTGTGGCCGATGAGCTCGATCCGGCGCCGGATCTCGTCGCGGCCGCGATCGAGGGGGAAGCCGAGGACCGATCCGGATCCGTAGGTGGGCGACAGCACGGTCGCGAGGATCGCGAGCAGGGTGCTCTTGCCGGCCCCATTGGGCCCGCGCACCAGCAGCACCTCGCCCCGCGCCACCTCGAGATCCACGCGGACCAGTGCCGGCGTCACGCCGAAGACGCGCGTCACCCGGGACAGTGAGACCGCAGCCTCCTCAGCCGGGACGGCAGGCTCGTTTGGCGCGGTGAGCAGCACGTTCGAGGTCGAAGAGGGTGCCACGGCGCGTCAAGGCTATCGCACGGCCCGTGCTTGCGGGGAGGGGCCGGCCGTCGCCCGAGGAGGGCACTCGGCCATGAGGTCGGTGACGCCTCGCTCGGACACGAGGCGCACCTGGCGCCCGTCCGCGTCGAGGATGCTCGCGGCGATCGACGCGCGGAGTCCGCTCGCGCAGATGATCCACGGCACGCGGTCGCGCGGCACCTCGCCGAGCCGCCTCGGGAGGTCGGCCACGAACAGGCCCATGCTGCCCTCCGCCATCCCCTCCCGGTGCTCGACCTCCTGACGGACGTCGAGGATGAACGGGTCGGCACCGGCGCGGATTTCGCTGCACAGCTCGTCGAGACCCGCGACCGGATAGGAGGAGACGGGCCGCCCGCTCGCCTGCCACGCGTCGATGCCACCGGCGACGTGTCCCCGCAGGTTCTCGAAGCCGATGCGGAACAGCTGGATTGCCGCGCGTGCGGCCGACCCGGCTTCCGGGTCGGGCGCAACCAGGACGAGTGGTTCGTCCGGCGCGAAGAGCCACCCGACGTACGCGGAGAACGAGCCTCCGATCTCGACGTTCGTGGAGCCCGGGATGTGTGTCTCGGCGAAGCAGGCGCGGTCGCGGCCGTCCACGACGCGTGCGCCCGACGCGATCAACGCCTCAACCTCCTCCGGATCGAGCGGCGGGACCGCGGGTGGCCCTCCGGCGACCCGCGGACCCGCACGGTTGATCGGCGCCATGTGCGGGTAGTACGCGGGATACCGCGGAAGGTCGGCGGTGCGGAGCCGCACGAAGTCGCCCTCGTCGCCGATCGCGAGCGCCTGGTTGGCGAGCCGCTCCGCCGCGATCGTGGAGGTCCTCGCGCCGCTGCCCGAGCCCGCCGAGCAGAAGCTGCCGGCGCCGTGGGTAGGGAGCACGCGAACGTCGCCGGGGAGCCCCCCGATACGACGCAGCGAGCGGAACTGCGCGCGGGAGAGCTCATCGGTTCGCTCGGGCCCGAGGAGGTCCGTCCGGCCGGCCGCTCCCACGATGAGGCTGCCTCCGGTGAGAACGGCGACCGGGTCCGGCGAATCCCCCTCCCGCACCACGTACGACATGTGCTCGGGCGTGTGGCCCGGGGTGTGCCACGCCGTCAGCGAGACCGCGCCGGCGCGGATCTCGTCGCCGTCCTCCACGGGGCGGTGCGGGAACGCGTAGCCGCCCAGCGCGGGCGCGGCGATCTCCGCGCCGGTCGCCGCCCGCACCTCGCACGCCCCCGACACGTAGTCGTTGTGGACGTGGGTCTCGACGACGCCGCGGATGCGCGCGTGGCGCGCCTCCGCGGCGGCGACGAAGCGCCACCCGTCTCGCTGGGGGTCGACGACGAGGGCCTCCCCGTCGGAGACCAGGACGTAGCTGGTGTCCCCCAGCTCAACGGTGACCAGGACCTCGAGCTCCACGGCGCCTCCGCTTCACCCTACCCCGCCGCCCCTCGCTGCGAGAATGACGGGCTGCGACGAGGGGAGTTGCCCAGTGCCTGCCCGGGACCGGAGGATAGGGAACCCGTGAGCCCACCGAGGGAGCGTCGACCCGCACCACCGGGGCGCCGTCGCGCGAATGCGCGGCTCCGCGCCGCCGCCGGCTCGCTCGTGCTGGTGACGCTCACGGCTTGCGACTTCGGGGCGCCGCCGGGCGCGTCGACGCAGGGAAAGACGATCGCCGACCTGTACCACGTGCTCTGGTACTTCGCGATTCCCGTCGGCGTGGTCGTGTACGGCCTGATCCTCTGGTCGATTTTCCGGTACCGGAAACGGCCCGGCGACGGCGAGTCGCTGCCGAAGCAGACGCGCTACGCGGCCAAGCTCGAAGTGACGTACACGGTCATCCCGATCCTGATGGTGGTCGCGATCTTCGGGTTCACGTATCACGCCGAGCAGAAGGTCGACCACCTCGCGCCCAACCCGGCGCTCACGGTGGAGGTCGATGCGTTCCAGTGGCAATGGCGGTTCACGTACCCGGAGCAGGGCATCACCGTGGTGGGGACGCCCGGGCACATCCCCACGCTCGTGCTCCCCGCGGGTGAGACCACGCAGATCGTTCTGCGCTCGGAGGACGTCGTGCACGCTTTCTACGTGCCCGCCTTCCTTTTCCAGCGCCAGGCGATCCCCGGCGTCGTCAACCGCTTCGATCTCACCGTGCCGGCGCCCGGCGTGTGGCCGGGCGTCTGCTCGCTCTACTGCGGGTTGGATCACACGTCGATGGACTTCACCGTTCGCGCGGTCGACCCCACCGAGTTCCAGAACTGGGTCGCCGGCGAGCGAGCGGATGCGGGCTCCACCGGAGGGACGTCGCCGTGAGCACGACCGTCGCCGCCCCGCCCGCCGAGCACCCGAAGACCCGCCCGGGGCTGATCGGCTGGCTGACGACGACCAACCACAAGGAGATCGGGTGGCTCTACCTCGGGGCCACGTTCGTCTTCTTCCTGGCCGGCGGCTTCCTCGCCCTGCTGATCCGGATCCAGCTCTCCCGCCCCGACATGTCCTTCCTCTCTCGCCAGGAGTACAACCAGATCTTCACCATCCACGGCACGACGATGGTGTTCCTGGTCATCGCGCCGATCGGGCTCGGCTTCGCGAACTACTTCGTGCCCTTGCAGATCGGCGCCCCCGACATGGCGTTCCCCCGACTGAACGCGCTCTCGGTGTGGCTGTTCGTCGGCGGAGGACTGACCATCTACTCATCGTTCCTGTCCTCCCACGGCGCGGCGTCGGCCGGCTGGACGTTCTACGCGCCGCTGTCGGACAGCCAGTTCAGCCCGGGCGCGGGCACCGACATGTGGATCATGGGAATCCTGTGCGTGAGCACCGGCTCGATCCTCACCGCGGTCAACCTGATGGCCACCGTCTTCATGCTGCGCGCCCCCGGGATGACCATGTGGCGGCTGCCCCTGTTCACCTGGAACATGCTGATCACGTCGCTCCTGATCCTGGTGGCGTTTCCGCCGCTGGCGGCGGCGCTCGCGATGTTGTTCATCGACCGGCACTTCGGCGGGCACTTCTACAACCCGGCGTTCGGGGGGTCGGCGGTCCTGTACCAGAACCTGTTCTGGTTCTTCGGGCACCCCGAGGTCTACATCATGGTGCTGCCGTTCTTCGGCATCGTCACGGACGTCATCCCCGTGTTCTCACGCAAGCCGATCTTCGGCTACGCCGGATTCGTGTTGGCCTCCATGTCGATCGCGGGACTGTCGATGGCGGTGTGGGCCCACCACATGTTCACGACGGGCGTGGTCGACAACCCGTTCTTCTCGGGGATGTC
>DASPTB010000187.1:0-2975 GCA_035623615.1 Actinomycetota bacterium
TCGCGAGCAGGGTCGTTGTCTGCTCCCACGTGCGGAACAGCTCGCGGCCGGTGACGCCGAGCAGGCGCGCTTCCTTGAAGATGACCTGGTCGGTCAGGTCGAGCGTCACGGGCCCCGGCGGCAGGCCGAGAAGCGACATCCTTCCCCCGTGATCGAGCATGTGCGTCCCCTGATCGATCACCTTCGGGACGCCCGACATCTCCAGGACGACTTCCGCGCCGCGTCCGTCGGTGGCCGCGCGGACGGCCTCGACAGGGTCGTCCTTCGCCGGGTCGATCAAGACGTCGGCCCCCATCTGCTTGGCGAGGTTCAGCCGGAAATCGTTGGGCTCCACGGCGATCACCTGGCGGGCGCCGGCGGCGCGGGCGACGCCGACGGCGAAGAGCCCGATCGGCCCGCACCCGAGGATCACGACGGTGGCGAGCTCGAGGTCCGAGCCGTCGCCGGCGAACACGGTATGGACGGCGTTGCCGAAGGGCTCTTGCACCGACGCGGACTCGGGAGGGATCCGCGGGTCGACCTCCCACGCGTTGACGGCCGGCACGACGACGTACTCGGCGAACACGCCGTCGACGTCGACGCCGACGATCCGCAGGTTCTCGCAAATGTGGGCCCGGCCGGTGCGGCACATGCGGCAGTGGCCGCAGAAGAGATGGGTTTCGACGGCGACGAACGTCCCGACCGGCGGATGGTGGACCTCGGAGCCGACGGCGACGACCTCGCCGGCGACCTCGTGGCCGAACGTCATGGGCAGCGTGTGGATTCGGCCGGCCGCCCACGCGTCCCACTCGTAGATGTGGAGGTCGGTTCCGCAGATCGACGCGGCCTGGGTCTTGACGAGTACTTCACCCGGGCCGGGCTCGGGCCGGGGAACCTCCTCGAGGCGCGCGCCGGGGCCCGCCTCCACCTTGCGCAACGCCCGCATCGTCGGCGGTTCGCTCACGAAAGAGAGGATACCTTCGGGCGCAGCGCCTACGGGGCCAGGGAGTTGCAGCGGCTGAAGCCGTCCGCAGTCGAGCACCACAGCGTCTGCGTCACGATGGAAACGTCGCCGAAGCGCTGGACGAGGAACTCGAGCCATTCCGCGTCCCGCGCCGCCGGCTCGCACGCGACCGTGTCCACGATGCCCGACGCCGAGCACACCTGGGGCGCCTGCTCGAGGTTCGTGGGCGAGACTCCGAAGAGCTGGGCGACGGCGTCGGCCGACGCGGTGCGGTGGGCGGCCGGCTCGTTGCCGGCGCGCCAGGCCGCGAAGAGGCGTCTCGCCGCCTCGATGGCCGTCGCGGCGCCCGTCGGGGGAGCGGTTTGACGCATCGAGTACGCGATGTGGGCGCATCCTCGGGAGAAGTCGGTCGGGTCGTTCCCCTCGACCTGGCACTGGATCACGTAGCGGGTCCGCGGCCCGAAGAGCACGTATCCATCCACCCGGTACGGCGTGCCGCCGGCAGCCGGGGTTCCGTTCAGCGAGTATGAGAACGCCGGGAACGCGAGCGACCCCAACGGGTTTGGGCGGCCGGCATAGGGGGCGCCGAGTTGGCCGCCGACGTCCTGGATGATCGCCTCGGTGACGCGCGACCGCGCCTTCGGCGTCCCGGGATCGCTCCCCGGATAGGCGGCAACGACGGCGAACGTGGCGAGCCCGCCGCCGAGGATCGCGTTCCACGCGACACGGCCGCGCGGCATGTGGGCACGGACCACGCGCGTCATGTTCACCCACGTCGTCGGGTACTCGAACGCGACGCCGCGCGCATCGAAGTGGCCGATTGTGCCTTGAACGATCGGCCCGAGGACGCCCGGCGTGGCCACCGCGATCGGCCCGCTCGACGGTGCAACGACGGTCGGCGGAGCGACGGGGATGGGCTGCACCGCGGAGTTGCCGACCACCGTGAAGACGACCAAGCCCCCGATGATCGCGCCGGTGATGGCTCCCACAATGCCCGTCGTCAGCCATGGCGGATACGAGTGCTCGAAGGGGTCCGGTCCCGCGTTGGGGTCGGGGGTGAACAGGGGTCGGCTCCACCCGGATCTGCCGGGGGCCGGCGGTGGTTGCTGACCGATCGCCATCAGCCTGGTTTCGCGAGGCTGTAGCACTTGAAGTTCGCCAGCGTCCCGGCGCAGTCGCCGACAGCCGCCACCTTCCACTGGCCGTCCACCACCCGCACTTGAAACGCCGTAACGGTTCGCCCGGTCCGCTGATACGCGCACGTGAACCCGGTCACGCCGCCGCCGACGGAGTAGCAGGTCGCGGAAACCCGATCGGTGGGCGGGCGGAGCGCGCCGAGCTCGTGAAGGACGTCCGGGGTTGCGAACGGGGCGGCTGCTGCGAGGTCGCCCGATCGCCATGGCTCGACCACCTTCGCCATCACGTCGTGGATCGAGCGCGCGCCGGGGGGCAGCGCGAACCCGGTCTCGCGGAACGTCTGGAGCACGTTGCCGCACCGCGCGTCGACGTCGGCCTCCGAAGTGTGCGATTGGCAGGAGATCACATAGCGGCCGTGCGGGGTGAAGACCACGTCGCCGAGAAACCACTGCTTGGGACCGGGCGACGACGAGGCCGTGTCCTGGAGGAACACTTCGACCGAGTGCGAATACGTGGGATACGTGGCGGAGACGGGTCGCACCCTTGGAATGCCGGGCAACAACAGCAGATGGTCGTACGCGCCCGCGATTGCGTTCGCCGCGCGCTCGCGAGCAGCCGGCGTTCCTGGATCGGTCCCGGGAAACCGCGCGACCGCGACCGAGTCGGCGCCTCCGGAAGGCCCTTCGAACGCCACGGCCCAGAGCGCTCCCTCGGGCACCAGGTCCGCAGCGGGCGAGGTGCTCGTCGCGTGCCACGACGAGGGACGAATGTAGAAAACCCCGTTCGCGTCGTAGTCGGCGAACGTGAGCCGGCTGCCGTGGCTCGGCGCGACCGCCGGGGGATGGGACCCTCCCCAGACCGCGGCACCCACCACGAGGACGAGCCCGACCAGCAC